>JBBRYO010000115.1:0-9345 GCA_038237595.1 Candidatus Limnocylindrales bacterium | reverse complement strand
GGGTGGCAAGGCCCCCACCGGCCCGAGGGAGATGTGCCCCGAGCACCGAACGATGAGCGCACCGGGTGGGCTGAGCCGAAGGCGAGACGAGCTGGTCAGAGGGAGGGCAGGTCGTGGACGTCTTCGTCGGGCTCGACTAGGGCGAGCAGCATCACCAGGTCCATGCGCTCGATGGCTCGGGCAGATCTTTGCTCGAGCTGCGGGTCAGCCACGACCGGGCTGGCCTGGAGCGATTGCGTGCTGCGCTGGCCGTCCTTGGCGAGCCACCCAGGGTCGGGATCGCGCTGGAGCGACGGGAGGGACTGCTCGTCGAACACCTGCTCGCCTGGGGCCATCCGCTCTACCCGGTGAACCCCAAGGTCGCGGCCAGGGCCCGCGAAGGCTATCGCGCAGCTCCGGTCAAGAGCGACGCCCTCGATGCGTTCAGCCTGGCCGACCAGTTGCGTCGCCAGGCGACGCTGTGGCGTCCGCTGCGCCTGCCCTCGGAGACGCTCGCCGAGCTCGAGGCCCTGGTGCGTGATCGGGAGCGCTTCGTCATCGAGCACCGCCGGCTGCAGCATCAGCTGCGCTCGGTGCTGGAAACCTACTACCCGGCCGTGACCCACCTCTTCAGCTCGCTGGATCGGGCGATCACACTGGCCTTCCTGCGCCGCTTCCCGACGCCGGAGGCGGCGGGCCGTCTCACGCGGAGCCGTCTTGCGAGGTTCCTCCAGCGTGAGGGCTACACCGGCCGCACCGATCCCGACGTCCTGCTCGAGCGCATCCGGGCCCATCCTGCAACCCCGAGTGGCGGCACCGACCGGGCACGGGTTCGGAGTGCGCTGGCGCTGGTCGACCTGCTCGAGCGGGTGACAGCGATCCTCGAGGGCTACGCGACAGCGGTCGCCGAGGTCGTTGCGCGCCATCCGGACGCCCGGATCTTCGCCAGCCTTCCGGCTGCCGGAGCAATCACCGTGGCGACGCTGGTGGCCGAGATCGGCGAGGACCGCGCCCGGTTCCCGACGGCCGGCAGCCTGCTCGCGGAGGCAGGTCTGGCGCCGGTCACCCGACAGTCTGGACCTGACCGCCTCCGCTCGCCGAGGCCAGGCCACCGGCCGCCGGCATGAGGCCCAGAATGCTGGCAACCACCAGCACCACCGCCATTGAGCGGCTGACACGACGCCGAGACATCCCTGCACCTCCGAAATCTGAGTGCCGCGATACCCCGATTGGCGAAACCACCATACGCCCAGTGCCGTGGTCGGGCTCGTGCGGACGACGCGACCAGCGGTCTGAGCCAACCCTCATGGCGATGGTGCCGACGAGGCCGTTGGAGAACTGTCTGGAGTCGGCAGTGTCGGGCCGCTGCCAGCGAGAGATGCGGTTGGCGTGCGCGGATCTGAGGGAAGCACCGAAGGTGTGGCATGGCGCGATGCTGCTGGACGTCTCGATGCTGTGGCGCCCGGCGCTACGGGCGCATGACTTGGTGCGCCTGCAGCGACAGGAGGTGCGCTCAATCGGCCCGCCGCGAATGAAACGCCCGCGACCGCTATCAGCAGACTCGCCGCCAGGACTAGATCGGCACGAGTCCTGGCACGCATTACGGCGGTCCGGGTTAGATCGTCGAGGGTAAGGCGGACCCGGGCCGGGTCAGCCCGCAGCACGGGGAGGGGGGCGCCGGTATCCGTTGGCTGACGCTCGATTTGGCGTCCGGAATTGTCGGCGTTCTTCATTCGTATCGGAGGGCGAGGATTGGATCGATCTTGGCCGCCTGGCGCGCGGGCCACATGCCGAATACGCAGCCAACCAGAACACTGAATCCCAGTGCCACGACAGCCGTCCACGGGCTGAAGAAGAAGTTCCATCCGACGAACAAGGCAATGGCTGCGGACACGACAATCCCCGCAACGATGCCTACGACGCCGCCCAGGACGGACAAGGTGAGCGCTTCCACCAGGAACTGTGCGAGGATGTCGCGGCCGCGGGCGCCGACCGCCTTGCGCAGCCCGATCTCTCGGGTCCGCTCGCGCACGGATACCAGCATGATATTCATGATTCCGATGCCGCCAACCATGAGTGAGATTGCTGCGATCCCAGTCAGTAAGACGGTGAGGAGCGAGGCGATCGCAGTGGCCGTCCCGAGCAGCTGCGCTTGATCGGCGATGGTGAAGTCAGCCACTCCTTTGGGCGGGATTCCGTGCCTCTGCTGGAGTACTACTGTGATCCATGACTTGACGATCGGGATTTGCGCCGATGTCGCGACACTCAGCCCAATTGACCGCACCCTCTGGGTTGAATTGAAGTAGTGCTGCATGGTCGCGGTTGGAATGAGCACCAGATCATCGTTGCTGAGAGGTCCGGCACTCCCCTTGCGGTCGAGAATCCCAACGACTTTGAATGGCAGGTGCTCGATCGAGATAGTGCTACCGATCACGTTCGAGCCAAGTTGGAGCGCGTCCGCCGTATCGGCGCCGAGAATCGCGAACCGCAGGGCCTCCTCATCGGAGGCCGCGTTGAAGAACGAGCCCCGGGCCATGGTATAGGCACGGACTTCCAGAAACTCCTCGCTCGTTCCGATCACCGAGGTGGTGACGTTCTCGGAACCTGCCACTACATGGCCCTGCATCGCGATTTCCGGCTCCACAGCGGCTACACCGGTGAGCCCCCTGAGGGCAGCAGCGTCATCCAGGGTCAGCGTTTGGGCCGAGCCGGCCGCCTGGCGCGTGAGACCCGCAGTTGTGCTACCCGGGTTCACCGTCAGCATGTTCGCGCCGAGACCCTCTAGTTGGGTGGTCAGTCCGTGCGCCGCTCCTTCGCCAACCCCGGCCAGAGCCACCACGGACGACACGCCGATCACGACGCCGAGCATCGTCAGCGCGCTTCGGAGTGGAGATGTCGCTAACCTGCCCCAGGCGAGTCGGACGAGCTCGAGTGTATTCATCCACTCGTATCAGGGTGCGAATTCATGACCACACGACTCCATCGCGCACCTGAACGCGCCGGTGCGCTCTGGCGGCGACCTCGGGATCATGCGTCACCACGATGATGGTGTGACCGGACCGGTTGAGATCCGCGAGACGAAGCATCACCTCGGTCCCCGAAGCCGAGTCAAGATTTCCGGTTGGTTCGTCGGCAAGGATAAGCGTAGGGCGGGTCACGAGCGCACGTGCTATGGCGACGCGCTGCTGCTGCCCTCCGCTGAGCTCGCTCGGTTGATGGTTCAGCCGGTCGGCCAGCCCCACGGCTTCGAGTGCTTCGCGGGCACGTACGAACCGATCCTTCCGTCCCACTCCCTGGTATAGCAGCGGCATAGCCACGTTTTCCAAAGCCGATGTTCTGGGCAGCAAGTTGTAGATCTGGAAGACGAACCCGATCAAACGGCTGCGGACCCGAGAAAGAGCATCGTCATCGAACCGGCCAACGGAGACGCCGGCGAGATGGTAGGTGCCGGCGGTGGGCCGATCGAGGCACCCGATGATGTTCATCAACGTTGTCTTGCCTGATCCGGACGGTCCAATGATTGCGAGGAATTCCCCTTGTGGTACCTCAAGATCCACGCTTCGCAAGGCCTCAACCCTCACATCGCCCAGCCGGTAGTCGCGTTGCACGCCGCCAAGGTCAACCAACGGCGCGGGTGGAGCGTCCCTTTCGATCGACTGGCCGCCGATGGAAGCCATCGACGTCATCAGCGCGGACCGGATCCGACGATGACGACTGCGCCTGCACTGAGCCCGCTCGCGATCTGCACCAGCGAGCTGGTCATCAGGCCGACTTGAACAGGCACGACATTGACGGAGCCGTCGGAGTCGAGGACGCGTACGGTGTAGTTCTTGCCGGTTCCCTGGAGGGCAATCGCAGGCACGGCCAGGACGCCATTGGCGCTGGCAACGGTGACTACGACGTTCGCAGTCATGCCGGGTCGAAGCTGAGATGGACTGCTGTCAATCGCCAGCGTGACCGGGTAAGTCACGACGGGTGAGCTCGCTGAGGAGTCCGGCAGGACCGAAATGCGCGCGACGTGCGCGGTCAGCTGATGACCAAGAGCCACGATACCGACAGCGCCGGTCTGCCCCAGCGCGAGTGACCCTATGTCGCCCTCGCTGAAGGACGCGGTGACCAGCATCGGACCCGCCTGCATCTGGACTGCATCGCCCGTAGGCGCGGTGCCTCCGACAGAGACGAATAGCTGAGTAATGACTCCGTCGGCGGGTGCAATGATCTCGGCGCCGTTCCCCGAAGCCTGAAGCTTCGCCAGCGCCTGCTGGGCCAGCGCGACGGCCGCCTCGTCACTCGCAATCGTGTCCGCAGTTGCAGGCGCAGTCGCGAGCGTGTAGGTCTGTTGGGCAGATTGGAGCCCGAGCGTAGCGATGTCGACAGCCCGTTGGGCCTGATGGTTGGCGGCAGTGGTGGCCGCCTCGGCGTTCTGGAGATCAACGCTGGCCGCAGTGACATCTCCTCTGTCGCCGGCAACCTGGGAGGATGAGGCGCCAGTATTGATGTCTACTGACAACTGACGCTGAGCTTGCGCCAATGTCTGCCGAGCACCGTTGACGCTCGCCTTGCCCTTTGCCGCCGTGTCCACCTGGGATTGCTTCGCGCTGTCGAGCACGAGCTGCGCTTGGTCGACTGTCGTCTGCGCCTTCGCGATGTCCTCGGCGGTTGGTTTCGCCTTGTCTCTTGCGAGCTTGGCGTTTGCCGCATCCAGGGCGGCTTGCGCAGAGTCGAGTGCAAGCTGGGCTCCCGAACCGTCCGTAATCGCCAACACTGCTCCTTGCTTGACCGCTGCGCCGACGTCAACGTTCACCGCCGTCACGTTCCACGGGCCAGCCGACGAGGCACCCGATGTCGAGGCTCCGGGTGGGACGATCGCCGCACCGCGACCGAACCCAAGGCCATAGGTGGTACTCGCGCTTACTCTGCCGGTGGCCACCGCCTCTTGCAGCACGTCGGTAACCATGGCCGTGGCAGTCATGTAGTCGGTGCTCACGGTTGGAGTGGCCGCCCATCCGAACACTGCGTATCCGGCAGCTCCCAAGCCGACCACCACGAGGAGCACTGCTCCCATCAGTCTCAGCCGCACAGGGGTACCCTCAGTGACCGTGTCCCGCCCCCGCCCGACTCTAGGCTTCGCCCCTCACCCCCGGCATCAGGGTTATCCTTACGTACCAGTACGTAACGCTGGTACCCATCGCGCCACGTGCCTTGGTCACGCGCTGTGGAGAGTGCGGAAGGCATGTCCGCGACAGCGCTGGTGGGAGCGCTCATAACAAGAACAGAAGTCCGCCGTCCATCGGCAGCTCGCTTCGGTCCCGGCAGGGCTCCTCTTTCCCTCTGTCTCGCGCTTGTTACGGCGGGTGGATGCAGTG
Source organism: Candidatus Limnocylindrales bacterium (assembly GCA_038237595.1). Classification (GTDB taxonomy): domain Bacteria; phylum Chloroflexota; class Limnocylindria; order Limnocylindrales; family CSP1-4; genus JAFMJV01. The sequence goes on along the minus strand of JBBRYO010000115.1, from coordinate 4,000 downwards.
GTCAGGCCACACCAGTACGTCCGACCTCGGCGCGACCGCCAGTGGCGGATATCGGCAAGATCAGGCATGTGGCCTGCGCCAGTGCGCCTTCCTCACCAAGCTCGCCGACCGAGTGCTCGATCCGGGCCTCGCTCGCTGCGGCCCGCCCGTGCCCGAGGGTCAACGCTGGCGGGCATTCGACCGATCCCTCGGGGTCCTGCTCCAGCGCGCCAGCATCGCCGCCTGACCAACGTCAGACTTCGCTCATATGGTCACAAGTGACCCCTGCAAGCAGGGCTAGCTGCACTTCACGAAGTCGTAGGCGGCGAGAAGCGCCGCCCGCCAGGATTCTCGGGTCGCCCGCTCGTCGCCCTGCTGCGGCAGGCCCACCCACTCGCGCATCGTGCGCTTCCCCATGGTGACGGACTCGGCTCCGTCGACATCGATCAACCGGCGCACTTCATCCGAGGGCAGCTTTGCGATGAGGCGACCCGTGCGCCCCACGAAAGCGAAGAACGAGCCGTCGACCTTGGCTCCTTCGCCGTTGAACATCCGTCCGAACTCGTGCGGACGGTCGGCGCCGTAGCCGACGAGCAACTCGTGCATGAGGTCGCGGCCGGCGGCGACGGCATCACGTGCGTCCGTCACGCCCGCACCCGGATCAGCAGGGGGCGCCAGTCGGGGTCGCCCGTGGGGGCGCGGCCCTCGGCGCTATCCGCGAGCCGGGGGAGAAAGTGGCTCCAGCCGTGCTCATGGCCTGCAACGCGCGCGTCGGGCAGGTCCCGATGTAGCAGTTCGACCCGCGTGCCGCGCTCGACGGGCGTGAGGGTGAAGCTGACTGTCGTCGAGCCTGGGGCCAGTTCATCGCTGCCGGCGACGCCCCACGACACGACGACCCGCTTGGGGCGATGGACCTCGAGGAATCGCCCGCGGATGGGCGAGCCGGCGATGTCGACCAGGAACAGGCCACCGGCCTCCGGCTCGACGTCGGCGTACTGGCCCATCCACGAGGTCAGGCCATCGGCGGTCACCAGATAGTCGAACACCTTCTCGGGTGTCGCCCGGATCTCGATCGCGGTCGCGTAGTCAGCCATGTCGACTCTTCAGGTCCGACTCGACCGCATCGCGCAGGGCAGCGAGCTTGTCCGGCCAGAAACCGTCAAGGTACTCGCGGGCGGCGGCGAAGCCATGGCTGTTCACCGCGAACAGGTGACGGGCACCGAGCCGGGTCTCGGTGACGAGACCCGCGTCACGGAGAACGCCGAGGTGATGGGATGCCGTCTGCTGCGACATCCCGAGGTCATCCGCGAGCTCGCCGACCGGTCGTGCGTTCGTGCGGATCGCCGAGAGGATCGCTCGACGGTTGCCATCCGCGAGGGCTCGCAGGGCGCGATCGACATCGGCTGCTGCTGCGGTTTTTGCCATGGACACTCCTCTCGACCGTGCCATGCATGTATATCACAATTGGACACTTGTACCTATCGCCGCTTGTCGATATTATCTAGATGGATGAGCACCGAGACCACAAGTGACCAGCAGGTCGAGACCGCCGCCCGCGCCTACATCGAGGCCGTCGGCAAGGGCGACCTCGAACCTTTGCGCGACCTGCTCGACGAGGGCCTCGTCGCTGTCTTCGCCGGCGCGAGTTCGACCAAGGGGGAGTGGATCACGGCTCTCGAACAGCTGCTTCCCGCGCTCGTGCGCAACGACATCCTCGAGGTGTTTGTTCGCGGCGACCGCGCCTGCGTGGTCTACGACTTCGTCACCGACACCCCCGCGGGCGCCGTGCGGTGCGTCGAGCTGTTGACCGTCGTCGACGGCAGGATCCTGGCCATCGAGTTGCTACTGGACCGCGTGGTATTCGGCCCGGTGCGCACGGCGCTTATCGAGCGAGCCGCCCAGGGTTGACGGCGTCGGTTGTCCGTACGAGCGAGTGGTCAGGATCTGACAAGCAATAGAACAAGTGTTCATGGCGCGCCCGACAGGAGTTGAGCGCGCGATTGCAATCTACAGGATGCTGATCGAGGGCCGCGATGAGTGGGTCGCCGCGGCGGCCAAACTGCGGCAGCTCAAGGTTGATCGTGGGGCCGAATGTCGACGTCAGTCGTTTCGCCGACAACGAGGCAGAGACCACCGTCGCGGTCAATCCCACGAACCCGCGGAACGTCGTGGTCGTCTCGAACTTCCAGATCGCCGACGCTCTGATGCGATCCGTGAGCTTCGACGGCGGGACGACCTGGACCAGGGGCATGATCGCCAACGGCGACGCGCTCGGGACTGCGTGCTGCGACCCGTCAATCGCGTTCGACAGGTACGGAAACCTGTTCCTCGTCTACCTCGATCTCAAGGCGAAGCGCGTTCAAGTGGCCTACTCGACCGACGGTGGCGTCTCGTTCCGCTTTCTTGCGACGCTTGACCACACGGACCACTCAATCTCGAGCAACGGCCAGAAGCTGTCCGCAGGCGTGGACCAGCCGAGCGTCGCCACCGGCCCGGACGGCGCCTGGTTCGTCTACAAGCTGTTCGACGGTGGCGATCTGCTCCAGGTCCGCGGCGTCCGCTCTACCGGCCTCGGCCAGCTGAGCGCGCCTGCTCCGGCTGAGTCAGTGCCGGGATCCCGAGCCGGCAGCTTCGGCGACATCGCCGTCGGACCTCGCGGAGCGGTATTGGTCACGTACCAGGACGGCCTCAGCGGACAGGGACCGGCGACGATCTGGACGAACCTGGATGCCGACGGCTTCGGACCTGCCGGGTTCGGACCTTCTCGCGTTGCGACCCCGACGAACGTCGGCGGATTCGACTACATCCCCGCGCAAGCCAGACGCTCCGTGGATGCCGAGGCCGGCCTGGCCTACGACCGCACGGGCGGCACGCGAAACGGGCGCGTCTACCTCGTGTACACCGACGAGCAGCCAGACGAGAGCAACCACACCAACATCTTCGTCCGGACTTCCGACAACGACGGCGCCGCCTGGAGCGCGCCCGTGCGGGTCAACGACGACGCAGGAACGAACAGCCAGTTCAATCCGCACGTCTCGCTCGACCAGACGAGTGGAATCATCGCCGTCGGTTTCCATGACGCTCGGAACGACGGCGGCCAGGGCGGCGCCGGCGACACCAACGGCATTCCGAACGACGACGCCCAGTACTTCGTGACCGTCAGCCGCGACGGCGGCGCAACCTTCGCTCCAAACGTCCAGGTGAGTGCGGGGACCTCCAACGGGGCCGATTCGCAGAATGGCGTCGAGTACGGCGACTACACGGGACTGGCCTTCCAGTCCGGCGTGATCCATCCGGCGTGGGCGGACAATTCGAACAGCGTCGGCGGCAATCCGGATGGTGCGCTGTCGCGGTTTGACGTCTACAGCGCACCCGTTGCCATCCGCTGACCAGTCAGGCGCCATTCGACTCCCAAGTCGCTCGCAGCCCCCGAATTGATCCACCCGGGCGGCAAATCCTCTCGCCCCGACCAAAACGCCGGCGCACGCCTGGTGATGTGCTACGTTCATGTACATGGAAAAGACCGTAGGGGTCGCCGAACTGCGGCAGAACCTGAGCAGGTATCTACGACGCGTCGAAAACGGTGAGCGCCTGCTCGTTACCGACCGCAACAGGCCGGTCGCCGAGTTGGGCCCTCCGTCCAGCAGCGGGGCCGACCTCGACCGGCTGATCGCCGACGGACGCGTGTCCCGTCCGACTCGTCGCGGGCTGCCACCGCCGCTCCGGCTGGAGGGCGATCCCCATGCTCTCAGCCGCGCGCTGGATGAGACTCGCGGCGAGCGCTGAGGTTGGCCATTTTCTACGCGGACGCTTCGGCCCTCGTCAAATTGGTCCGCGACGAACCCGAGAGCGACGCCTTGCGAGCTTTCTTCGCGGACGCCGACCTTGTTTCCTGCGAGCTCGTCCTGACCGAGGTGCCTCGAGCCATCCGGCGAGCGGCAGCTGGGGACCCGCGCCTGCCGCTTGACGTCCTCATCGCCCGCGCCGGAGAGATCATTGACGCCATCGCACTTCTGCCGAT
>JBBRYO010000114.1:0-9447 GCA_038237595.1 Candidatus Limnocylindrales bacterium | reverse complement strand
TGCTGGGCGCGGCCTTTCTCCTCAACCTTCCCGTGATGGTCGTCCTCGTCGGCCTCGCGCTCGCAGTGAGTGCCTGGTTCGGGACGCGCTACTCGGCGCTTGGCCGGCCGTGGCCGTATGTGCGCGGGGCCCTGCACATCGGTCCGCCGAAGGAGCTCGAGTCGGAGCTTCCGCCGCGCTTCGCCCAGGCCCTCGGCACGGTCGGTCTCGGACTGGCGACGGTCTTCTTCCTCCTCGGGGTGTCGCCGCTCGCCTGGATCGTAACGGGCGCCGTCGGCGCGCTCCAGTTCGTGCTGGCCGCGACCGGCTACTGCCTCGGCTGCCGTCTGTACTTCCTGCGCTGGTACGCGCCGGCGCTCTTCGCACGCTTGGCCAGGTAGAGGACGCTTGCACATCTGGAACCCCGAGCCGCCGGCGACATGAAGAGGCCGGGACGGACCCCAGTCCGACCCGGCCTGTTTGGTGAGTGCGAGTTTCGGGCAGCAGCGCGTCCTGATGGCGGCCCGATTCAGTCGTCGATGCGAGCGAAGGCCGGCAAACGATCACCACTGACGGTCCCCTCGGAAGCGCGGCTCTCCGCGCGCAGGCGGCGCGGGATGGCGAACGAGGCCACGGCACCGACCGCCACGAAGGCAGCCCCGATCAGCACGGCCGGCCGCAGTCCGTCCACGAACGCCTGCGGGGCAGCGTAGCTGCCGAACTGGCTGAACACCGACGCGAGCACAGCCACCCCGAACACGCCGCCGACCTCGCGGATGGCGTTGTTGGCGCCCGAGGCCTGGCCCTCCTCGTGCGGACGCACGGCACTGAGCACCACGTTGGCGACCGGTGCGAAGAAGAGCCCCATGCCGATGCCCGAGATCACGAAGGGAATGACGAGCAGCCCGTACGAGACGTCCGGGGTCGAGATCACTGCCAGCCACGCGAGGCCGATCGCCTGGAGAGTCAGGCCGAGGCCCATCAGCAGGCCGCCGCCGATGCGATCGGACATGGCGCCGGCGATGGGAGCCACGAACATCGGCGCCAGGGTCCACGGCAGAACGCGCAGCCCGGCCTGGAAGGGCGAGTAGCCCTGCACCAGCTGGAGGAACTGGCTCAGCAGGAAGATCGAGCCGAACATCCCGAAGTACATCATCAGGGACGCCAGGTTGGCCATCGAAAAAGCGCGGTTGCGGAAGAAGCGCAGCGGCAGCATCGGTGCGGGCGCGCGGCGCTCCCACAGCACGAAGGCGGCAAGCAGGATCGCGCCGATGCCGATGGAGAGCACGACCGTGGGGCTCGCCCAACCCTCGGGGTTGCCGCGGATGACGCCGTAGACGATGCCGAGCAGGCCGGCGCTTGCGAGCGCGAGACCTGGCAGGTCGAGCCGGCCGCCTGCCCCGGTGGTCTCAGTCAGGCGAAGGCGGGCGAGTGGGATCAGCGCGAGTCCGATCGGCACGTTGATCCAGAAGATCCAGTGCCAGTTGATGCCCTCGACGATGGCGCCACCGACGACGGGGCCGAGCGCGACGGCCAGCCCGCCGACGGCGCCCCAGGCACCGAGCGCGAGTCCGCGCCGGTCGGCGGGGACGGCGGCACTCAGGATCGTGAGCGTCAGGGGGACGACGATCGCGGCGCCGAGGCCCTGGATCGCGCGCGCCACGATCAGCGTTTCAATGCTGTTCGAGAGGGCCGCGCCCGCGGACGCGAGCGTGAAGATCGCGAGGCCAATCGTGAAGAGGCGGCGGCGGCCGAAGCGGTCGCCGAGGGCGGCACCGGTGAGCAGCAGCACGGCGAACGTGAGCGTGTAGGCGTTGACGGTCCACTCGAGGCCCTCGAGCGAGGCGTGCAGGTCGTTGCGGATGACCGGCAGCGCCATGGTCACCACGAGGTTGTCGAGGGCCACCATCAGCAGGGCGACGGCCGTGATCGCGAAGGTCCAGATCGTGAATCGGCGGGGGTTCATGCGGAGAGGTCTCCTTCCTGGGTCGAGGCCATCGGCTGGGTTCCGCATTGGCCTTCGACGCCTACTAGTGACTGCTAACTACCAATGACGCCGAAAAAAGGGGAGCGGTCATTCGGAGGTGCCCATGCACCCCTCCTTGAGCGCGACCGCCCATGGCTCGTCAGAGTTGAGGACACCCATCGAGGCCATGACGTTGAGCAGCATGCCCTTGGCGACGAAGGCAGCCAAACGCTCAGGCGTGGCGCCGGACGCAGTCTGGATATCGTCCATCAGCCGGCCGAAGCCCTGTTGCACGATGCGGCGCACATCGGGGTCGTCGCAGGCAGCGTAGGCCTGCATCTGCATGCGCAGCCGTCGCTCGTCCTGAACGACCTCCAGGTACGCGTCGCCGAGCCGCTTCAGCACGTCGACCTCCGGATCGCCCTCCTCGACGGCAACCCGGAAGGCCTCGTGGGCCTGCTCGAGACAGCGCTCGACGGCCGCCAGGAAGAGCTCCTTCTTGGTCCCGAAGAGGCGGAACAGGTAGGGCTGGGAGATCCCGACCCGCTGCGCGATCGTTTCCGTGGAGGTGCCATCCAGCCCGGTCTCGGAGAAGGCGTCGAAGGCGGCCTCGAGGATCTCCTCGCGACGTTCCTCGGCGGTGTGACGGAGCCCGACTGCGTTCATGGGAGCTAAGTTAGTGGTCACTCACTACCTTGTCAAGTACCAACTTCATCGGCGCCCGACGGGCCCCTTTGCTGTGGCACGATTCGGTCATGTCCCTCTTCAGCAGCACGTTCGGCATCACTCCGCACAGCGGCTCCGCGCCGTCCCCGTTCGACGCCATCAACGGTGGCCGACTTGCGGGACCGCAGGGAAGCCATCCGCTCCACGCGATACAGGCGCAGGAGTTGGTCAGCTCGTCCGATGGCGCAGTGCACGGGCAGTTCGTGCTCGACCATCCCGTGCGAGTCGGCGAGGGCATCGAGGGAACCCTCAAGCTGAACGTCATCCAGTCCATCGCGGCTCGCGGTGCCGCCCTCCGCCTGGTGGGCCTGCGGGTTGACGAGGAACGCCAGCACCGCGAGGAGCGCGACTCGAAGGGCAACGTGGTGAGCACCGACGACTGGGTCGAAGCGAACGGCAGGCTCTTCGCACAGGATGCCTTCATCCAGCCGGCCATCCCGACCACACTCGAGCCGGGGACCGCCTGGGAATCCCGCTTCTCGATCCCGGCGCCGCCGCTCGGACCTCCGTCTGCCCACTTGGGTGAATCGATCATTGCCTGGGCGCTGGAGGTGCGCTGGGACGTCGCGCACGGCTCGGACCACTTTGTGGCCATGTACCTGCCCGTGGCGCAGCACCCCGATCTGATGCGGGCCGGTGTCGGCCACGAGGGCGGCTACAGCCTCAGCGACAGCGTGTCCGTCGGCGACGCTGCCATCAGCGTCGCATCGCCGCTCCCGGCACCGTCGGGCACGGAGATCGAGGTCCACGTCGCTTGGCCATCGGCGCCGGGCGGCCAGAAGGCGCGCATCGAGCTCCATCGCCGCACGAACGCCCCCAACAAGGTGGAACTGGAAGTGGCAGTGGTGGCACTCAACTCGAGCGACCTTTCCAGTGGCCAGGCCGTCGCGCGGCTGCCCATTCCCGCCGGCTCTGCGCCGTCCTTCGATGGAGCCGGTCTGGAGTGCGACTACGTCATCCGAGTCCTGGTCGACCGACGTATGCGATCCGACCTCGCCATCGAACGGCCCGTCGGCATCGTCTGAGGGCGACTGGCCTGCGCACGCCGACCCGAACGCCGAGCCAGATTCACCTGCGCTTGCGTCCGGGCTCCTTGGGCGGCAGCGTCCGCACGTAGTCGAGTGAGCGCTCGATCCAGCCGGAGAGCGCGGAGTCGTCGTCCAGGACCTGCCCCGGCAGCACGATGTAGCCGGTCATCGCGCGCCCGGGCATGGGCGAGAACGGGCTGGCACCCTCGAGCGCCATCAGCTCATCCGCAGCCGAAGCCGGCAGGCGGACGAACCACTCGGACCCGTGCAGCCCGACGGCCATGTTGCCGTTGACGTAGGCGCAGGGCGAACCGAACGTCTTGCGCACCGGCGCGTCGGGGTAGGCCGCCATGACCTCCGCGAACCGCGCGCTCAGCGCCTCCGGGTTCCTCTCGAACGTCGGCATGTGGGGGTTGTCCGGCATCTCGGTTTCCTCCTCCGTCAATGGCCGTAGAGCGCCTCGAACGCGACCTCCGGGGTGCCGCCGGCCTGCCTGACCTTGTCGGCCGTCGGCGCGTCGGTGAGGTCGGGCGCGCTGGCAAAGGCATAGAGCGCGAAGTGATAGTGGTGCGTGCTCCCTGCCGGCGGACAGGGTCCACGCCAGCCGATGCTGCCGAAGCCGTTCTGGCCCTGGAGCAGGCCGTTGCCGGCGTTCGGGTCGCCCGCGCCCTCGTCCAGACCGGTGTCGGTCCCGGGTATCCGCGCGACGACCCAGTGCGTGAAGTCGTGCGCGTCCGGATCGGTGACAACAATGGCAAACTCGGCCACCTGATCGGGATTCCCGACGCTCCACTCCAGCGGCGGCGAAACGTCGATTCCGTCGCACGTGTACTTCGGCGGGATCCGCTGCGACCCACCGGTGGCACGGAACGCTGAGCTGCCGAAGCCGGGCGGCCCGCCCACTTCCCCGCTGGAGGGCGGCGTGGTATCGCCGTCAGCGCTGGGCCGGACCGCGGTCTCGGGCGGCAGGGTGGCCGACTCCGTCGGCGCGGGTGATGTCGGCTCCGCGAGCGTGACGAGCGCAGTCGGCCCCAGCGGGACCGTGGCCTGCGCCGGCGTGGGGATTGGAGATGGCGAGGCGGTCGGGACGATGTTGGCGTCGCAGCCAGCCAGGAGGGCGGCCACCAGCAGCCCGGATGCCAGTGGCGCGACGCAGCGCAGCAGCGCTCGGCGGCCTCGTGTTCCCATCACGCCGCCATTGTGGCGCGGCTCCCGGACGCACTCAGCCGGCGGCCCAGTCGATGACCACGTTCTGAGGGTTCGTCCGGTCGATGTGAACGATTACGCTGCTGCCGGCGACGGCCCGGGCCTCGGCAGATGCCGGAACGAACCCGGAGTGCTGCACCGGGTAGGCCGTGCCGCCGTCAGCCGTCACCTCGAGCTCGAAGCGCTCGACCTTCTCGCCCTGGATGACGACTCCCAGGTCATCCACGCTCTTGATCACCGCGCGTGCCGTCGCGCCCGACGTCCGGAGCGCCGCGAGCTGCGCCTGGTACGCGTCGCCTCCGCCGGTCGCGCTGATGATCACGCTCTGTGCCTGACCGCCGGCCGTTCCCGGCGTGAAGGCGATGCCTGCCAGCGCCATCTGGCCGTAGAGCGCGCTGAGGTCGAGCGTCGTGGTCGACAGGTTGCCCATCGGCGCCGGGCTGCCCGGAGCCAGGGGCTGGAGGGTGTTCGGTGCGGCAGACGTGCCCATCGCCGAGAGCGTGTTGGGCATCGGCATCCCGCCAGGCGCGCTCGCCGGCACGCCGTAGTTGCCGGCGGTGGGTTTCATCGCCCTCGCCTGGGTCTCCCCGCTCCAGTCGATCGCGAGCTTGTGCGGGTCAACCGGATCGACCGCCACTGGCAGCGTGCTGCCCGGCGTGATCATGCCGAGCGCGATGAGTGGCACCACCTCGCGATGCTCGATCGTGTACGGCGGGCGGCCGGGCAGCATTACGTTCAGGGTCAGCTTGACCATCGGCCGCTCGTTCACGTACATGCCCGTCTCGGCGGCCTCGACGACGGTTGCCTGGCCGGCGAGACCCTGCGCGATGAGCTTGTCGCGATTGCCGATGATGCGGTTGAAGTAGAACCCCACGATCGTGAAGATGACGCCGATCGGCAGGAAGACGAGCGCCAGGATCGGCGCAGCCTCCTGCATGGGGTCGATGCGGAAGTCGCTCGGGTGGGACGGTTGCAGCGTCTGGAAGAGGAAGAACGCGCCGACGATCGTGAAGATGACCCCGAGGAACATGAAGATCTTCACTTGCCCACCCCTTCTATCGGACCCGGACGAGTCGCGGCCGACCGCGCTCAACCGTGAACTCCGCGGCGCACGACTCGCCACCGAGCGGCTCCAGGACACCCTCCACGAACCACCACTGGCCCGAGACGCGATCCGGAGTGACGTCAATCACGACGTAGCCGTGACTGTCCAGATCCAGCCATTGGATGTGGGGCCAGCGTGACAGCAGTGCCCCTTCGATGGCAAGACTCTGCGTTCTTGGCTGCCAGCCCATCTTTTCGTCGAGGTTCTGCGAGGTGAGGCTGCTCGTCACGAACTCGACGGCGACCGGGCGATGGTCGCCGAACGGATCGGCCGAGAGTTCGGCCGCGATGCCGACATGGACGTCGCCGCTCAGGACGACCACGTCACCGGAGCGCTTTCCGATGGCCTCCACGATCGACGCGCGCTCCGCCGGGTAGCCGTCCCACTGGTCCGTGTCGGGCCCCTTGCCGTCCTTGTGGATGAGCTTGAGCGCCAGGAGGCTGGGCAGCACTGATTGGGCCAGGCCGTCGCGCCACAGCGGGCTCAGTACCGACCCGTTGCCCAGCACGATCCAGCGGGTCTCGGACTGCGCCAGGCCCTCGCGCAGCCAGGCGGCCTGCTCCGCGCCGAGCTGCGAACGCGTCGGGTTCGCCATCTCCGCGAAGCGCGCCGGCTTGTCGCGCCTGGAGCGCGTGTCGACGAGGATCAGCTCGGCAAGGTCGCCGATTCGCATCGAGCGGAAGACGCGCGTCAGGTCCGCCTGATCGGGCGGCCGCGAGGGAGTCCACTCCCAGCGGGCCCGGAACGCCGCGGCCCTGCGATCCTCCCACGGGCCGTCCCGCTCCGGCTTGTGCTCGTTGGAACCGCCGCGCCATGCCCCGTCGGCGAACTCGTGGTCGTCGACCGTCGCAATGATCGGGTGCGCCGCGTGCATGCGCTGGGCGTCGGGGTCGGCGTGGTACTGGGCGTAGCGGGTGCGGTAGTCGGCGAGCGTGACGCACTCGTGGCGCGGCTCGAAGGGGCGGCCGATATCCGCCCCCGGCGTCTGGCTGGCGGGCGGCGTCTGCGACGCCTCGTAGATGTAGTCCCCGAGGTGCAGCACGAACGAGAGGTCGTCGCGGTCCGCGATGCGGCCGTACGCGTTGAAGAACCCGGAGTTGAACTTGGCGCACGAGCACTGGGCGAAACGCAGATGCTCGACGTGGCCGTCCGGCAGCGTCCGGGTGCGCCCGACCGGGGACCGCTCGCCGGCTGCCTCGAACCCGTACCAGTACCGGGTCCCGGCCTCGAGCCCGGTCACGTCCACGTGCACAGTGTGGTCGGCCTCGTCCGCGGCCTCGGTCGAGCCACGGGCCACGACGTCCGTGCCCGCCGGATCCCTCGCCAGCCACCAGGCAACGGGGACCGTTGCGGCGCTGTCGGTGCTCACCCTGGTCCAGATGACGACCCGGTCCGAAAGTGGATCTCCGCTCGCCACGCCATGACGAAAAACGGCCATGCCGACCCTTTCATTGGTTGTTCAGAGGCGCGCTGAAGCTAGCAGACAGGTGTTTGTTAGTCTCGCCTCGATGACCGCCGTTCCGACCAGCAGCCCGGACCCGATCGCCTCCGCCGTGACGGGCGCTGGATCTGCCGGCAGCAAGCGGGAGCCGGCCATCGTCGTGCGCGGGCTCCGCAAGTCCTACGCGGACGTCGAGGCGGTGGCCGGCGTCGACCTGACGGTGGAGGAAGGCGAGGTCTTCGCGCTGCTCGGTCCCAACGGTGCCGGCAAGACGACGACAGTCGAGATCCTGGAGGGCTATCGCTCGCGGGACGGCGGCGACGTCGGGGTGTTCGGCGTCGACCCGGCGCGCGGCGAGCGCGCCATGAAGGAGCGCATCGGGATCGTGCTCCAGTCCTCTGGTGTGGAGCCGTACCTCACGGTGGCCGAGGTGGTCGACATGTGCCGCGGCTACTACCCGCACCCGCGGTCGCTCGATGAGCTCCTGCAACTGGTCGACCTGACCGAGCAGGGGCGCGTGCGCGTTGGCAAGTTGTCGGGCGGGCAGCGACGCCGGCTCGATCTCGCGGTCGGGCTGGCGGGCGATCCCGACCTGCTCTTCCTCGACGAACCCACCACCGGCTTCGATCCGGGTGCCCGCCGCCAGGCCTGGGAGGTCGTGAGGAACCTCACGCGGCTGGGAAAGACGGTCCTGCTCACGACCCATTTCATGGACGAGGCGCAGTACCTGGCCGACCGGCTGGCGGTCATGGTCGCCGGGCGGATCGTCGCAGAGGGGACGCCGGAGGAGGTGATCGCGCGCCGCTCGGCGGCGACGATCGTGCGGCTCCGCCTGCCACAGGGCGCTCCGGCGCTTCCATCGGAGCTCCGGGCGGCCGTCGCTGGCGCGGCACGGGACGGCGACGCGGCGAGCGGCGGGGTCATCGAGCTGCGGACCGACGAGCCGACGGCGTTCCTCAACCGGGTGACGGGCTGGGCGCTCGCTTCGGGGTTCGCTTTCGAGGACCTGACGGTGACGCGGCCGTCGCTCGAGGACACCTACCTGGCGCTCACCGGGGAAGCCGACGCGCCGAGCGGCCCCGCGACGTGAGGGACCTGCGCCTCCTGATTCGCCAGGTCCGCTACGAGAATCGCTCGTTCTGGCGCAATCCCGCCGCAGCGTTCTTCACGTTCGCGTTCCCGCTCATCTTCATGGTCATCTTCAACGTCATCTTCGCCGCGCAGGTCAGCGGGAGCGGGCGCACCGCGGCCGAGTTCTTCACCCCGGCGATCGTTGCCTTCTCGATCGTCAATGCCTGCTACACGAACCTGGCGATCAGCGTCTCCATCGTCCGCGACGACGGAATCCTGAAGCGGATCCATGGCTCGCCTTTGCCGACCTCGGTCTATCTCCTGTCTCGCATCTGCCTGTCGGTGCTGCTCGGTCTGGTGCTCGTTGTGATCGTGACGGCCTTCGGTTACCTGGTGTACCAGGTGCCGCTGCCCATCGGGCAGCTGCCCGGCCTGTTGGTCGTCCTGCTTCTCGGCTCCGCCTGTTTCTGCTCGTTGGGTCTTGCGGTGAGCGGCCTGATCCCGAACGCCGAGGCGGCACCCGCGGTCGTGAACGCCACTATCCTGCCGCTCCTCTTCATCTCCGACGTCTTCATCCCGATCGACAAGAGCAGCTTCCTGGCGACGATCGCCAGTGTTTTCCCGGTGCGACACTTCTCGATCGCGCTCCAGGCGGTCTACCTGCCGGCGTCGAGCGGCCCGCTCAGCCTCACCGACCTGGCCTTCCTGGTCGGCTGGGCGGCCATCGGGCTGGGCCTCGCCCTCAGGACGTTCACCTGGGAACCGCGCAAGTAGGAGAAGCTCAAATGGCGAATCAGGACGCACCGCACGACCGATCCGCGTTGATGGCGAGGCATGTCGAGGCGCGCCGCCGCCGGGACGAGGCGCCGCTCGACGGCGAGGCGTTCCGTGCCGCGAGCGAGGAGATCGCGAAAATCGAGACTGC
>JBBRYO010000113.1:0-9815 GCA_038237595.1 Candidatus Limnocylindrales bacterium | reverse complement strand
CCCCTCCATCGCCGACGTCGCGAAGCGCGACCCCGATCAGGCGACGAGCCTCCAGGTCGTGGCAACCCGGCTCCGGGCAAACGCCGGCATCTTCGGGGACCTCGGCCTGTGGGCCATGCAGCCGAGCACCCTGCTCCAGGTCGGCGTGCTGGCCGGCCTACCGTATCGGATCGCCGTCGCCGATCTCCAGACCCAGGTCCAGCAGGCGGTCGCCGCGCGTGCATCGCCCCTCGAGGCCACCTCGGTCGAGGTCATCGAGCTGCCGGCGGGCACCGGCTTCCATGCCGGCTACCGCAACGCCACCGACCTCAGCCTTCACCGCGAGGTCCACCTCCGGACGCCCAACGGCCGCTACCTGGTCATCGTGATGAGCCTGACCGGCGTCATCGACCCGGCGACCGAGACCCAGTTCCTGGCCATCGCGGGAAGCCTGACGGCATTGCCGGGCGCGGCTTCCGGAGATACGCCGGCTCCATCGACAGGCCCGGAGGGCCATGCCGATGCGGCGCTCGAGGCGCTGCTTCCGGATTCGGTCGGAGCCGTGGCGCTGGAGAAGCGTTCGGTCAACGGGGAGGACCTGGTGGGCAGCGGCACGCAGACCGGTGGGACGGTCATCGATGCCCTCGGCTCGATCGTGAGCGCGCCGGGCGCGGTGAGCGTGGCGCTGGCGGTCCCTTCGGCGTCCGCATCAGCCCGGTTGCTCCTGGCGGCGTATGGCGCGAGCGGCGTCGACGAGGGGGGGTTGAACGGAATGCTGGCGACGTTCCCTGCCCAGGTCTGGTCGCACCAGTCGATCGGTGGACGGGACGTGCTGGTCAGCGTTGCAGGCTCGGACGATAGCCGCACGTATCTCCGGGTCGTCGGGGGCGTGCTCGAGCAGGTCCAGACGGACGACGCGGCACTGGCGCAGGAGGCGATCGCGGCGCTTCACTGAGGATCGCGGCGCGCATTTCATGGCTTGACGATTAGAACATATGTTCTATCATGAGTCGAGCAATGCAGACGCCCGATGGATCACTGGCCACCGCTCTCGCCCGGCTCCAGGGACGCTGGGGAAACGCCGCGATCCGCCTCGGGAACGGTGGGCAGGCGATGGATGACGGGCCACGGACGCTGGGTGCGCTGGCACTGGCGCCGCTGCCGGATGAAGCGGCGGACCCGGCTTCCACGCCTCGCTCGGATCCGCTGGCACCCATCGCCAATGACGTCGTCTCGACCGGCTTTCCGGCGCTGGATGCGGCGCTCGGACCGGGTGGCCTGCCGCGCCAGGCGAGCACGGCAATCCGCGGTGACCTGTCGAGCGGCAAGACCACCATCGCGCTGCGCTGCATCGCGGAAGCCCAGGGGGGCGGGGCGATCGCCGCCTGGCTGGACCTTGGTCGCGCCTTCGATCCACTGGAAGCCGTCGCGCGAGGTGTCGACCTGCGCTGGCTCATCGTCATCCGCCCCTCCGACGTCGCAGAAGGCTTCGGACTCGCCGGTGCGCTCCTGTCAGGGCGTGCCGTGGACCTGCTCATTGTCGACCTGCCCGCCCGTCTCCCCGGCCGGCAGGAAGAGACGTTGCGCCGGCTCGCCGCCCATGCCCGGCGGGTCGGCGCGCGTCTCATCGTCCTCGAGCCGTCATCGATGGCCAGCGGCCTGCACGGCGTCGTTGCAGAAGCGACCGGTCTGCGACTCGAGCTCGACCGCAGTGGCTGGATCCGCCTGGGTCGTGACGTGGTCGGCCAGCAGACCCGGGTGACAGTGGCCAAGAACCGCTTCGGGTCGCCGGGTCGACGGATCGAGCTGGAGATCCACTACGCCGACCCGGGAGATCGAGCCCAGGCGATCCACCGCTTCGCCGACCCGGGAGATCGAGCCCAGGCGATCCACCGCTTCGCCGAGACCTGACGTCCTTCCACGGGCTGGGGCTCCTCCCCGCAAGCCTGGCATCGGAGTGACCATCGATCGACTGACCGACCCATTGACCGACCCCTCCTTCTGAGCGCCGACCATGCGATTGCTGTACCTGGATTGGCCCCACCTTCCGCTCCGCCTGGAGCTGGCACGTCATCCGATTGACTCGGAGCTGATCGTGCTGGGCGGGCACCCCTGGGAGCCTGGTGCCGTGCTCGACTGCAACACCGCGGCGGCACGGCTCGGGGTCAGACGGGGGCAGCCGCTGGGGTCGGCCCACAACCTGGTCCCGGAGGCGGTCTTCCTGCCCGCCGATCCGGACATGTACCGGAACTCGTTCGAGGCCGCGCTCGAAGCCCTCGGCGAGTTCACGCCGGGGATCGAGGGAAAGGTGGATCCGGCGCGTGCCGCGTTCGGGCAGGCCTTTCTCGGGATCGAAGGGCTTGCTCGCCTGTGGGGAGACGAGCCGGTGCTCGTGCGGCGGATCGTGGCGGCGATGGCGCCGCGGCTGCCGGGCGTACCACGCGCAGGGATCGGCAACACCCGGTTCGGGGCACAGATTGCGGCGGTGACGGGAGGGGGGAGTGCCACGTCATCGGGGAGTGCCGCGGCCCTGAAAAGTGCCGCAGCCCGGGGTGGCGGCACTCTCCCTTCGTTCGGGGTCATCCCCGTCGGCGGCATCGAAGCGGAGGCGGCATTCCTGGCGCCGCTCTCCATCGGGCTGCTGCCTGCAGATCCCGAGATACGCGACCGCCTGCGCCTCTTCGGGCTGACGCGAATCGGGGAGTTTGCCGCGCTCGACCGGTCCGCGGTGCTGGCGCGCTTCGGCATGCCCGGCGGAGAACTGCACGATCTGGCACGCGGGCTTGATGGACGGCCCCTCCGGCCCCGCCGACCCGTGGAGCATCTCCGGGCAGACGCCGAGCTGGAGCCGCCGGTCGAGGAGCTGGAGGCGCTGCGTTTCGTGCTGCACCACCTGTGCGGTGCGCTCTGCGAGCAGCTTTCGGCACGCGGTGCGGGCGCCGCCCGCGCCTCCCTGGTGCTGACGCTCGAGGGGGCGGATCCCGTCCGCTACGACCAGGCGCTGCCCGAGCCTGCCGCCGCCCCCGATCTGCTGGAGCGGCTGTTGATGGCCCGCCTCGAGGCGGCTCCGCCGCAGGCCCCAGTGGAGCGGCTCCTCCTCCAGCTGGACGGGACCGCGCCGGCGCCCGGCCAGCAGCTCGGTCTCTTCACCCCGCAGCTGGCACGCGCCGCGCGTCTCGACTGGCAGCTGGCCAGCCTCGCCATCCGCTTCGGTCCCGATCGGTTATTGCAGGCGCGAGTGCGCGATCCGGAAGCGGCACTCCCGGAGGAACGCTTCGAGTGGTATCCGGCCGGCCCCGTCACCGCGGCCGTCACGTGACGCGCCTGCTGGGACAGCATCCCCGCATCG
Organism: Candidatus Limnocylindrales bacterium; assembly: GCA_038237595.1. Taxonomy (GTDB): domain Bacteria; phylum Chloroflexota; class Limnocylindria; order Limnocylindrales; family CSP1-4; genus JAFMJV01. Next base: position 6,487 of record JBBRYO010000113.1, on the reverse strand, counting down.
ACGTGGACCTCGACGAGTTCGGTCGTCCGTCAGCCCTGCGCTGGCCGGGAGTCCACGAGTCGGTCGAGGTCTGCAACCACTGGCGCATCGAGGAGGCATGGTGGCGCAGGCCGTTGCTGCGCGACTACTACAAGGTGGTGGGGGGTCGGCTCCTCGCGCTCGTCTACCGCGACGGGGTCGACGGTACCTGGCACCTGGAACGCCTGTACGACTGAGACGTCAACACCTGCCCCGCACACGACTCGACCCCGGGGGAGACCGGGGTCGAGTTCGGAGGAGAGGTCAACCATGCCCGGAGAGGAGTAGCCGAGCAGGCCGACGCCTTCGTACCTCTAGGTCCCGTCGCCCAAAGCGACGCGACATCCCCGTAGACGTAGACGTTTCCGCGGCTGTGACGCGGAACAACGGCGAATTTCGAGAAAAATCGGGAATTCTCCGAAATCGGGAGATTTCCCCACGGGCCTCGCCTACCCGAGCGTGGGCTGCTCGCTGCGGAGGGTGGCCGGAGCCCCCTGTCGGTCGATCAGAACGCCGCCGCCTGTGCCGCCACCAGTGCCGGGAAGATGATCGTGACCAGAACGATGGCGAAGATGGCGAGCGCCACGATGCGGATCAACAGCAGTGCGGCGCCGAGGAGCCTGGAGCGGGTGACGGTGCGGGTCACCGCAGTGCGCGGGCGCTGAAAATTGTCGGTCAGCATCGATGGCTCCCACGAACTCCTTGTCATTCGCCCGATACCCGCAAGGTACCCGTCAGGGGCCCACTGCCGGCATGGTGCCGGTGGCCAGAACGGATTGCAGACATGTGACGAGGCCCGTCCCTCCATTGCTACGGTGCCGTCGGGTGGTCGAGGCCGGGCGACACCTTTGGCGGGTTGATCCCCGGGATGAGACGCGGTGCCCATTTCATCTGGAGCGAGAGGACGCGCAGCGGGTCGATCCGTTCCCGAACCATCGATGGGTACTTCTCCTTCTTGACCAGCTCGGCCGCAACCGGCAGCCAGGCACCGTCCATGCGGACCAGACCGTAATGAAGATGGCAACCAGTTGCAGCTCCGGTCGCACCTTCGTAGCCGATCAGCTGTCCCTGTTTGACGTGGTCTCCCGGGTGCACAGCCACCCCCTCCAGGTGAACGTAGAGGCTGCGGTACCCGTTCCCGTCGTCGATCACCACCACGATCGGCAGCTGCCCCAACGCGTGCCGCCGATCCAGACGAGCACGGAACGCGTCAAGGGGTCCGTTGTAGCCGATCTGACGATCGAAGTGCCGGCCAGCCTCCAGCACGATCCCTTCATGTGCGGCGCTGATGCGGTCGCCGCAATACGTGGCGATGTCCAGCCCGTCGTGCACCCGCTGGTGGTCGATCACCACGAAGCCATCAGTCCGATCCTCGAAGAAGCTGCTGATGCGCCCCCCGCGGAGAGGCCACGCATAGCCGCTCAGGGCCTCGGGCTCGACGCTGCCGCCCGTGCTCGGCGGGTTTGGATCGGGAGTCGGACCGGGATCGCTCGGCAGGGGATCGGGCGTAGCCGGGGCGGAAGCAGATGGGTCGGCGGAAGCGACGCCCAGAGGATCGGCCGGCGGGGCAGCAGTCGGGTCGACCGGCTGCGTGCCGGTGCCGCGGGCGGCGACCAGGGGAGCGGTCGGGCTCGGCCCCGGCGTGATCGCTCCTGCGTCGACCGGCGTGTCGCGCAGGATGGCCGTCGCGGCGAAGGCGTAGAGGACCGTGGCGACGGCGGTGACGGCGAGGATGACGCCGACCGCCTGTCGATGGTGTCGTCGTCGCTGGATGGTGGCGAAAGGTACGGCCTGATAGATCGGCTTCCGGCTCGCCATCGGGGTCTATGGAACCACGAACTCGGCATGCGGGTGGCGTCCATCCGCACACTCCGCACAAATAGATCGGATGTTCTATAATTGAGGCCATGGCGGGCCCCTTCGCCGAGCTTCACTGCCACTCAGATTTCTCGTTCCTGGACGGCGCCTCGACCGCCGACGACCTGGTCGAACGGGCGATCGAGCTCGGGCTCTCGGCGCTGGCGGTGACCGACCACCAGGGCCTCTACGGCGCCGTCCGCTTCTCGAGCGCGGCACACGAGGCGGGCCTGCACGCCGTGGTCGGCATGGAGATCGAGCTGCTCGACTCGGGTGTGCCGGATCCCCACGGGATCGTGGTGCCGCGGCGAAGACGCCCTCCCCGAAGGAGCGGCGCGCCCGGCCCGCCGGCGGATGGTCAAGCCACGTTCCCCTTCCCGGCGGCGACTCCCCCGGGCTCGTCTGCCGTCGCCGCGGACGGACGGCCGGTCGTTCCCCGTGCCGAGCGAAAGCGCATACCCGGGCATCGGGAACCGTTGCGGGAGGATCTGCGGGGGATGGCGCCGCGGGAGCTCGGTCCGCACCTGGTGCTGCTCGCCCTCGATGCGAACGGCTACCGAAGCCTCTGCCGGCTGGCCAGCGCCGCGCACCTGGCAGGGACCAAGGGCGTGCCACGCTTCACGCACGAGCTGCTGGCCCGGAATACGGAAGGGCTCATCGCGCTCAGCGGTTGCCGCCACGGTGAGATCCCCCGCCGCCTGCTGGGAGGCGACCGGGACGGCGCGTTCGCTGCCGCGCGGCGCCTGTCCGGCCTCTTCGGGGAAGGGCTCTTCGTGGAGCTCCAGCACCACCTGCTGCCCGACGACGACTGGCTGGTGGCCGAGCTCGTGCGCCTGGCAGGTGAGCTCGGGCTGCCGACGCTCGTCACCAACGACGCCCACTACGCCAGGGCCGAGGATCGGGAGCTTCAGGACGTGCTGGTGGGCATCCGCCACGGCCTGACGCTGGACGAATGCGCGCACCTGCGCCGCCCCAACGGGGAGTACCGCCTCAAGGGCGTGGCTGACCTGGCGACGCTTCCTCCCGCGGCACCGGACGCCGGGGCCATGGTGCAACGCGCCTGGGCGGAGGGGCTGGCCACGGCGGGGGAGGTGGCGGTCCGCTGCCAGGTCGCGCTGGAATTCGAGCGGTACCGCTTTCCGGGCTTCCCGGTGCCCAACGGCGAGACGGCATTCAGCGAGCTGGAGAAGCTCTGCCACGAGGGAGCGCGGCGGCGCTACCATCCGCTGAGCTCGCGCGTGGTCAAGCAGCTGGCGCACGAGCTGGAGGTGATCGAGCGGACCGGCCTGGCCGAGTTCTTCCTGATCTGCTGGGACCTGATGCGCTTCTGTCGCGAACGTGGCATCCCGGCCCAGGGCCGCGGCAGTGCCGGCGATTCGATCGTGGCGTACGTGCTGGGCATCACCCGCGTCGACCCGATCCGCCACAACCTGCTCTTCGAGCGCTTCATCAACGAGGGCCGCACGTCCTATCCGGACGTGGACATCGACTTCGCGTCGTCGCGGCGCGAGGAGGTCATCCAGTACGTCTACGAGCGCTACGGCCCCGAACACACGGGCATGGTCTGCAACGTCGTGACCTATCGGGCCCGCTCGGCCGTGCGGGAAGTCGGTTATGCGCTGGGGTTTCCGCGGCCGCTGGTCGATCGGGTGGCGAAGGCGCTCGAGACCTACGACTCGGTGATGGTGCGGCGCGACCTCGAGTCGGAGGGTGGCTTCGCGGAGTTCTTCCAGGCACCGGGTGACGCGGAGGCAATTCCCGGCTCCGAGGCGGGCGCGGGTTTCGGAGCGGGGTTCGAGGCGGCGCGCGGATCGGTGCCGGCAGCAGGCTCTTCGCCTGCGGCCGGTGGAAGCCTGCCGCAGGCCGTCGCGGCGGCCGCGATCACCGAGGCGGCCCGGGCCGTCGGCGAGCGGACGGCGGCGCTCGGTTTCGTCGATCCGATGGGCGAGCTGGCCCACAGCCGTGGCGGGCGGCTCTCCGTCGGTGGAGCCCTCGCGCCGTGGACCGAGCTGCGACCCGCTCCCTCGGACGACAAGGGCGGACCCGGCGACAGCCCGGTCAGCGTCCGCTGGCTGCGAGCAGAAGCGGAACGTCGGGCGTCCATCGCGTCGCTGGCGGGCCCGACAGCTGGCCGTGTCGAAGGAGGCGACCCATCCGAAGTCCGCGCCGGAAATGGTGACCCATCCGGAGCCACGATCGTGCCCTTTCCGCGGGCGGCGAGAGGTGTCCTGGGTTCGGAGCTGGCTGCGCCGGTTCATCCAGCAGTCGCCGAAATTCCGCCCTCCGGCACTTCAGTACAACTGCCCCCTGCGCCCGGCACCATCGGCGGCCGGGTCATCGACCCCGGCACGGGCGTCCTGCTCCCCGTTGAGCGTGCGAAGCGGCTCGGCCGGGGAGGGGACCGCGCTGCTCCACGGGGAGGCGAGAACGGCGCGGCCCGTGAGAAGGGCGAGGACGACGAAGGCGCGCCCGAGCGCCGCGTCATCGTCTCGAGCATGGGAGGGATCGAGCTCGATCCCATCCCGCCGCGACCGCGTGGCTCCACGATCGGGCTCACCCCATGGGATCGCTGGCTGGAGCTGTGCGCCCGGATCGACGGCCTGCCGCGGCACCTCTCGATCCACGTCGGCGGCATGCTCATCACGCAGGCACCGCTGGTCGACATCGCGCCGCTGGAGCGCGCCACCATGCCCGGCCGCGTGGTCGTCCAGTACGACAAGCGCGACGTGGAGACGATCAAGCTCATCAAGCTCGATCTGCTCGGCCTGCGCATGCTCTCCTCGATCGACGACGCGCTTCGCGACATCACGGCCGATTGCGCGGTCAGCATCGACCTCGACCGCCTGCCCGAGGACATCCCCGAGGTCTTCCGCATGATCTGCGCGGCGGACACGGTGGGCGTCTTCCAGATCGAGTCGCGCGCCCAGATGCAGACGCTGCCGCGCAGCCGCCCCCAGACGCTCGACGACCTGGTGGTCGAAGTGGCGATCATCCGCCCCGGTCCGATCCAGGGCAATGCGGTCCACCCCTATCTGCGCCGGCGCCAGGGCCTCGAGCCCGTCACCTACCTCCACCCCAGCCTCGAGCCGGCGCTGAAGGAGACCCTCGGGGTGATCCTCTACCAGGAGCAGGTCATGAAGGTGGCCATCGACGTGGCCGGCTTCAGCGCCGCCGAGTCGGATGGCTTCCGTCGCGCCATGGGCACCTGGCGTTCACGCAAGGAGATGGAGAAGCTCCACGCTCGTTTCCTCGAGGGCTGCATCCGCGTGAGCGGCCTGACGATCGACCAGGCGGAGGAGCTGTTCGAGAAGGTTGCCGGGTTCGCCAGCTTCGGGTTCAACAAGAGCCATGCCGCGGCGTTCGCGCGGACCGCCTACGAGTCGTCGTTCCTGAAGCTGTTCTACCCCGCCCAGTTCGTGACGGGGCTCATCAATGCTCAGCCGATGGGCTTCTACCCGGTCGAGGTGCTCATCAACGACGTCAAGCATCATGGCGTCGCGGTGCTCCCCGTGGACGTCAATCGCAGCCGGTATCGCAGCACGACCGAGTGGGCGGGCATGCCCGGAACGCCGCTCCCCGACGGGGCGGGCATCGACCGGCGACCGGCCGTGGTGCGCTCGACGAGCGTGGTGGTTCCCGACCGCGCGGCCCGTGACCGGTACGCGGCCTCCACCGCACGCGGCTACGGGATCCGCCTGGGCCTGCACCTCGTCAAGGGCATCGGCGAGGCCGAGGGTGAGGCGCTCGACGCGGAGCTGGCGCACGGCGGCCCGTATCGCTCCCTGGCGGACCTCGTGGCCCGCACCGAGCTGCCCGAGAAGGTCATCGAGCGCCTCATCAGGGCCGGCGCGCTCGACTCGCTGGGTCGCCCGCGCCGGGAGCTGCTCTGGCAGCTGAGGGAGGTGGCCTCCGCCGCGCGTGGTCGGACGGATGGTCGTTCGATCGGTTCGAAGAAAGCGCAGGGACGACCGCTCGATCTGCGCCTGCCACCGACCTCCGCCCCCGACCTCCCGCCGCCGTCGGAGCTCGAGCGACTGGGCGACAGCTACGCGATCCTGTCGCTCGACGCCAGGCGCCAGGTGGTCGAGCTCTTCCGCCCGGCGCTCGACCGGCTGGGCGCCCTGCCACTGGCTCGGCTGGACGATCGACCGCCGGGCAGGGTCTCGATCGGTGGGCTGGTCGTGACCAGGCAGCACCCCATGACCGCCAAGGGCACCGTCTTCCTGGCGCTCGAGGACGAGACCGGGATGGTCAACGTGACCCTCTGGCCGGATGCCTGGGCGCAGATGCGCGGCGTCGTGCGGCGACACGCCCTGCTCTACGTGGAAGGCACGCTCCAAAGCGAATCGAAGGTCATCAACCTGGTCGCGCGCCGCATTCTTCCGCTGGCCGAGGTCTGCCGGGAGGCCGGCGGCCCGTCAGGACCGCCGGGCGTCCGCCACATGGGTCACGCAGGGATGCGCCGCCAGGGCTAAGTGATCTTCCCCGGGGCAAATGAGACTCATGCCACGAGGAGCTCAGCGAGCACCGGCGCGACGGCGGCGAGTGACGGGACGTGTTCGAAGCCACGGTCGACGAAGGGCGTTCCGTCGAAGCGTTCGGCTGGTGTCTG
>JBBRYO010000112.1:0-9957 GCA_038237595.1 Candidatus Limnocylindrales bacterium | reverse complement strand
CTGTTTCTGCTCGTTGGGTCTTGCGGTGAGCGGCCTGATCCCGAACGCCGAGGCGGCACCCGCGGTCGTGAACGCCACCATCCTGCCGCTCCTCTTCATCTCCTACGTCTTCATCCCGATCGACAAGAGCAGCTTCCTGGCGACGATCGCCAATGTTTTCCCGGTGCGACATTTCTCGATCGCGCTGCAGGCGGTCTACCTGCCCGCGTCGAGCGGCCCGCTCAGCCTCACGGACCTGGCCTTCCTGGTCGGCTGGGCGGCCATCGGGCTGGGCCTAGCCCTCAGGACGTTCACCTGGGAACCGCGCAAGTAGGAGAAGCTCAAATGGCGAATCAGGACGCAGCGCACGACCGATCCGCGTTGATGGCCAGGCATGTCGAGGCGCGCCGCCGCCGGGACGAGGCGCCGCTCGACGGCGAGGCGTTCCGTGCCGCGAGCGAGGAGATCGCGAAAATCGAGACTGCCATCGCGGAGATGGAGGAGCCGCCGGTCGCAGCGACCTCCGTGACGACCGGCGCACCCGCCGCGCAGGGTGCCAAGCCCTAGAGGGTTCCGATGTTGCCCGGCGTCATGCGGGGGCCGTAGCGGGGAGCGCCGATCCCCGCCACTTCCAGGAGGCGCGCCGCCCGCGCACGCTGTCCGCGAAAGGGCTCCAGGAGCTCGAGCATCCGCGCGTCGTCGCCGCGTGGCTCACCGGCCAGTGCCCAGCAGACCACGTTCGGCAGGTGGTAGTCGCCGACGCTGATGGCATCCGGATCGCCGAAGGCAGTGCGCGCCGCCTCCGCGGCGGTCCACGGCCCGATCCCCGGTACCGAGCGCAACCGGGCCATGGCCGCGTCCGGACCCAGTTTCCCGGCCGCCTCCAACCAGGCCGCGCGAGCCGCGCTGCGCCGCATGACGTTCGCCCGGCGCTGCTCGAGCCCGAACGGGTGGAAGGCGTAGTAGGGCAGCGCCGCGAGCCGTTCGGGGGTCGGCGCGAGCCGAAGTCGCCCGGGACCCGGTGCCGCCTCGCCGTAGACGCGGATGAGTCCGCGGTATGCCCGGCGCGCTTCGAAGCCCGTCACCTTCTGCTCGGCGATGGCGGGCAGCAGCGACTCGAAGACCGAGTCGGTCCGTCCGAATCTGAGGCCGGGCGTGCGGCGCTGGAGCTCGCGCAGGAGGCCGGGAGGTGGCTCGAACGCCGAGGGATCGTCTTCGGCGCCGAGCAGCCGGGGGAGTGCCTCGACCGCCCAGTCTCGCCCGGAACCCCAGGCGAGGATGCGGATACCGTCGCCGCGTACGCGCTCGAGCCGCGTGGTGGCGGGGCCGAGCGGCGTGCGGGTCGCGCGCCAGATCGCGCCGGCCTCGAAGCGGATGGTCGGATCGCCCGTCCCGTGGCGCAAGGGTGAGAGTGTCAGAACCGGATCAAGGGGCCACGGAGGTCGCCAGCGCGACTCGATCGGATCGGCGTCGGCGACCAGCGGCAGTGCCATCGGTCGCCAGTTTAGGGCGGCGATTCAGTCCAGGTCGATCCACATGGGGGCGTGGTCCGACGGGAGCTTGCCCTTGCGCGCGTCGCGGTCGATCTCGGCACCGATCAACCGAGCGTAAACAGACCGGCTCACCAGCAGGTGGTCGATCCGCATTCCAAGGCCCTTGTGAAAGTTGCCGGCCCGGTAGTCCCACCAGGTGAACTTGCCGGGCTCGGGGTGGAAGCGCCGGTAGGCATCGACCAGCCCCCAGTCGATCAGCTCGCGGAACGCGGCCCGCTCGGCCTCGGATGTGTGCGTCGTGCCCACGTAGACCAGCGGGTCGTAGACGTCGAGGTCGGTGGGTGCGATGTTGAAGTCTCCGCCGAGCACGAGGTCCTCGGCCGGATCCGCGTTCTGTCGGAGCCAGGCCAGCAAGCGGCTGTACCAGTCGAGCTTCGCCGCGTAGAACGGGGTTTCGAGTGCGCGCCCGTTCGGCGCGTAGATGCTGATCAGCCTGATTCCGTCCGCCCGAGCCGCGACGAAGCGCGCTCCGTCGGCGTCCGGACCGCCGCCTTCGAAGCCCATGGAAACGTCCGTGAACTCGGACCGGGCGGCGATTGCAACCCCGTTCCAGCGCCCCTCGCCGTGGTGGAGCAATTCGTACCCTGCCATGCGGAAGGGCAGCGCCGGCGCCGCCGAATCCGCCAGCTTCGTCTCCTGCATCAGCAGGGCGTCGGGGTTGCGCAGCGCCAGCCACTCCTCGACGCGGGGCTGCCTGACGTTCAGCGAGTTGACGTTCCAGGTTGCGATTCGCACGGCTCGTGGCTCAGTGGGCGCCGACCGGCTCCGCGAGCGAGCAGCCGGCTGCCCGGGCGTCCTCGGCGAACGATTCGAGCGCCTCGTCCGAGTCGACGGAATCGGCCAGGAGCGTCTGGACGCGGCTGACACCGAGCTCCCGGTAACGGCCCAGCATGTCGACGCGCGCGCGGCCCGGAGGCGGCTGGAGCTCTCTCCATATGTGGACCGACAGGCGCAGCGTGGCCGGGTCGCGGTCGATCTCATCGCAACGCGAGCGGATGATGGGCAGCCACTCCTCCACGGTCTCGGGCGACGTGCCGTCGACGTTCAGCTCATCCGCATAGCGCGCGGCGAGCCGCCACGTGACGTTCTGGCCATTGCCGCCGACCATGATCGGGACGCGCGGTTTCTGGACCGGCTTGGGGACGTTGATGGCGTCCTCCACGCTGGCGTATCTGCCCCGGAAGGTGGCGTGCCCGGGCCGCAGCATCGCGTCGATCACGCCCAGGTGGTCCGCGAGCATGGCCAGGCGTTCGCTTGTCTCGGGAAATCCGTAGCCGTACGCGACCCATTCGTCGCGTTTCCATCCGGCGCCGATGCCAAGCTCCATGCGGCCGTTGCTGATGACGTCCATCGTGCTGATCATCTTTGCCGTCAGGGCCGGATTGCGAAACGCCGTGCAGATCACGATATGGCCCAGGCGCACCCGCTCTGTCAAGGCGGCAAGCGCCGTGAGCGTCGTGAACGATTCGAACGTGATCTCATCGGTCGGGACCGGGACCGTGTGGAAGTGATCGAACAGCCATATGGACTCATAACCGAGGACGTCGGCCTGCCGGGCAACCGCGATCGATCGAGCCCAGGCCTTGCGCGGATCCCAGCCGTCATATTCGCCGGTCCAACCCTGCGGGACGATGATGCCGATGTGCATTGGGTTCCTCAAATATTCAGCGGGAGGGCGAATTACAGGGCGCCTCTGGGTCGTTACTTGCGACTTATCGTATGCTGAGTCGCGCCGTCACGTCGTGGAACGGCCCGGGTCAATTCTCGAGACGTTGAGACGCCTGCGGGCGGGAGGAACACACATGGTCACCCTGAAGCGCGTCAGCGCGGACATGATGGACGCACCGAAGACGCGAAAGGCGGCGACAAAGGAACTGACGCCCCTCCAGCGTGAACGTCAGCTGCAACAGCGGCAGTTCACCAACATGATCAATGCGCTCAGCGATCACCAGGTCGTCTTCGAGGTGCGCCTCACCAGAACGGAGAAGGCCATCACGATCCGGCAGCGGCTGCTGCGCGCCGCGCAGGACGCCAACAAGGAGATCGCCGTGCGGCGCTCGCCGAGTGGCTTCCTGGTCGGCCTGATGACGCCCGGGCGACGCTCGAACCGAGGTCGCAAGAAGGCATCGGCCGCCTGACCTCAAAAGGCGCCGAGGGCCAGCCGCCGATCCAGATCTTCGGTCGGCGCGACTCGCGGCCAACCCAACGGGCGTTGCGCTTCTTCAAGGAGCGGCGCATCCCGGTGAGCCTGGTCGACATCCGGGCCAGGCCACCGGCGCCGACGGAGCTGCGCCGCTTCAGCCAGCGATTCGGGGCGGCCGCATTGCTCGACTCCGAGTCGCCGGCCTATCGCGAGGGGGGCCTTGCTTACCTGCGCATGGATGAGGACGAGGTGTTCGAGCGACTGCTGGCGAGCCCCGGGCTCCTGCGACTGCCGTTGGCCCGGTGGGGGTCACAGCTGAGCATCGGGATCGACGAGGCGGCCTGGAAGAGCTGGCTGAGCGCTGGCGGGAGCTTGTGAGCCCTCAGTAGGGCTGGGCTGCCGACCAGTCGAGCGTGGGGTCGTCCAGCGTGCCCACCTGGCTCAAGCCCGTGTAGCCCGTCCGCAGCGTGATGAGCGTCGTTCCATCCGGACCGCGATCGCGGTAGAGCACGACGTCGCTCATGCCGTCGTAATTCATGTCGGCCGCGGCCAGCCTGATCTTCGCGAATGGCTGCGGGTCGGCGGCGGACGACACCCAGAAGGTCGATCGCGCAAACCCGACGTTCGTGGTCCGCAGCGCATCGATCTTCGTGCCGGCGGTGGCGTCGGTTCCGTTTGAATAGGCCAGCCAGACGTCGTCACGGCCGTCGCGGTTGACGTCGCCGACCACGGTCCGGGTCGTGGCTGCACGCAGGTCCGGCGCGTCGAGACGGGCCTTGAGCACGCCGAGGCCGGGGGTTACCGTTGCCGAGACGGCCGTCGCGAACCGGAGGCCGGCCGCACCCAGATCCTCCTGCACCACGACGTCGCCACGACCATCGCCGTTCGAGTCGAAGGCCCAGACCCTGGTCGCGCCAAGATCCAGCTCGCCGCTCCACCAGGCGATCGGCGCGACGAAGGCCGTCGTGGTCGCGTTCGTTTTCAACATGAGCAGGCGCGCTACCGGCGGCGGCAGCGGGTCCCCGGTCCCGGCCGGATCCTGCAAGACGACGCCCGCGTCGCGCCGCCCGTCGCCGTTGAAATCGGCAGTGACGAGTCGTGCGTCCGCGGTCGGGATGCGCACGTCGCCCTGCCACCACGTGACCGGCGCCAGGTAGTCGGCCGCGCCGTCGCTGACGGCCACGGACAGTCGCAGCGTGTTGTCGCCGGTGGAGGTGAGGGTCAGGAGATCGTCGAAGCCATCGTTCGTGAGATCGGCGGAAACGGCTCCCCGCAGCCCGGCCCCATCGACACTGATGGCGCTCGATGCGGCCGCGGTCATCTCACCGGGACTCGACGGCACGTAGAGGCGTGGCGTCAGGGTCGCCGTGTCGACACGGACCAGGGCCGATGCATCGCCGAGGTCATTCCCGATGATGTCGTGCGCCCCGGGGACCACCAATTCGAGGTGCGGATTCAGATAGGTCCGGAGGATCTGCTTCCATGTCTGGTGTCCGTGCTTGGCGCAATCGAAGACGCTGTGCTCATACAGGCGGAAATGATCGACGTCGGCTGCGCATACGTCACTTGACCCCGTTCGATATCCGGTCAGGAAGAAGCGGCTGTTGTGCGTCGACGCCGAGTATTTGCGAAGACTCACGTTCCAGGTCACGGCGAGGGCGTCGACGTGGGCCTGGGTCGGCGTCCGCAATTCCGGCTGGTAGTACTGGTCGCTGGTGGTGTCCTGGACGTCATAACAGTTGCCTGCGAAATCCACTCCACCGCGATACACGATTGTGTAGTACCAACCGTATTGTTTGACTGCGACTGAACCGGCTTTGAGCGCCTCGATCGGATAGAAGCCCTCCCACTCGGCGCCGAACACCGTCAGAACATAGGTTCGAAAACCGACCTCCTGGACGGTGCCGGCGGCGGGGCCCATGGTCCGCAGCACGCGAATCGTCGGAGGAGGACGCAGGGTGCTGCGCCAACCGGTGCAACTCTGCCTCGTGGTGTTGTGCTTGATGGCCTGTGGCGCGGTTCGCGCGAGCACGTCCGCATCCGGCGTCCACGTGCGCACGGGAGGCGCGGGCGGGCGGCCGAACGGCGAACGAGCATCCGCGACCGCGGACACCAGGCAGACGACCAGCAAGCTCAACATCACGGCGAAGAGCCGGGCCGCGTTGGGGAGGCGGTGCATTGCGAAAGCGTATGCACTGCAGCGTGCGCGCGCTAACCCCACCGAAAGGCCCAAGCTACGACGGGACCATCGGAGGGCGTGACCAGAGGCAGACGACCGCGTCAGCGCCCGGGTCGAGGCCGTCCTGCATGGCAGCCAGTGCATGTCGGCTGCCCGCTGGGAACTCGGCCAGGAACGAACGTTCGTATTCCTGGAGTGCATGTCGGTTGTGCTTTGTGTCGTTGACCAGGAGGATCACGCGCGGGTTGCCTCCGTCGCGACGCTTGAGGGCGATACGGCGCAGCACAAGCTGGCTGTCGTGGAGTCGCGTCTCAGCGTCGCTACGAATGCGAGCCGCGTGATCGAATGGCGGCCCGCAAGGTCGAAGGAGAGGGCGCGAGCCAAGCTGCGCTCGCTGCGACCGACGTGGACACCCGAGATGCCAGCGGCCCGCTCGACGCGTTGCTGGAAGAGTCCAGCCGCGAGCCGCGCCTCACGAAGTTCGTTGGCAAAGTCCTGACGAGCACGATCCGCTTTGCGTGCTCCACGTTCCGCCGGATCCAATCGGGCGCCCACGGCCGCATGATGCCCGCCGCCACTTCGCTGCGGCTCTACTCGCGCTCTCTTGGCGGTGCCCTGGCCCGCTGCGGCACCCTCACCCGACGCTTTGAACCAGGGAGGTCGGCTCGGTCGGAAGGCCTACAGTTGCGCGCCGTCGCCTGCATCGCGCTCGGCCGCGGCCGTGCGCTACGCTTCCGCGCGTGCAGGTGTCGGTGGTCGGGGCGGGCTATGTGGGACTGGTCACGGCCGCGTGCTTCGTGCGGCTCGGGAACGAGGTGCGCGTCCTTGAGATCGACGCCGGGCGCGTCGCGCGTCTCCGTCGCGGCGAGCTGCCCATCCGCGAGCCCGGACTCGACGAGCTGGTGGAGGAAGGCCTCGCGAGCGGCCGGCTGACCTTCGACACCGATCCGGCCTCGCTCCACGGCACGCGGCTGGCGATCGTAGCCGTGGGTACGCTCGACCAGGACGGAGAGTGGACGGATCGAACCGTGCGCGCTGCCGTCGAGGCCGTCGCGCGCGACCCTTCCGCGCCGCGTGCCGTCGTCGTGCGCAGCACCCTTCTGCCGGGGAGCGCCGTGTCGATCCGGGAGGCCGCCGTGGCCATCGACCCCGACGTCGAGCTCGCCTTCAACCCTGAGTTCACTCGCGAGGCCAGCGCCGTCAACGACTTCCTGGTGCCCGACCGCGTGGTCATCGGCGTGGCCGATCCACACGAAGGGGAGACCGACCTGGTCGACGACCTGCGACGCCTCTACGCTCCCCTCGAGGCACCCATCGTCGTGACCGACCTGACCAGTGCGGAAATGATCAAGGTCGCCTCCAACGTCTTCCTCGCCTCGAAGATCACCTTTGCCAACGAGCTCGCCCGGCTGTGCGCGGCGGCCGGCGCCGACGTCGCCGCGGTGGTCGAGGGGATGGGCCTCGACAAGCGGATCGGGCGCAGCTTCCTCTCGCCGGGGCCCGGCTTCGGCGGATCGTGCTTCCCGTCGCAATCGCGCGCCCTGCCCGAGGTCGCGCGGCGGCTCGGGGTGAAGACGCGTCTCATCGACTCGATCGGCACATCGAACGAGGATCAGGCCGACTGGCTTCTCGACCGCCTGGAGGGGGCCGCCGGCCGCTCGATCAAGGGCTGGCGGGTCGCGCTGCTCGGGCTGACCTTCAAGGCCGGCACGGACGACCTTCGTGAGTCCCCCGCCATCCGCCTCGCCTGGCGCCTCGTGGCTCGCGGCGCCTCGGTTGCGGCCTTCGACCCCGCGGCCGGCGTCAACGCCATCGCCGAGCTCGCCGCCGACGGCATGGAGATCGAGGGCTGCGCCTCCGCCCAGGACGCCTGCGTCGGTGTCGATGCGGTGGTCGTCGCCACCGAGTGGCCGGAGTTCCGCCAGCTGGACTGGCGCGCCATCGCGCCGCGCATGCGGGGGCGCCTGGTCGCCGATGCGCGACACGTCGTCGACATCGAGGAAGCGGGCCAGGCCGGGCTCCAGGTCCTCGTGCTCGGCGTGACCGCTCCGCAGCGGAGTCCGCTCCCGTGAGCCGCCTGATGCAGGCTCCCCCGCACTCGCCCCTGGCCCCGAGCGACCTCGCGGCCGTCCGCCTACCCGTCGACCGGGCCAGCATGCTGCCACCCCGCGTCTTCCACGACCCTGCCGTCTTCGAGTTCGAGCAGGCGGCCTGGTTCGCCAGCTCGTGGCTGTGCGTGGGCCGCGAGGCGGACGCGGCGCGTCCGGGCGAGTACTTCCTGGCGCGCCCCGCCGGGGAGAGCGTGATGGTCGTCCGCGGCGAGGACGAGGCACTCCGAGCCTTCCATAACGTCTGCCGCCACCGCGGGTCGCGCATCCTCACCGAGGACGCGGGCCGCGTCGTCCGTTTCCAGTGCCCATATCACGCCTGGACTTACGAGCTCGACGGTAGCCTGCGCCGCGCCAGTCACACCGACGAGCTCATCGAGTTCGAGCCCGAGCACAACGGCCTGGTCCCCGTGCGCCTGTCGACCTGGCAGGGCTTCGTCTTCGTCACGCTCGATCCAGCGCGCCGCGAGCTCGAGGCCGGCCTGGCCGACTTCTGGTCGCACATCGAGCAGTTCCCGATCGCCACCCTGCGGCGCGCCCGCCGCATCGAGTACGAGGTGCACGCCAACTGGAAGGTGATCGGCGAGAACTACTCCGAGTGCTATCACTGCCCCGGCGTGCACCCGCAGCTGAACCGCCTCACGCCGTACGACCAGGGCCGCAACCTCGAGTCGAAGGGACCGTGGGCGGGTGGCTGGATGCAGCTCACCGGCGAGGCGGACACCATGTCCGTCGACGGGCACCGTCACGGCCGCCCGCCGCTACCCGGGATCACGGCTGACGACCAGCGTCGCATCTACTACTTCCTGGTGTGGCCGAACTTGCTCCTCAGCCTGCACCCCGACTACGTCATGACCCACCAGGTCTGGCCGATCGACGCCGAGCACTCGCGGGTCGTCTGCGACTGGCTCTTCGATCCGGAGACGATGTCCGCACCCGACTTCGACCCCTCGGACGCCATCGACTTCTGGGACCTCACCAACCGCCAGGACTGGCGCGTCTGCGAGCTCCAGCAGGAGGGCACCTCGTCGGCCGCCTACACGCCGGGGCGCTATTCGCTGATGGAGGACATGGTCCACGCCTTCGACGTGATGTGCGCCGACGGTTACGCCCAGGACGGCCAGGTCACGCGGTTCGCGCCGCGCCACGACAAGTGGCGCGAGCCGGCGACGGCAGGCAGTCCAGCCGGCGCGGGCAACGGCCGGCGCTCAACCCGCCGCTGAGCGGCGGCGCTCCGCCGCGGACCGGCGGCGCGCCAGCACAAGGCCGATCGCCCACCCCGATGGCCGAGCCAAGCGCATCCCAGACGAGATCGAAGGTCTGTCCCGTCCGGCACGAATTTCTGGTGCACTTCGTCCGTGATCCCATAAAGGAAGGCCACGATGCCGGCCAGCACGGCGAGCCCGGTGCGCCAGCCCGTTGAGAGGGCGCCCGCAGCCCACAGCAGGAGCAGCGCCAGGGTGGCGTAGACGATCACATGGGCCACGTGCCGGATCGGGCCGTCGACCGAAACGTCGTTGCTGACGCGCAGGCCGGGCTGCGCCGAGAGGACGAAGATCCGCGCCATCCAGGCCGGAGCGGCCCGAACCGCGCGAGCGCAGACCGCAGGCGCGGCGTCACTCCGGCAGCGCCACCTCGATGGCATCTCCGACGATCCGCAACGGGTAGTAGCGCATCGAGCGAACGCGGGTGAGGGCGCGGGCACGCGCCTTGTCGTCGGACGGCTCGGGCTTCGGCGGCGCGTCGGAGGGTGCCCAGACCGGGTGATACGTGCCCTCGGCGTCGAGACCGCCCGTCGTCGGGAACTGCACCACCGCGCCGGTCGACAGGTCGAAGCGCCCCTGGTGCAGCGGGCAGGTGACCTGGCAATCCTCGAGCCGCCCGATCGAGAGCGGCGCCGACATGTGCGGGCAGCGGTCGTCGGTCGCCACGATGCCCGAGGCGGTATGCGCGATCAAGACGTCCAGGTCGCCCTCGGTGACGCGCCGCATCGCG
>JBBRYO010000111.1:0-10009 GCA_038237595.1 Candidatus Limnocylindrales bacterium | reverse complement strand
GTCACCGGGCTGACGAGCTGGAAGTAGTTGTCGTCCGGGTCGGAGAAGGTGGCGATCCACGCGTCAGGCATCTCACCCGGCTGGTAGGGCTCCGCGACGATGGTCGCCCCGGCGGCCTTGAACCGTTCGAAGTCGCCCTTCACGTCCACGCTCTCGATGTTCCAGATGATCCGGCCGGGCTGCGGGTTCTTGCCCTTCACCTTGTCGTGCGGCCCGACGGTGACTGCGCCCGTGCCGATCAGCCACGCGGTGTACCCGTCGGAGTCCCAGACGGGCTTGCCGAGCAGCTTGGTATAGTAGTCCGCCAGCCGCTTCGGATCCTCAGATCCGATAAGGATGCTGCTCAGGTTCATGGGTTTCTCCTCTACGCTGGTTTCTGATCAGGTCCATTAGACCCCAGCCGGAGGCATGACTCATCGGCAGAAGCATCGCTCGACTCGAGCGATTGGCCGCCGCCCGCCGCCCGCCGCCCGCCGCCCGCCGCCCGCCGCCCGCCGCCCGCGGAGGTTGCGTCAGATATTCCCAAGCCGGATGGATTACGAAGGCATCGTCCGTGCCGAGCCGGCCCGGGGCTCAGTCGGAACAGAGCTCGCCGCCAGGTGAGCGTGCCCAGGTCCCTTGAAGCGCGACCGCGCCCACGCGGCCGGCCTCCATGAGCCAAACGTTCCGCGAGATATCCCTGTGGCGCATGAATGACGCAACCCGCCGCCGGGGCGAGGCGGCCGAGGCGGGGACGGGCGAGGCGGCCGAGGCGGAGACGGGCGCTGCGCCGAGGGCTGTTCTCGGCCGTGCGCCTGCGCTACCCTGCCTTGGTTCAGTCGGGACAGTCACCCCTCGATGGGGGTTGGAGGAGCCATGCGTACCCAGGCACTGCGTGGATTCGCTCTATGGACGGTCATCACGCTGGTGGCTGCCTGTACGGGTGCGGGCGGGTCGAGCCCTGCGGCAACCAACGGCGGCATCGTCCCGCCAAGCGTTGCAGCAACCGTGGCGGGCAGTGCGCCGGCCAGCGTCGCCACCGGAGGCACGATCAAGATCGGCGGCGGCTTCGCCCTGACCGGCGGCGAGTCGGCGCTCGACCTGCCGGCCGCGAACGGGGCGAAGCTCGCAGTCAAGGAGATCAACGCCGCAGGCGGCGTGCTCGGCAGCCAGATCGACTTCATCGTCCACGACAGCCAGTACAAGATGGACGTGACGGCCCAGACCGCGAAGCAGTTCGTGGAGCAGGACAAGGTCCCGCTGTTCGTTGGGTATACGGACAGTGACTCCGTGATCGCTTCCGGCCCAACGTTCCAGGCGGCCAAGATCCCGTTCATCACGGTCGGCGCGACCTCGCCCAAGCTCCCCACCCAGATCGGCGACATGCTGTTCCTGGCCTGCTTCGGCGACAACGTCCAGGCCGCCGTCGGCGCCGAGTACGCATTCGGGAAGTTCGGCAAGAGTGCGGCCTTCCTGTTTGACAAGGGCGTCGAGTACACGACCCTCCTCGGCCAGTACTTCAAGTCGCGCTTCACCGAGCTGGGTGGGACGATCGCCCTCCAGGACAACTACGAGGACAAGACAACAGACTTCTCCGCCCAGATCACGAAGATCAAGGCGCTCCCCACAAAGCCGGACTTCTACTACGTCGCGGCCATGCCCGACAACATCGGGACGCTGGTCAAGCAGTTCCGCGATGCCGGTCTCAGCGGCCCGATCGTGGGCGGCGACGGCTACGACACCCCGGACCTCGTCAAGACCGCCGGCCCGACGACGAGCAACGTCTTCTTCACGACCCATGCCCTGATGGACGCCACCATCGGCACCGACGGCATCAAGAAGTTCATCGCCGCCTACAAGGCCGAGTATGGGAACGATCCGGAGAACGCCTTCGCGGCCCTCGGCTACGACACGGTCTACCTGATGGCCGACGCCATCAAGCGCGCCGGCGGCACGGACTCTGCTGCCATCAAGACGGCGCTCGAGAGCACCAAGGACTTCAAGGGGATCACCGGATCGATCACGTTCAGCCCCGGCCTCCACGTGCCCCAGAAGGGCGTGACCGTCATCGACATCGAGGGCGGCAAGCTGACCCTGGGTGGGTCGGTCGTCCCGGTGAAGGTGCCCGCTCCGTAGCTCATCCCAAGCGAGATCCGACCGCCGGTTCGCGGGCACCTGCCCGCACCGGCGGTCCATCCCTTCACCGGATTTGACCGAGGCACGCCGATGACACCTGACGAGATCGTCGCCCTCGCCCAGGCCGAGGGACTCCAACTCGTCCGCTTCCTCTACTGCGACAACGGCGGCGTGATCCGCGGCAAGAGCACGCATGTCAGCTCCCTCGCCCGCCGGATGAAGAGTGGCATCGGCCTCGTCAAGGGCATGCAGTCGTTCACGAGCCTCGACTTCCTGCCCTCGGACGCCACCTATGGCCCGGTCGGCGAGATCCGGCTCATCCCGGACCCCGACACGTTCGTGATCCTGCCCTACGCGCCTCGCAGCGGCCAGATGGTGGCCAACATGATCGAGCTCGACCACACGCCGTGGGCGCTCGACCCGCGCGCATTCCTCCAGCGCATGGTGGCCCGTGCGGCGGACGCGGGGTTCGCCTTCGATGCCGCCTTCGAGAACGAGTTCTTCCTTGCCACGAAGACCGACGACGGCTACCGGCCGGTCGACCAGAGCCTCTGCTTCAGCGCGATCGGCATGGACTCGACCGAGGATGTCATCCAGGACATCATCGCGGCGCTGATGGCGCAGGGGCTCACCGTCGAGCTCTCTCACCCGGAGCTCGGGCACGGGCAGCAGGAGCTGTCGATCCGGCACGCTCCGGCGGTCCGCGCGGCAGATGACCAGATCACCTACCGCCAGACGGTCCGCGGCGTAGCGAAGCAGCACAACCTCGTCGCCTCGCTCGCTCCCAAGCCGTTCGCGGACCAGGCCGGCAGCGGCGCCCATCTGCACTGGAGCATCTGGGACACGAAGCACGCGATCAACAGGCTCGCCGACGAGAAGGCAGCCGACGGACTCAGCTCGCTCGCGCGCAACGCGATCGCCGGCGTGCTCGCCCACCTGCCAGGCCTCCTCGCGCTCACGACGCCCAGCGTCAACTCGTTCCGCCGCCTCCAGCCCCACTACTGGAGCTCTGCCTACACGGCCTGGGGCATCGAGAACCGCGAGGCCGCTGTGCGCGTGCCCACACGCTACTGGGACGACGAGGCCGGCTCAACCAATCTCGAGCTCAAGGCCAGCGACGCCAGCGCCAACCCCTACATCTCACTGGGCGGCGTCATGGCGGCGGCTCTCGACGGCATCGAGCGCGGGCTCGATCCGGGTGACCCCGTCAACGAGGATCCCGGCAACCTGACCGAGGAGCAGCGGCTGAAGCGCGGCATCCACCGCTTCCCCGAGACCGCCCGGGCGGCACTCGACGAGCTCGAGAAGGACAAGGTGCTGATGGACGCGCTCGGCAAGGGCCTCGGCACCGAGTACCTGAAGGTCCGGAGGGCCGAGGCTGCTGCCTACGCGGACCGCGACGACGCGTTCGAGCTAGAGCAGCACTTCTTCAAGTACTGAGGCGGGCGCCCAATGCCGCTCGATCTCACGTCGATCCCGATCGTCGACAACCACTGCCACTCGCTGCTGCGCGAGCAGCCGCAAGACGACGACGCGTTCCGCATCCACCTGACCGAGTCCTACTTCCCGGAGATCGCCCGGGATGACGTGCCCTACACCCTGCTCTACCACTGGACCTTCCGCGAGCTGGCCGTGCTGCTCGACTGCGAGCCCACGCCCGACGCCGTCCATGCCGCCCGCCGCGAGCGCGGCGTCGAGTGGCTGACACGGGAGATCGTCCGCCGCGCCAACTTCAAGACGTGGCTGATCGACACCGGCTACGGCGCAGAAACGACCTACTCGCTGGACGAGTTGCGCAGGATCGCCGGCTGCCGGATCGAGGAGGTCCTCCGGCTCGAGCCCCTCATCGAGCGCCTCATCCTCGAAGCGAGCGACTTCGACGGCTTCCTCGGCGCCTACGAAGCGGCGATCGGCGAGCTGCGTGCGCGGGGAATCGTGGGCATGAAGTCGGTCATCGCCTATCGCAGCGGGCTTCAGGTGGAGCTGGTCGACCGCGAGGCCGCGGCCAGGGCGTTCGCCGAGGTCCACGACGCCGGCAGGCGGGAGGGCAAGCTGCGGATCGAATCAAAACCGCTGCTCGACTATCTCGTCGTCCTGGCCGTCGAGGCCTCCGCCAGGCAGGGCGTGCCGATCCAGTTCCACACCGGCCTCGGCGACCCCGACCTCGACCTGACGAAGGTCGATCCGGCGGCCCTCCGCGTCCTCTTCGCGGAACGCTTCCGGGCGGCGCCGATCGTGCTGCTGCACACCGGCTACCCCTATGTCCGCTCGCTGGCGTACCTCGCCGCGATGTTCCCCAACGTCTACGCCGACATCGGCGAGGCGGTGCTGTTCGCTGCCGGCGAGGCGACCGAGATCACCCGCGAGATCCTGGGCCTGGCGCCCGCCAGCAAGATCCTGTTCAGCACGGACGCCTCGCTCGTCCCCGAGTTGTACTGGGTCGGCGCGCGGCTCGGGCGGCGGTCCCTCGCTCGCGTCCTGGACGAGCACATCGCGGACGGCGCGATCGACGAGCGGACCGCGCTCGACTGGGCCGACCGGATCCTGTGGCGCAACTCGGAGCGCGTCTACGGGCTCTGATCGCGCTCGGGGGCATCTTCGATGGGCGCGATATCCACGGGCGATCTTCGGCGTCGCCAGAAGGCCGGGTCGAACAGCCGGTCCAGCGGGACCTCGCGCTGGCCGAGGAGGCCCTCACGCCGGACGGTGATGACCACGATGAAAATGACAGCGAGGACGATCGAGCTGAGCCCGTACAGGAGGGTCGAATCCTCAACGCGCCGGAGCGCCTCGCTCAGTCCGACGATGAAGATCGCGCCGAGGACGGACCCGCCGACCGAGCCCATGCCGCCGACGACGAGCATGGTGATGACCCGGAACGTGAGGTCGAAGTAGAAGACGGTTGGCGAGAAGGACGTGATGAAGTGGGCGTACAGCGACCCGGCAACCGCCGAGAAGAACGCCCCGACCACGAACGCCAGCAGCCGCGGGTCCATCACCCGGATGCCGATTGCCTGGGCCGCGACCCGATCTTCGCGTTGCGCGAACATGTCGCGGCCGTAGGGCGAGCGCTTGATCCGCCACACGACGTAGATGGTCGCGACGGCCCAGGCGGCCGTCCACCACAGGTTCGTGTACGGCGTCACGTTCGAGAAGGTCCGCGAGCCCCGGGTGAAGTCGTCGACGTTGACCAGGACCACTCGGACGATGACCAGGAACCCCAGCGTGGCCACTGCCACGAAGTGCCCAGAGAGGCGCATCAGCACGCGCCCGACGAACCAGGCCACGATGCTTGCCAGCGCCGCCCCGATCACCGTGGCGACCAGGAATCCGATCGGGATGGACCCGATGAGCTGGTCCAGGTGGACGCCCGCCAGCCAGTCCGGCAGGTTCGGCAGGTAGGCGGCCTTCTCCTGGAGCGGAAGGGTGAGGATCGCCGCGACGTAGGCACCCAACGCCATGAAGCCGATCTGGCCGAGCGAGAAGACGCCGGTGAAGCCGCTCGTGAGGTTCAGGCTGACGGTCAGGATGATGAACAGCCCGAGGTTGATGACCAGGCCCTGCCAGAACGACTGGCCGCTGGCATCGAGCACCGCCAGCGCGATTGATGCAAGCGCGATGACCAGGAGCGGGCCCGCGGCGCGTCGACGTGTCGTCATTCGAGGTCACCGGCGTCGCGCCTGCCGAGAATCCCCTGCGGCCGCACGAGCAGGACAAGGATGAGGACGACGAAGACGACCGCGTCACGGTAGCTGGCGAGCGTGCCGGGAAGCCACTGCTGGAGAAACGAGCGCACCTCGGGTGGCACCGAGCCCGTCGGCAGCAGATCGCCGATGCCGGCCAGGGCGGTGACGAGCACCTCGAGGAAGCCGAGCACGAACCCGCCGAGCACGGCCCCGGGGATGCTGCCGAAGCCGCCGATGACCGCCGCGATGAAGGCCTTGAGGACCGGCGTGAAGCCCATGTACGGGTTGATCTGGCCCGCCTGGACCGAGTACAGCAGCCCGGCAACGGCGGCCAGAGCCGACCCGATCGCGAATGCCGTGGCGACGACCCGGTTGACCTTGATCCCGACGAGCTTGGCCGCGTTCAGATCCTCCGCCGCCGCGCGCATCGAGAGCCCCAGCGTCGTCCGCGTGACGAACAGCGTGAGCAGGCCCAGCAGCACCAGCCCGGCGACGAAACTCACGACGTTGACGCGAGGCACGGTGATCGCCCCGAGCGCGATGACGCCGCTCAGCTGATCCGGGCTGGGGAACGCGATCAACGTCGGCTTGCCGGCCAGCCGCGTCGTGAGCAATGTGCCGTTCTGGAGGATCTGCCCGACGGCGAATGAGCTGAGCAGCATCGCGACGTCGGGCGCGCCGCGGATGGGCCGGTAGGCGATCCGCTCCATGAGCAGTCCCACCGCGACCGTTCCGGCCACCATGACCAGCACGGCGACCTCGAGTGGCAGCCCCGCACCCAGGCTGAACACGGCGAGGTAGGCGGCAATCATCATCAGGTCGCCATGGGCGAAGTTGATGAGGCGCAGGATGCCGAAGACCATCGCGAGGCCGACCGCCATCAGCGCATACAGGCTGCCGGAGCTCAGCGCGTTGACGAACTGCTGGATGACGTAATCGGTCATGCCGACACCCCGCCGACGCCGAGGTACGACTGCTCCACGAAGGGATCGCGCCGGAGCACGTCGGCGGGCCCATCGAGCGTGATCCGCCCCGTCTCCAGGACGTAGGCCCGGTCCGCAACGTCGAGCGCGTGGTGGACGTTCTGCTCCACCAGGAGGATCGTCCGCCCCTGCGCCTTGAGCGCGGCGATCGTCTCGAAGATTCGCTCGACCATGAGTGGCGCGAGGCCGAGGGAAGGTTCGTCGAGCAGCAGCAGGCGCGGGCGGCTCATCAGCGCCCGCCCTATCGCGAGCATCTGCTGCTCCCCGCCCGATAGCGTCCCGCCCGCCTGGCTGAGGCGCTCCCGGAGAAGCGGGAACAGCGCGAGCACCATCTCGAGGTCGTCCGCGGCCGCCTGGCGGTCGCGCTGCGCAACTGCTCCGAGCCGGAGGTTCTCGGCGACGGTCAGGCCGCCGAAGATGCGCCGCCCCTCGGGGCAATGCGAGATGCCGAGGGCGACGATGCGATCGGTGCTGGCGCGCGTGATGTCCGCGGCCTCGAACGTGATCGCGCCCGCCGACGGCCGCAGCAGCCCGGAGATGGTTCGGAGGACGGTCGTCTTGCCGGCCCCGTTCGAACCGATCAGGGCCACCAGCTCGCCCTGCGCGACGGTCAGCGAGACGCCCTGGAGCGCCCGGATCGACCCGTATCGGACGTGGAGGTTCTCCAGCTCAAGCATGGCGAGCCTGCCCCAGGTAGGCCGCGATGACGTCCGGATTCGCGCGCACCGAAGCCGGGTCGCCCTCCGCGATGAGCCGTCCGTAGTTCAGCACCTGGATCCGTTCGCACAGGTTCATCACCAGAGGGATGTCGTGCGCGACGAGCACGATCGTGATCCCCAGCTCGTCGCGCAGTCGCCGGACCAGGCGGAGCAGGTCCTGGGTCTCGCTCGGGTTCATCCCGGCGTTGGGCTCGTCGAGAAGCAGCACCTTGGGTCGGGTGCCGACGGCGCGAGCGATCTCGAGCCGTCGCTGATCGCCGTAGGGGAGGTTGCGCGCCGCTCGATCTCGCTGCGCGGCGAGGTTGAACAGCTCCAGCAGCTCGAGGGCGCGGGCATCGAGCTCACGCTCGGAGCGCCGGAACGACGGGCTGGAAAAGAGCGTGCCGACGAGCGAGCGCTGAGAGTGCCGCTGGAGCGCGATCCTGACGTTGTCGAGGACCGACAGCTCCCCGAACAGGCGGATGTTCTGGAAGGTCCGGCCGATGCCCATCCGCGAGACCTTGAACGCGGCGGACCCCGTGATGTCGCGGCCCTCGAAGGCGATCGTGCCGCTCGACGGGCGCAGGAACCCTGACAGAAGGTGGAACAGGGTCGTCTTGCCGGCGCCGTTGGGGCCGATCACGCCGTGGATCGTCAACGGCGGTAGGGTCAGCTGGTAGTCGACCAGTGCCTGCAGACCCCGGAACGATCTGGACAGGCCTCGCGCCTCGAGGAGCGGCGTCGCTACGGCATCCGGCTCCCGGTCAGCGTCCATCGTTCGGAGAATACGTCGCGGCCGGTCACGCGTTCGGTGCGTTCCGGCCGCTGAGGATCAGCTCGACCCGCGAGCCTGCAGGCTCTTGAGCATCTCGATCTGCTTCTTGTTGAGCTCCGACAATGCGACGAGGGTGGCGTGGTCGGCCATCGCACGCGCGTCGCTCGCGGCTTGGGCGTGGTTGGCGCTCACCTGGTGCGAGATCATCATCGACAGCTGCGGCAGATTGATGATCGTGAGCAGGAGCGGCCACGGCGTCTTGTCGAAGCCGACGATGTTCCCGGCGAACAGCCAGACCACGATCCCGACGGTAATCCCGACGAACAGCCAAATCGAGCCGATGAGGCGATTGACGAGGTCGGCCACTCGGTCGAGGACTCCCTCGCCACGCCCGCTAACTCGGAGCCGAACCCTGGCCGTTGGCGGTGTATCCCTCGGTCACCTCGTCCTTGTGTGCGGCAAACGCACCCAGAACTTCGTCCTTTTCGCGTTGGGGCACACCCACGAAATCGAGCGTGCGCCCGAGCTCGGCCGCGACCTCGTCGAATTCGTCGGGGGAGATCCGCAATCGGCGATGCGCCTCTTCGAGGCCGAGGGCGGTGCTCCCCGGGTGCGTGGCCGAGTACTCGAATGGTCCACCGCCCACGTTGCATACCCACAGCGTGCGCATGAACTTCAGCCCCGGGAGCCTTCCCAGGTTGTTGGTGTGCCATTCTCGGAGGGCAGGATTCCTGGATTGCTGAGCAACGATGGGGTTCTTCACCACGGCATCGCTGAAGTGGTCAACCACGGCTGCGATGGCGAACACGCCACCGAGCCTTTCGTAGAGACTTGACTCGGCCATTGCTCGTGTACCTCGTCGATGCCACCGAGTTGCCTTGTCGGGCTTCTATCGGCAGCGTGCGTTATTGATACACCCAGCGGGAGGAGGCTGTCAATGCTTCGTGTTGAGTACCCGTGACCATGAGCACCTCCGGCAACCTGCCTGCACGTGATGGTCGCGTGGCGATCGTGACTGGCGGCAGCCGGGGGATCGGTCTCTCGATCGCCGAACGGCTGGTTCGCGACGGGAGCCGCGTTCTCATCTGCTCGCTCGACGCAGAGGCCGGGGAGAAGGCCGCCGCCGCGCTCGAACGGCTGGGCGGGGCCGGAAACGCCCGCTGGATTCGGGCGGACGCCTCGGTCCGGGCCGACGTCGAGGACCTGGTTCGGGAGACCGTCGAGACCTTTGGCCGGCTTGATGTGGTGGTTGCCAATGCCGGTATCGAGCGTGGCTCGCCCTTCCTCGAGATGTCGGACGAGGCTTGGGACGACGTGCTGGATGTCGACCTGAAGGGCGCCTTCCTGGCCTTCCAGGCCGGAGCGCGCGAGCTCGTCGCCGAAGGTCACGGTGGCCGCCTCGTGGCGGTCGCCTCGACCAACGCCTTCTGGATGGAAGCCAACATCGTGTCCTACAACGTCGCGAAGGCAGGCGTGGTGGCTCTCGTCAAGACGGCTGCCATCGAGCTTGCCGAATACGGAATCACGGTCAACGCGGTCGGACCGGGTCTCATCGAGACGCGCCTGACAGCTCCCACCGTCACCGATCCCGACAACTCCGCTTGGTATCTGAAGCAGATACCCATGGGCCGCTTCGGCCAGCCCTCGGACGTCGCAGCCGCTGTCGCGTATCTCGCTTCCGAAGACGCGGGCTGGGTCACGGGCCATCACCTGATCGTCGACGGAGGCCAGACCGCCGGGATCCAGATGCCG
>JBBRYO010000110.1:0-10052 GCA_038237595.1 Candidatus Limnocylindrales bacterium | reverse complement strand
GCAGATCGACCTGTGGCGTCCGGATGAAAGATGACCGAGGTCCGTCTGAGGGCGCTCTTGACACCAGTGTACGTTTCGTACAAACTGGCGCGAAGGCGAGGTCAGCAATGAGTGTGAGTGTCAGTGAGGCTCGGGACGAGTTCGCAGAACTTGTCAATCGTGTTGCCTATGCCCATGAGCGGGTGCGTGTCGCCCGGCGTGGCCGCGATATCGCAGCGGTGGTCCCGGTCGAGGACCTGGAACTGCTAGAGGCGCTCGAAGATGAGCTCGACCTCGAAGCCGCCCGACAGGCGTTGGCAGATCCCACGAATGCTGTGCATCTATCCTGGGAGGACGTTCGCACCCAGCTCGACGTCTGATCTCACGCCGACCACATGAGCGGGCAGTACCAGATCGCGTTCCTGCCCAGCGCCGTGCGAGAGCTTCGCGCCATTCCGCGCGCAGCCCAAGTCCAGATAGCAGTCCTCATTGACGCGCTGGCCCAGGAGCCGCGACCGACGGGCGCGAAGCTACTGGCAGGGACCGGCTCTGCGCGAATCTGGCGACACCGCGGCGGCGCCCATCGCGCGCTGTATGAGGTCACGGACGAGCGCCTCCTCATCCTGATCGTGCGCGTTGCAGATCGCCGCGAGGCCTACCGCAGCCCAGAGATGACCGCGCTGCTGAAACGGATCAGACAGTCCCACGGGTAGCGCCGCGCCGCGGTTGCGAGGCCGGCCCACGGGTAGCGCCGCGCCGCGGTTGCGAGGCCGGAACGCGGCGCCGCGGTGGCGATCACTTTCACGACTTTGTACTTGAAGTCAACAACTCGAGCCATCCGCGCGCGGTTGCCGGCTCGCGGCCGTCACTCGCGTTGCGGATTGACCTCGGCGCGGCTCGCGGACGACGCTCGCGTAGCACATTTCACGCTCCCCGGACAGCCGCAGACCTTCCCCGGATCCGCGTTTCGCCACCCTCGGGCAAGCCGGGGCCCATCGGGAGCGGCGCATGGGGCGACGGACACCAAGACTTGTTGACTTGAAGTCCAATCACGTCGGGTCGAGCAATGCATCAGTTTCCACGGGCCTCGCTCATCCCCTAACCTCCGCAGCGTGAGCGTCAGCTATGAGTGGCGGGGTCACTTCGAGAACGCGGAGGTCAATGCCCTGCACGCCGAAGGATTCGGCCACGCGGTCCTCGACGATGACTGGAAAGCCCAGGTAAATCGACACAGCCTTGGCTGGGTATGCGCCAGAGACGGGGATGACCTTGTCGGCTTTGTAAACGTGCCTTGGGACGGTGCCACCCACGCCTTCGTCCTCGACACGCTTGTACTGGCGCGAGTCCGGCGGAAAGGGGTTGGCGCGCGCATGATCTCTCGCGTCGTGGCCGAAGCCCGCGCTGCCGGATGCGAGTGGTTGCACGTCGACTTTGACGACGATCTGGGCCCGTTTTACTTCGACGCCTGCGGCTTCCAGCCGACGAATGGCGGTGTGTTCCCTCTGTGGCGGGTACCGTAGGGCGGACATGCCCGCCGAATTCATTTACACCGCGTACAAGCTTGCCCGGCACTACCCGCCTGATCGGACCGTGCTGGAGGACATCTCCATCTCGTTCTATCCGGGCGCCAAGATCGGCGTCATCGGTCCGAATGGCGCCGGCAAGTCGAGCCTGCTTCGGATCATGGCCGGGCTCGACGACGGCTACTCCGGCGAGGCGCGGCTCACGCCCGGCTTCACCGTCGGGTACCTGAGCCAGGAACCGCAGCTCGACCCGACGAAGGACGTCAAGGGCAACGTCCTGGACGGCGTGCGCGAGGTCCACGGCCTGATCGAGCAGTACAACGCCGTGATGGCCAAATGGTCGGATCCGAATGCCGACTACGAGGCGGTCGGCGCCGCGCAGTCAGCCCTCGAGGACAGGATCAACGCGGCGGACGCATGGAACCTGGAGCGCAACGTGGACATCGCCATGGACGCGCTCCGCTGCCCGCCGGACGACGCCGGCGTGACGACGCTCTCCGGCGGTGAGAAGCGCCGCGTGGCGCTCTGCCGGCTGCTGCTCCAGCACCCGGATCTGCTCCTCCTCGACGAACCCACGAACCATCTCGACGCCGAGTCGGTCGAGTGGCTCGAGCGCTTCCTCCAGGAGTACGAGGGCACCGTCGTCGCGATCACCCACGACCGCTACTTCCTGGACAACGTCGCGAAGTGGATCCTGGAGCTCGATCGGGGGAGGGGCATTCCCTTCGCCGGCAACTACTCGAGCTGGCTCGAGCAGAAGCTCGAGCGCTCGGCGCGGGAATCAAAGTCGATCGACGCCCGCCAGCGCACCCTCGCCCGCGAGCTCGAGTGGGTGCGCATGGGCGCCAAGGCCCGCCAGGCGAAGGGCAAGGCTCGTCTCGGCGCGTACGAGAAGCTCCTCGCGGAGGCGCAGGACGACAAGGGGAGCCAGCGCGAGCTGGAGATCGCGATCCCGCCGGGACCCCGCCTGGGTGACACCGTGATCGAGGTCAGGGACCTTCGCAAGGGGTACGGCGACCGCCTGCTCGTCGAGGACCTCACGTTCTCGCTGCCGAAGGCGGGAATCGTCGGCATCATCGGGCCCAACGGCGCCGGCAAGACGACGCTGTTCGGCATGATCGTCGGCCAGGAGGCGCCGGATCGCGGTGCAGTCGAGATCGGCGACACGGTGAAGCTGAGCTACGTCGACCAGAGCCGCGACGACCTGGCGGCGGACAAGACCGTGTACCAGGAGATCACGCAGGGCAACGAGATCATCAAGGTCGGCTCACGCGAGCTGCCGGCGCGCGCCTACGTGTCGAGCTTCAACTTCCGCGGCACGGACCAGCAGAAGCTCGTCGGTGCGCTGTCGGGAGGGGAGAGGAACCGCGTCCACCTGGCCAAGCTGCTCCAATCGGGCGGCAACGTCCTGCTGCTGGACGAGCCCACTAACGACCTCGACGTCGACACCCTGCGCGCGCTGGAGGCCGGCTTGGAGTCGTTTCCCGGTTGCGTGGTCGTGATCAGCCACGATCGCTGGTTCCTCGACCGGATCGCGACCCACATCCTCGCCTTCGAAGGAGACAGCCAGGTCCGCTGGTTCGAGGGCAACGTCAGCGATTACGAGGCATTCCGCCACAAGGAGCTGGGAACCGCGGCCGACCAGCCGCACCGGATCAAGTACAAGCGCCTCGCGGCCGCCTGACATGCCCCTTGACCCGGGTGGAGAGGAGCTCCTCGATCGGGTGCGGCATATCTGCCTCGCCCTTCCGGAAGCCACCGAGGGTGGCGGAGTCGGGAATCCATCGTGGCGAGTGCGCGACAAGATCTTCGCGATGCGCCACGACTCGCACGCAGGTCGCTGGGGCATCTGGTGCAAGGCTGAACCGGGTGCCCAGCAGGCGCTTGTGCTGGAGGATCCGCGGAAGTTCTTCATGCCGCCATACGTCGGGGTCCACGGCTGGATCGGGATTTCGCTCGAGGTCGAGCAAGATTGGGACTTCATTGCCGAGCTCATCCATCGCGCGTACCGGCTCACGGCACCAAAGCGACTCGTCGCACAGCTGGGGGATGGGCCCAAATGAGCACGATGAAGGCCGCGCAGCGCGATCGGTACGGACCGCCGGACGTGGTCGAGTCAGGCAATCGACGGTTATACAACCGGTATGAAAACAGCTGTATCCGTGCCCAACGACGTCTACGAAAAGGTTGAGTAGCTGGCTCGTTCTGCTGGCAGGTCGCGCAGCGAGGTCTACAGCGCGGCTCTTCGCGAGTACGTTGCCCGCCATTCCGCTGACGACGTGACGGAGGCCATCAATCGCGTAGTTATCCGGCTCGGGTCGGAGCCCGATTCATACGAGTTCGCCAAACGGACCGCGAGGCAGACGCTGGACTCCGTCGAGTGGTGATCTCGCAGGGCGACGTCTGGTGGGCCGACTTGCCCGCACCGAGTGGCTCGGAACCTGGATACCGACGCCCGATCGTGGTCGTTCAGGGGGATGCCTTCAACCGGAGTTCGTTCGCACGGTTGTCTGTGTGGCGATGACCAGCAACCTGCAGTGGGCCGATTCGCCCGGCAACGTGACATTGACCGCGCGCGCCACCGGACTCCCACGGCAATCGGTGGTGAACGTGACGCAACTCGTGATCCTTGACAACTCGGACCTCACCGAGCGAGTGGGCAAGCTCGCCCCTGCCAAACTCCAACTCATCCTGGCTGGCATGGACATCATCTTCGGTCGCTAGCCGGCCAGGAGCGGGCGCGCCGCCTGCTGGCCGATGCTGGTCACGCGCTGGCAGTGCCTGCCTCAGCGTCGGCGCTCTGGGCCTCTCGGCGGTGGAGCTCCTTGTGCAGCTCAGCGATGCGTTCGTGCCAGTTCTACCGGCCACGGGGCCCCATCCGGTGGCTATGACCAACGAACGCCGCCTTGGCGAGCCCGACGATCAGCAGCGCTCCCAGGACCTTTCTCTGCTCTATTTGCTTGGGTGCCGGTCCCTGGACCGGTGAGCAGAGCCTGCCGCCGAGATGCGTAGACCGTGTGAACGCGGCATGGAAAGCTGTCGGTCACATCCTCGGGTCGGTCGGGGTCAGGCCAGTGACCCACCAAATACGGAGGCGTGACGGGAGACCTACGTTGAACGCTCTCATCAGCAATTCCACCACTCCGCTGATTCTCGTCACCGGCGGCACCGGCACCCTCGGGCGGCAGGTCGTCGCCCTGTTACAGAACGGCGGGCGCGACGTCCGAGTGCTCAGCCGCCGAGGTGGCGCGGGCTCCGACAACGGCATCGAGTTCCGGACCGGTGACCTCGCGACGGGGGAGGGGATCGAGGCCGCCGTCATAGGAATCGAGGTCGTCGTTCATTGCGCAGGCAGCGGCAAGGGCGACGAGGACAAGGCCCGTCACCTCGTCGGTGCCGCGTCCGAGGCCGGCGTACGGCGCCTGGTGTACATCTCGGTCGTCCGCGCAGACCGGTTCCCGATGGCCAGCGGCATCGACCTTGCCATGTTCGGCTACTTCGGCGCCAAGCACGCCGCCGAGGGGATCGTGTCGCAATCGGGCATCCCGTGGACGACGCTGCGCGCAACGCAATTCCACGACCTGACCCTTCAAGACGGTGCACGGCATGGCCAAGTTGCCGGTCATCCCGGTCCCGGCTGGGTTCAAGTTCCAGCCGATCGACTCCGCGGAGGTGGCGGCAAGGCTCGTCGAGCTTGCGCTCGGCACGCCGGCCGGCCTTGCGCCCGACATCGCCGGGCCGCGGGTGTACGAGATGGGCAACCTGGTCCGGAGCTATCTGGAGGCGACTCATCGCCGACGGCTGATCCTGCCGCTCAAGATGCCGGGCAAGGCTGGTCGGGCGATCCGGGATGGCGCAAACCTCTCGCCGGACCGGGCTGTTGGCCGCAGGACGTGGGAGGAGCTCTTGGCCGCTCAGGTGAACCATGGTCGGGGGGCCTGGGGCCCGAACACTTAAGTCGGCGCTTGACTTGCTAGGGCACCCACAGCATACTTAAGCTCGTGCTTAACCAAATCGCCGACGTCGACAAACTGCTCCGCGCCCTCGCAGATCCAACGCGGAGGCGGATCATCGAGCAGCTCGGCAGCGGACCGGCGAGCGTCACCGTGCTTGCCGCGCCATTGCCGATGTCGCTGCCGGCGGTCGTCCAGCACCTCCAGGTGTTGGAGGGCTGCGGCCTCATTGCGTCGGAGAAGGTTGGGCGCGTGCGAACCTGCCGTCTCGAGGTCGAGCGGTTGGAAATAGTGGGGGACTGGATTGCCGCCCGGCGCCGCGCCTGGGACCGCCGTCTCGGTCGGCTGGGCGAGGCCTTGGCCGCAGAAGCCGCATCAAAGAGCAACAACCAAGCAGGGGAGGAAAAGGCATGACCAGTTCCGTCGAACATGGCTCGTTCAGCATCGAGCGCATTTATCCCGCAACGCCGAAACGAGTCTTTGCCGCGTGGGCCAGCCGGGCGGCCAAGAACCCGTGGTTCGGCGAGGGCGACGACTTTCTGACCGTGACGAGCGAGTACACCATGGATTTCCGGGTGGGTGGCCGCGAGTGCCTCGAAGGCGTGATGCCGGGCGGCAAAACGTTCGGCTATGAGGCGATCTACCAGGACATCGTCGACGACCGGCGGATCATCGCGTCATACGACGTGCGCATCGATGGCCGACGGAACTCCGTGTCGCTGATGACAATCGAGTTCGCCGAGGTAGCGGGCGGCACCAGGTTGGTGCTGACCGAGCAGGCCCGCGACAGCCTGGACAAGCTCGGCCAGTCCCTGCACGCCCGGAACTTTGCGTGACGCGTGGCAAGGGAGGCTGGTTCGAGGGCAACGTCAGCGATGAACTGCGCCAGCCGAGGTACGCCGGTCAGCGACTCGTCCAGTGGCCCGTTTCGCCGTCGATCTCGACGCTGCCGCGCCCGCCGGACGCGGTGCGGTAGACCGTCTCGCTGCCGTCATCGCCTTCGAGCTTCAGAAGCTCTTGCGGGCCCATGACCTGGATGAACCATCGGCCTCGCGACTCGGTCGCGTCCAGGGCGCGGCGGTGATCGCGGCCGCTTGGTGCCCGGCCGCCGGGGCCGCGGGCTCCACGCGAAAGAGGGGTCCCCTGGACAAGTTGACTAAGATGGACTAACTCGCCTACGATCCTGGCGATGAAGGAACCCGCGGTCAACATTCACGAGGCCAAGACCCACCTGTCGCGCCTGGTCGAGCGCGTGGCGGCAGGGGAGGAGATCGTCATTGCGCGAGCCGGGCGACCAATTGCCCGGCTTGTGCCATTCCGCCCTCGCTCGAGTCCTCGCACGCCCGGAGCGTGGCGCGGACGCGTTCGACTGTCGCAGGACTTCGACAGGGCGGACGAGGCGCTGGCGGCGTCTTTCGAGGAATGATCCTGCTGCTGGACGTCCACGCATTGCTGTGGTGGCTCGCGGACGATCCGGCTTTGTCCACCGGCGCACGTAGCGCGATTGCCGATCCGGCGAACGACGTGCTCGTCTCGGCTGCGACCGTCTGGGAAATCGAGATCAAGCGGGCGCTCGGCAAGCTGGAGGCGCCGCGCGGTCTGGTTGCGGCACTGGAGCCGGCGGGCTTTGGTTCTCTCCCGATCACTGCCGCCGACGCTGAGGTGGCAGGCGGCCTGCCTCCGCATCACCGCGATCCGTTCGATCGGATGCTGGTTGCCCAGGCGAAGCGCCTCGATGCGATCGTGCTGAGTCGAGACGCATCGTTCGGCCTCTACGGCGTTGAAGTTCTCGCAGCCTGATCCCGTCGCGGCGCGCGCGGTCAGTTGACGATGAAGAACCCCACCACGAGCTGTTTCGGCGCAGCTTTGTTGAGCCGGATGGTGAACTTGCTGGTGCTGTCGATGTGCACGCCCGCGACCCATGTGCCGGCCACGTAGCCCTGGATCGTGGCGACGACGATGCTGTTGGGTCCCAGGTAGTTCACGTTTCCGGTTCGGGTGACGGACCGGGATGCCTGACCGGAAGAGAAGGTGACCTTTCCGCTCCGGTTGAAGACGGCGCGCCCCTGCACGTCGAGCGCGTAGCCGCCGCCGGTGATCTCGGCATGCACACCCGTGCCGTTGACACTTCTTCCCATCACACCGATCCCGTCCGGCTCCGAGA
The DNA here is from genome assembly GCA_038237595.1 of Candidatus Limnocylindrales bacterium. GTDB lineage: Bacteria > Chloroflexota > Limnocylindria > Limnocylindrales > CSP1-4 > JAFMJV01. The sequence continues at coordinate 2,433 of JBBRYO010000110.1, read as the reverse complement.
GTCCACTGACGCCGATCGTGGTGGCGTCGCCGTCGGTGAAAGCCAGCAACCCGATCCCCGAGTTTCCGGCGGCATAGCTACGGACTCCGCCTGTGCCATTGAGGACGGAGATGGGGTAGACCGCAGCAAATTGGCCGTTGAGGATCACGGCTTGGTCGTAGCCCGAAAGGCTGGGTCCGTAGATGCACGTCGGATCGACCGACGCGAGTGCCCGTCGCGCGGATCTCCGCGGGCTAGACGACACCTCGGGCCGCCCACGCCACGGCTGTCAGCGTGAAGGCACCTTCCTGGAGCATCGACCTGCACCGTTCGCGGAGTACGAGCTGTCGATCCGGTGCCAGCGTGCCCACGTATGCGCCGGCAGGCCCAACGCCATGCGTGAACGGCTCCCACCAACCGTCGAAGCCGGTGAATTCGCGACTCACCGACAACGCCACCTCGTCGATCTCCCGTAGGCCTGCCGCCCCGAACAGCTCGACCAGATGACCCTCGTGTGCGCCCGCGAGGTCCGACTCATCGACCGCGTCCGGGTCGAGCGCTCGCGCCGTCCCCCAGAACGGCCCCAGCGGGTCCCGACCTCCGGCGAAATCCCACACGCACGCCACGACGACGCCACCCTGTCGGGTCACTCGCGCCATCTCGCGCAGGCCGGCGACCGGGTCCGACATGAAGTGCACGGCGAGCTGGGCGAGGGCGGCGTCGAAGCCCCCGTCCGGAAAGGGGAGCGCTTCCGCGCTCGCCCGCCTGACGTCCACGCCTGGATATCGATTCCGCACCGCGACGACAAACGGCTCGGATGGATCCACCGCGGCCACGGCGGCGGCTCCGAGTCGGGAAACCAGTTCGGCGGTCAGCGCCCCCGGTCCGCTGCCCACGTCGAGGGCCCGCTGGCCCGGACGTAGGCTCGCCAGATCGGCGAGAGGGGAGGCGAGCAGCGTCGACCATGCGCCCATGAATCGGTCGTACGCGTCCGCCGCAACGTTGAAGCTCACGGCGGCAATCTAACGGGCCAGGATGAAACGTGAACTGACACCATGAACGGCCCGGTGGACTTGGGCGACCAGTCGCTCATCGGCCGACCGTGGCATTGCGTGGCGCTGGTCCGCACAGCACAGCGCGAATCCTCACCGTTGACTGCCCGGACCTGACGCTGTACAGTCTGTCCAAAGCGTACGACTCGGAGGGACGGTCTTGGGCAGCAGCATCAGTGTCAGCGATGCACGCGACGACTTCGCCGAATTGGTGAACCGTGTCGCTTATGCCCACGAACGTGTGCGCGTGGTCCGTCGCGGCAAGGAGCTCGCAGCAATCGTGCCGATGGCTGACATCGAGTTGCTCGAGGCTCTGGAAGACGAGATCGACCTCGCAGCGGCACGCGAAGCGCTGGCCGACCCGCAGAACGCCACACCGATTCCATGGGACGAGGTCCGGGCCAGGCTCCAGCGCTAGCAGACCGCAGGGGACCCCGGGGCGATGGCAGCCCGATCCGCGATCACCTTCCTGCCAAGCGCGGTGCGTCAGCTGGAGAAACTGCCGCGTCCCGCTCAGCGCTCGGTCGTAGAGGCGATCGAGCGGCTGGCGAACGAGCCAAGGCCGGAAGGCGCGACGCTTCTTTCTGGGACGGGCGCGGAGCGCATATGGAGGATCGCTATCGGTGACTACCGGGTGCTGTACCAGGTCAGCGACGCGCGCCTCATCGTCCTCGTGGTACAGGTCGCGGACCGACGCGAGGTCTACAACCCGATCGCACTCAAGCGGTTGCTCAAGCAGATCCGGGGCGCTCCGTGATGCTCCGCTCCCTATAGTCAAGCAATGCCCGGCATGACCGAACGCGCTGGATACGCCGGTGGTAAGCCGCACTGACCTTCCGACCGGGACCGTCACCTTCCTGTTCACCGACATCGAGGGCTCGACGAGGTTGTTGCACGAGCTGGGCCCCGATCGCTATGCCGACGCGCTTGCCGAGCATCGCCGCGTCGTGCGTGTCTCATGCGCCGCTGACGGCGGAGTCGAGATCGATACGCAGGGTGATGCCTTCTTCTTCGCCTTCCCGACGGCGCCCGGCGCGTTGAAGGCGGCCGCCGATGCGCTCGAGGGACTGGCCCAGGGTCCGGTCCGCGTGCGGATGGGCGTCCACACTGGGACGCCTCAGGTGGGTGAGGAGGGCTACGTCGGCGTCGACGTCCACCGGGCGGACCGGATCGCCGCGTCCGGCCACGGCGGGCAGGTGCTGGTGTCTGCGGCAACCGCCGCCCTCGTCGGGACGCAGGGGCTCCGCGATCTTGGCGTTCATCGCCTCAAGGACCTCACCGCGGCGGAGCGCATCTATCAGCTCGGCGCGGCCGACTTCCCACCCCTGAAAAGCCTGCACCAGACGAACCTACCCGTGCCGGCCACGCCGTTCCTCGGCCGTCGAACCGAACTGGCCGAGAT
>JBBRYO010000109.1:0-10107 GCA_038237595.1 Candidatus Limnocylindrales bacterium | reverse complement strand
TGCCGCGCTCGTCGGTCGCGCTGCTCATCACGGCCATGCTAGGTCCTCGCCTCGACCGGGGCCGAAACGACGCGCAGCGCGATCGTCACCGCGCCGCCATCGAGCACGACTTCGGCCGGCGGCACGTCCCGCGGCGGCGCTTCACGGTGGACCGCCGCGGCCAGCGTATCGGCGGCGACCGCGCCGAGGTGCGGGTCCAGTGCGCCGAGGAGCTCGGCGTCGGCATCGATCCACAGCTCGATGCGGTCGTCCAGCGCCAGGCCGACCTTCTTGCGCAGGTCCTGGATCGCGCGCGTCAGCTCGCGTGCGTCACCCTCCCTCTGGAGCGCGGGGGTCAGCGTCGTATCGATGACGACCACGATGCCCTCGTCATGCGCCACGGCCGTGCCCGGGCGGGGCGTGGCCAGGATCTCGACCTCGTTGGCCTTCAATGTCAGGCCCGCGAGCCGCACCCTGCCGTCTGGGAGGATCTCGACCGCGTTCTGGCGGGCAGCGGCCATGATCACGGGGACCTGCGCGCCGTATGTTCGCCCGATGACCGGCAGCAGCGGCTTGACGCGGCGCTCGACCAGCTCCGACTCGTCCCCGATCACTTCGATCGCCTTGAGGTTCAGCTCCTCCGACAGTAGCTCGAGCAGGGCTGCTCGATCCTCGGGCGAAACGCCGTCACCGAGCGACCCGCCGGGGAGCGCCAGCCACAGCCTGGCGAGAGGTTGACGCACCCGGATTCCGGCCTGGCCGCGCAGGGTGCGCCCCAGCTCGACGGCTCGCAGCAGCGTCGCCATCGCCGCCTCGAGGGCCGGTTCCCGCAGGCCTTCCAACTCCGCATCCGGCCACGCGGTCAGATGGACCGACTCGGCCGACCCCTCCACGCCGGCGTCCCGAACCAGCACCCGGTGGAGCTCCTCGGCCAGAAATGGCAGGATCGGCGCCAGGATGCGAGCCACGCTCACCAGCGCGAGGTGCAGCGTCGCGAAGGCGGCGTCGCGATCCTGCGGGTCCTCGCTGTGCGAGAAGCGGCGGCGGCTGCGGCGCAGGTACCAGGTCGAGAGGTCGTCCACGAAGCCGCTGATCAGCGCGGTCGCGGCACGCGCGTCGTAGTCGGAGAGCTCGCCGCGGACGGAAGCGGCCAGACCCGCGACGCGAGACCGAATCCAGCGGTCGAGCACGGTGCCGGCCTCGGCGGTCGCACCGGACGCAGCACTCACCGCCTTCTCCGCCGCGGCGGCAGGGGATGATGTCGGCCGCCAGCCCGCGAGCCGCGCATAGGTGACGAAGAAGGCCAGGACGTTCCAGAGGACCAGCAGCTCCCTGCGCGTCTCGTCAGCGGCGTGGAAGCCGAAGACGATGTTCTCCTCGGGCTTTGCCCGCGCGAACAGCCATCGCATGACGTCAACGCCCATGCGCTCCGCCGCCTCGTTGAAGTCGATGGCGTTGCCCCAGCTCTTGTGCATCGGCCGCCCGTCCTCGGCCACCACCAGGGCGTAGCCGAAGATCGTCTTGAAGGGCGGCTCGCGGCGCAGCACCGTGCTCATCGCCAGCATCGAGTAGAACCAGTTGCGGAACTGGCCGGGGAACGACTCGGTGATGAAGTCGGCCGGGAACCACTGCTTCCAGTAATCGGGATCTTCGCGGAAGTGCAGTGTGGAGAAGGGCACGATCCCGGCGTCCAGCCACGGGTTGCCGACGTCGCGGATGCGCTCGGTGATCTCGCCGCAGCTTCCGCACTTGATCTTGACGGCGTCCACATACGGCCGGTGCGGCGTGTGGCCCTCGAGGACATCCCAGCCCTCGACGGCGCGGGCCCGCAGCTCCTCGAGCCCGCTGATGGTCTCGAACGAGCCGCACGCGTGGCATTCCCAGATGGGCAGGGCCAGGCCCCAGTAGCGCTTCTTGGAGATCATCCAGTCGTTCATCGTGCGCAGCCAGTCGAGCTCGCGCTCGTATCCGAAGCCCGGGATCCAGCGGATCTGGTCGACGGTTTCCATGATCTGGTACCGCAGGCTCGAGTCGACCTGCTCGCTGGTCAGCTGCTCGCGGGGCACGTCGTAGACCTGGCCCATGTTGATGTACCACTCGTCGACCACGCGGAAGATCAAGGGTGTGCCGCAGCGCCAGCAGTGCGGATAGCGGTGGGTGTACGGCTCGAGGTGGTAGAAGAAGCCGCTCGCCTCGAGGTGCTCCACGATGCGCGCCGTGATCCCCATCGCGTCGAGTCCGCTGAGCCAGCCGAAGCCCTGGAGGTAGTGCCCGGACTCGTCGAGCGGGGCGACCACCGGCAGGCCCAGCACCCTGCCCAGCTGGAAGTCCTCGGCACCGCAGCCGGGCGCGATATGGACGATGCCCGTGCCCTCGTCCTCGCCGACCTCGTCCCACGCGACGACGCGGTGGACGTACGGCGAGCCGCCGTCCTCGGCCGAGCCCCCGGCGAACGCCGTCTGGACCGACGGCAGGTCGTCGAACGGCCCGCGGTAGCGCCACCCGACCAGCTCGCGGCCGGAGCGCTCCTCCACGACCTTGAAGTCGCCCTGCACTGCGGTCTTGAGCGTCCCCTTGCCAACCCAGTAGGCGTCATCGCCCTGCTGCACCCTGACGTACCGCAGGTCGGGCCCCACGGCCGCGGCCACGTTGGAGGTGAGTGTCCAGGGCGTCGTCGTCCAGGCCAGCAGGTACTCGTTCGGCCGGTCGAGCAGCGGGAAGCGGACCGTCAGGCCGGGGTCCTCCCGGTCCTGGTAGCCCTCGTTCATCTCCGTCTGGCTCATGCCCGTGCCGCAGCGTGCGCACCACGGCATCGAATCGTGGCCCTTGTAGAGCCAGCCACGGCGATGGCATTCCGCGAGGAAGCCCCAGATCAGGTCGTTGTTCTCGTTGGAGAAGGTGAAGTACGAGCCTCCCAGTTCGGGCATCCCCAGCCGCCCGACGATCATCTCCACGCTGTCGGTGACCGGGCCGTGGACGCCCTGCACGGTCACCTGCTGCGAGGGGTCGTCGGCCAGGAGGTCGCGCAGGCGGCGCAGCTCATCCGGGTCGTTCCAGTCCATCCACATCCCGAGGCGAACCGACTGCTCGGTCTGCAGGGCCGCGTACGTCAGCACGCGCTGCTTGCAGAGATTGACGAACTGGGCGATCCCGTAGCTGTCGATGTCGCGCTTGTTGGTGAAGCCGAGCTCGCGCTCGACGTTGACCTCCACCCAGAGGCCCTGGCAGTCGAACCCGTTCTGCCAGCGCTGGCTCTCGCCGAGCATGGCGTGGAAGCGCTGGTAGAGGTCCTTGTAGGCGCGTCCCCAGGCGTGGTGGACGCCCATCGGGTTGTTGGCCGTGATCGGGCCGTCGAGAAACGACCAGTGCGGCCCGCCTGCGTTCTGGGCACGCAGCTGCTGGAAGGTCTGCCGCTCGTGCCAGTAGGCGAGCACGCGGTGCTCCTGGGCGGCGAAGTCCGGCTGCGCCGGGACAGGCTGGAACGGGCTCTCGGGCATGGGCCTGCAAGGATAGCCGACGCCGATGGCGCCACCGGAGGCCGTCGGCCGCGCCCCCGGCCACTTGCCCGTATCATGCCCGGCGATGCAGACCCCCGACGCGCGGGACCGTCGCCCCTCCGCGTTCGCAGCGGCGTTCTTCTCGGCCGTGCAACCTGGTCTCGGCCAGGCGTATGCCCGCCACTGGATTCGCGCGCTCGTCTGGGCGGCGCCCTACATCCTGATGTATGCGCTGCTGCTGGGCATCTTCGCGAACAAGCAGACCCGCAGCGATTTCGAGGCCCAGTTCGCCAACCCGGACTGGCTGCGCGGCACCCTCGTCTTCATCGCGCTCGACCTGATCTATCGCGCGCTCTCCTCGATCGACGCCTATCGGGTCGCAAACCGGGGCCCGAGCGCGTCAGGAGCACCCGTGCTCCGGGTCGGGTCGCTTGGTGGGCTGCTGGCCGTGTTCCTCGTGCTGGTGCTGGCTCACGCCGCAGCAGCCACGAACGTGGTAACGGTCATGAACGCCCTCGACCAGATCCTCGGGAACGGCCCGGACGAGTCGCCCGGTCCCTCGATCTCGATCGACCCGAGCATCCTGCCGCCCAGCAGCCTTTCGCCGAGCCTCGGTCCAACACCAACCGAGGCGCCGGGCAGCACGCCCGGAACGACCGCGGCCCCGACCGACACGCCAGCGCCCTCGCCGCCGCCCTGCCCGGACTGCAAGAACCGCGTGAACGTCCTGCTCATCGGCGTCGATTCGGGGCGAGCCAACGAGGCCACCTTCAACACCGACACCATGATCGTGGTGAGCGTGGATCCCACCACGCACAAGGTTGCGCTCATCAGCCTGCCTCGCGATACGGGCAACATCCCGCTGGTGCCCGGCTCCGCGGCGGCGAGCGCGTACGGCGGGGTCTACCCCAGCAAGATCAACACGCTCTACAACGCCGCAAAGGCCCGCCCCGACCTCTTCCCCGGCCCCGACAAGACGCGCGGCTATCAGGCGCTGATGGACACCCTCGGGTCGCTCTACGGGCTCGACATCAAGTACTACGTGTCGGTCGACCTCAACGGATTCCGTGAGGCCATCGACGCGCTAGGCGGCACCATGGTCGACGTCCAGATACCGGTCAACGACCCGTTCTATCCGGCCGACGACGGACGCGGCTACCTCAAGCTCTACATCGCGCCCGGCTACCACTACATGGACGGCTCAGAGGCGCTGGCCTATGCGCGCTCGCGCCACGGCCTCGGGAACGACTACATCCGTGCGGCGCGCCAGGAACGCGTGGTGACGTCCGTCCGTGAGCAGTTCGACCTCGGCACGGTCCTTCAACCCGGCGTGCTCGGCAACCTGCTCAAGACGTTGAGCTCGAGCGTGCGCACCAACATCCCCGGCAACGCACTGCCAGGACTGATCTCGCTCGCGCAGTCGATCGACCTGAACCGGCGCGTCTCGCTCGTCCTCTCGCCGCCCAGCTACGGCACCGTCTGCTATCCCTGCCCGCCGAGCAACCTGTGGATGATCAAACCGAACGTCAACGCCATCAAGAAAGCCGTCAGCACCATCTTCACCGTCGCTCCGGCCCAGCAGCAGCAGCGTGACCAGGTCGAGGCCGAAGGTGCGGTCGTCAATGTCCTCAATGGAACGTCCCAGCCGAATACCAAGACGACGCAGGCTGCCGACTACCTCGCCTCGCTCGGGATCAATGCCGCCGTGCCACCCGTCAACGGCGGCGCGGCGGACAACCCCAACCATCCGACCACGGTGATCACGGCCTACAACGGGGCGGACCAGAACATGCCCACCACGGCCAAGGTGCTCGCCGACACGTTCGGGGTGACGGTGCAGGCCGCCACTGACGCGACGCAGACCGCCGACTTCGTGGTGATCGTGGGAGCCGCCACACCGACGCTGAAACCTCCGCCCGGGGGCTAGTCGCCCGGACCCGGAGTCGCGAGATCAGTAGACCGGCGTCAGCCAGTCGCTGTAGGCAGGCAGCCGGCCGCGCACCGCGTCGAAGTAGAGCGCCATCAGGCGCTGCGTGACAGGTCCCACGTCGCCCGTCCCAACCGGCCGGTGATCGACGCTGGTGACCGGGGAGATCTGGGCGCCCGTGCCGCACAGGAAGATCTCGTCGGCGACGTAGAGCTCGGAGCGATCCATCGCGCGGACCAGCGTGTCCAGCCCGAGCTCGTTCTTCGCCAGCTGCATCATCGCCGCGCGGGTCACACCTTCCAGGATGTCGTCCTCGACACCGGGCGTGATCAGCTGGCCATTGCGGACCATGAACAGGTTCTCGGCGCTGCCCTCCGACACGTGGCCGTCGAGCGTCAGCACGATCGCCTCGTCGAAGCCGTTGAGCTGCGCCTCCGACTTGGAGAAGGCGCTGTTCACGTAGGCGCCAACGATCTTGGAGCGCGACGGGATCGAGAGGTCGCTGTTGCGCCGCCAGGACACCGTCTGGGCGGTGATCCCGCGGTCGATGGCGATGTACTCCCCGAAGGGCACGGCGAAGACATTGAGCTGGCAGTCGAGGTTGTGCAGGCGCACGCCGATCGCCTCGGTCGACTTGTAGAGCGTCGGGCGGACGTAGGCGTCCTCTCGGTAGCCATTCCGGCGCAGCAGCTCGACCGTCAGCTCGATGAGTGCGTCCACGCTGCGGCCGAGGTCCATCAGCATGACTTTGGCCGAGTCCGTCATGCGCTCGTAGTGGGCCCTCGCCTGGAGCGCGTAGAGCTGTCCTTGCTCCTCGTTCCAGTAGGCGCGGATGCCCTCGAAGACGGCCGTTCCGTACAGGAATCCGTGGGTCATGATGCCGACCTTCGCTTCCGCGAGGGGCACCCATTTGCCCTCGAACCAGCACACCACGTCGCCGTCCGGGCGTACCCCTGTCTTGGAGAGTGGCTTGGCAGCGGGCTTCTCGGTCAGCATTCGCGGGAGTATACCCAGCCTCAGATGAGACCCATGAGGAACGCTCCCACCAGCAGGAGGTACGCGGCGTAGAACCCGCCTCCGACCAGGAGGCCGCGGCCGGTCAGGGTGCCCCGCCGCATCATCGGCACGAAGATCGCGGCGACCGAGGCGAAGGCAATCGCCGCGGACCCGAAGGCGAGCCACGTCTCCTTCGAGGCATTCGCGATCGTCCAGGTGTCGGCGGCGAAGACCAGTCCGACGACCGTCGGGATGCACGACTGGAAGACCATCGCGCCGGTGATGTTGCCCATCGCCAGCGTGTCCTTTGCCTGGCGCACCCAGATCACGCTGTTGAACTTCTCGGGCAGCTCGGTGGCGATCGGGGCGATCACCAGCGCCAGCACCGCCGCTGGAATCCCGATCGTAGTCGACAGGTGCTCCACCGCCTGCACGAAGACGACGGCTCCGCCGACGATGAAGGCCAGCGCCACGACGACCTGGAGGTTGACGATGCGCAGCCGCGGGGTCGTGCGCTCGTGCCGCGGCACGCCGACGTCCAGGTGGCGGAAGCGCAGGGGCGCGAGGTCGGAAGCGTCGATGTCGGGATCGGCGATGAAGTGCGCCCGGACGTACAGGGCGTAGATCACGAGCAGCACCGCGGCCACACCGAGGCGCGGCAACCCGGCACCAGCTGGCAGAAAAGCCGCTGCCAGGGCCACCGTGTAGGCGACGAGGAAGTAGCGGATGTCCTTGCCGACGACGTCCGAGTTGATCAGCATCCTGTCGCCGGTCGGGCGCTTGCGCGCCTGGAACAGGACCGCGACGCCGGTCACGAACATGGCCAGGGTGGCGAGCATGAACGGCGCACCCAGGATCGCCCCGACGCCGACGCCTTCGGCGGTCGCAACGGTGCTGCCGGCCGACGGAAACAGGATCGCGACGATCGGGATCATCGTCTCCGGCAGTGCCGTTCCCACGGCCGCCAGGACGCTCCCGACCGCGCCCTCGGCCAGGTTCAGCTTGTGGCCGAACCATTCGACGCCATTGGTGAAGAGCTCCGCTCCAGCCAGGATGACAAGGAAGGCAGCGGCCAGCAGCGCGAGGTCGAACAGGTCCATCAGCGCCTCCGATGGGCAGGCGGCAGCGGTCGCGCCGGCCTCGGGGCCGGCCGGCTACGTGACAATCGGGTCAGGGGCGGAGGTGCTGCGGTGCGTAGGGCAGGAGGGCCACGTGACGGGCACGCTTCAGCGCCACGGACAGCTCGCGCTGGTGCTGGGCGCACGTGCCGGTCTTGCGGCGCGGCTCGATCTTGGCGCGCTCGGAGAGGTAGCGGCGGAGGCGGTTGACCTCCTTGTAGTCGATCTGGACGGTCTTGTCCGCGCAGAAGGCGCAGACCTTGCGGCGTCGGCGATCGCGGTAGAAATCCTCGCGGCGTCGCGAGCGGGGAGCGGCGGGCATGGGTCAGATCCTCGTGGGTTCAGCAGCTGATGTGTATCGGTCAGAAGGGCAGATCGTCGAAGTCCTCGCTGGGCGCGGGAGCCGGAGCGGGGCCTTCGCCGGACCGGGCGGGCGCAGCGGCGGCCGTGCGCGCGCCCTGGCTGCCGCTGCCATCCTCGGGGAAGGGGGCTTCATCGTCCCCGCGCTCCCGTCGCTCCAGGGAGGAGACCTGGTTGGCGATCAGCTCGGTGGTATACCGCTTCTGGCCGCTCTGGTCCTCCCACTGGCGCGTCTGGATGCGGCCCTCAATGTAGACCTTGTTGCCCTTGCGCAGGTTCTCGGCGGCGCGCTCGGCCTGCTGGCCCCACACCACCACGCGGAACCACTCGGTCTCCTTCTGCCACTCGCCCTGCGCGTCGCGGTAGTTGCGGTTGGTGGCCACCGTGAACTGCGTCACGGCCTGGCCGCTCGGCGTGTAGCGCATCTCGGGATCGCGTCCGAGGTTGCCGATGATCATGCATTTGTTGAGCGACATGGCTCGACCTCCCCTGGAATGCTCAGTCGATGGCGGCCGGAGCCGCCTCGCTCTCGGACTCGTCGATGACCGCGAGGCCGGACCCGAGATCGTCCAGCTCGTCCAGATCGGGCGGCGGGCTGACGTCCAGATCCTCGTCACCGGATGCGTCCGGACGGCGCGCGGCCGTGGGACGCTCGACGCGGGTCACGAGGTGGCGCATGACCTCCTCGGTGATGTTGAGGCCGCGCTCGAGCTCGAGGACGGCGTCCGCGGGAGCATCGAACAGGATGATGTAGTAGGACCCCTCGCGGAACTGGCCGATGGGATAGGCCAGGCGGCGGCGGCCCCATGGGCTGACTTTCACGATCTGCCCATTGGCCGTCGAGATGGTCCGGGTTGAGCGGTCGAGCACCGCCTGGACGCGATCCTCGGCCACGTCAGGCCGCAGGACCAGCATCAATTCGTAACGACGCATACGGATGGGACTCCTTCCCGTGGGGAGCGCCCCGCTCGCGGTGGTCTGCGCAGACTGAAGCTGCACGCGGCGGAGCTGAAAGGAAACCGCGCCAGTATAGGCCTTGTTGGACTCGCGATGGCAGTTCCGCCCAGGACGGCCAATCGAACAGGGAGGTCCGTGGCGACGGAACCAAACGTGGTCCTTGCTGATCTGCGCGGAGCGCGACGCTGCCGGGCGTCTCGCCGCCATGATCCAGGCCGGCCACCGTGTGGTGGCTGCCCCGTACTGTCTCGCCGCGTTGTCGCGCGCCCCGGAAGCCCAGGTCATCGTGGTGGATCGCGTGGAGGGCTCGGACGACGCCTCCCGGGCGGTGCTGCGCATCAAGTCGATGCCCGAGATCGGCGAGATCCCGCAGCTGTGCATCGCCCAGACCGACTCGGTCGACGAGCGCGTCCGATTGCTCGAAGCGGCGTATGCAGAGGCTCAATCCACGCTCGGGGACCGGCCTTCTGCGCGACTGCCCACCGGCGCTACGCCCGCCGTTGCGCCCAACTATGCGATTGGCGGCGCTCATCCCCCTGGGAGCCCGCGACCGGAGGAGCTACTTCCCCGCTTCGTGCTCGGCGAGCGCAGCAGCGCGCTGTGCAACGAGCTCGCGCTGATTGGGCACTTCGAGGATCGCCTGAGCGGAGATTGGTGGCGAGCCGCGCTGCCGATCCGAGCACCTGTCACGCAAACAGGATTCAGCCAACTGCGATGCAGCCGAAGCCTCGCTTGCGGCCACGAGCACACAACCGCAGACCCTCGACAGCACAGACTGGTCGAATGAGCCAGTCCGAGATCGAATCAGCCCGCAAGGAACTTGACGACGCCCGCGGCATCCTTCAAGAGGGCCGGGACGGTGCCTCTCCCGAATGGCTGCGAGGCGCCGAGGATTACGTGACGAGATGCCTGGAGCGATACGCAAGCCTGCTCGAGCGTGGGCCAGGACCACAGTCGCCCGTCATTCCGCCAACCAACAGCTTCGTGGATCGACCGAATCGGCCAAACTAGAGGCGCCATACTGTGTCCGTGCCAGACTCCACACCGGACACTCAGGTCGTAACTGCCGCCGGGCTGCGGGCTGAGTCGGACACCTTCGTGGCGCAACTCGAGCGGCTCATAGAACTCGAGCACCGAAAGCGCGATCTTCCGCCCTCGGACCCGCGCTTCCTGGCCGCCGCGTTGGAGGTGGAAGACGCCGCGCGGGCGCTGCTCGAAGACGCCCGAGGTCAGACCGAACTCGGTGATGCCGCGCACATTGCCGGGGTTACAT
>JBBRYO010000108.1:0-10198 GCA_038237595.1 Candidatus Limnocylindrales bacterium | reverse complement strand
CAGCTCCCAGAGCACCCGCTTCAACGGGCCGAGGGCCTTCTTACGCGTCTTGTAGATGAACTGCTCGTCTGTCTCGCCCGGCTTGCGCTCGTCGGCGGCGTTCTGGAAGCACCACTCCTCGATCTGCTTGCGCAGGTCCGCCGGGAAGGCCGGGTGGTCGTAAAGGAGGTTCTGGAAGCCGGTCGCGAGGTGGATCTCGGCTGTCTCGATCCTCGGAAAGTGGTGGAACAGCTCGTCCGGCAACGTCGACGCGCCGTGCTGGACCGCACCCGCCAGTCCGTATTCGCGAGCCACGACCGACAGCCGCTCCAGCGTTCCGAAGTCCAGCTTGACCTCCGCCACGCCGCCGTCGGGCAGCGGCACGCCGCCGTGCGACGTCCCGGTCTGCACGCTCACCTTCGAGAGCCCGATGGCTCCCTCCCCCGCACGAGCCGTCAGCTCCCGCCGGTATCCGTCCAGGTAGGCCCGCAGCTCGGCCTCGTTCGAGTTCTCCTTGCCGACCTCGCCGATCTCCCCGCCGATGGAAATCGTGAGAGCGTCGGGCTCGATCTCGCGGATGACCGCCGAGAGCTCGGCTGCGCGCTCGTGGTTCTCGCGCTGCTGTTCGTCGACCGTGGGCTTCGAAAGGTCGACCAGGGTCGAGCTGTCGATATCGATGTTCCCGTAGCCCACGCCGATCGCATCGCGGGTCGCCTTGTGCAGGGTCTGGGTCACGCCGTCCGGATCGACCGCGTACTTCTTGGCGTTGAACTGGTAGTGGTCGCCCTGAACGAAGACGGGTCCCTGCCAGCCGGCCGCGATGCAGCCCGCCAGGACGCTTGTGATGTACTCGCCGGGGCGCTGGAACGTGTACTCCTGCTCGCTGCGGGCGAGCTCGAAGATGACGGTCCCGACGTGCAGCTTCTGCGCCGCGTGACAGATCGTCACCCCCATGTCGAAGACCTGGGTGCGCAGGTTGATCGCCGGCACGGTGAAGCCGTGGACCTCGCCGCGCCCGCGTGCCATGTACAGGTCGTGGATGCTCGCCGAGCGGGCGTCCAGCTGCTGCGACGCTTCCCACACGATCCAGCGCGCGGCCTCGACGGTCTTCTCGTCCTCGCTGAACGTCGCTGTCCAGACCACGTCTCGGATGCCGCGATCCCGGAACGCGGCCTCGTCCTCGATGACGAGGCGCTCCCCATCGACGCGGGCAATCCCCGCCAGCACCTCGAGGAGTTCGGCGGGCGTCGCGGCGACGCTGGGCTGGGTCATCGGCGGTGGTCCTCTCGCAATGCGGCAGCGCGGCGGCTCGACGTAGGCCCCATCCTAACCGCGGACTGGGCGCGACCTCTCTCCAGCGTTCCGTCAGCTATGGAGCAATGCAGAAGGCCGACACGTGGAGAACCAGTTGCTCGCCCGAGATGTTGTGGCCGGCGGCAAACCAGCCTTTCGCATCACCGGTAGTGTTCGAGCTGTCGAGGTAGGCTCCCAGGTTGCTGTCCGTAGGCTGGCCCGCTCGGTGCCAGTAGGCGCCGCCGGTCAGGACGCGCATTCCCGCCGCACATTTCACGAGCACACCGCCCGTCTCTGTGTTGTTGATGGTTACCTCGACCGTCTTTGCGTGGCGTGTTCCGACGCGAGCTGTGGGTAGGCAGAGAGCGGACACGTGGAGTTGAAGGGTCTCGTTGGCGCTGTTGAGTCCCGACGCGTACCAGGCCTTCATGTCGGCTGTCGCGATCGATCCCGAAAGGACGCCAACGTGGACGGCATCAGCTGCGTGGCCCGAGCGATGCCAGTAGGCTCCGCCAGTCACCGCTTGCTTGCCGACGCCACATGCCACGCGGAGCGCGCCAAAGCTACCTTTGGTCACTGATACTTCCGCACTCTTGACCTGGTAGGTCCCGACATGGGTGGCACCGAGACACTGGACCATGACACGCAGTTGCAGGTCCTGTCCGGACAGATTGGTCCCGGCCGCGTACCAGCCCTTTCCGTCGGCTGTCGCGCTCGAGCTGTCGAGGAAGACATCGAGGCTTGCGTCAGGGCCCTGACCTGCGCGATGCCAGAATGCTCCTCCGGTTACGACGCGCTTACCGGATGGGCACGACACGCGGGTTCCCGACATGCCGCCGTGGTTCGACAAGTCGATCGTTCTCAACACGTAGTTTCCCGGGTGGAGAGCCGCAGCAGCGCCGCTCGCCGTGCCAATCAGCGCCCCGATCGTCGCGAGGGCGATGGCGCCCGTTCTACCCCATCCGCGCATGTGCAACCTCAAGCTCACCTACTTCGAAGGCGGAATCGCGCGGGCCAATGCCGACCCGGGGCGCGCGTCGTCCGCAATTCCGAGGAGAGCGGCCGGTCGCAGGACCTTAGTTGACCACCGCAAGGCCGGTCAATCCCACGGGTCGATTTGCGGGGCGTTCAGACGCCGCCATATCCGCTCGGGTTGCGCATACTCCAACGACCATGATCCGTGGATCGACCGCACGTACCTCCACCATGCGCGAGGCCGCGAGCGTGCTGCTCGACTCGCTGGACGGAACGCTGCGCCGGGCTGTCACCTTCGAGTTGGACGACGAGCGCGCACGCAGCGACTGGGCGTTCACGCCGCGCCAGCGTCCGGGCCTCGGCATGGCCAGCCTCGACATGACCCAGGTGGAGGCCGTCCACGAGCTGATCGACGCTGGGACGGCCGCAGCCGGCCACCTGCGGATCGTGAGGATCATCGGCCTTGAGCTGGTCCTGGCGCGGATGGAGCACGACGATGTGGGGCGCGATCCGCTGAAGTACTCCCTCTCGATCTTCGGCGATCCGCGCGACGCCGCATGGGCATGGCGCTTCGAAGGCCACCACGTCTCGCTCAACGTGACCGTGGCCGCGGACCGCGTGGCGGCGACACCATCGTTTCTCGGCGCCAACCCCGCATCTCACCGCGAAGCGGGGCACCTTGTACGACCGCTCGCTCGCGAGGAGGATCTCGGCCGCGCGCTGGTCAATTCGCTCGATCCCGGGAGCCTCGCGCGTGCCGTCTTCAGCGACGAGGCGCCGCCGGAGATCCTGACGTCGAACCGCCCCTTCCTGGAGGCAGACGCGCCGATGGGGATACCGGTCATCGACACCGGCCCAGAGGCGCGAGAGTTGATGGGCCGCCTGCTCGAGATCTGGGCGGTCCGCTTGCCGGACACGGTCGCTCGCGCCGAGCTCGACCGACTCGACGGGCCCGATGGGCGCGAGCTCCACTTCGCATGGGCGGGTAGGATCGAGCCGGGAACCGGCCAGTACTACCGCGTCACCGGGCCTCGACTCCTGCTCGAGTACGACAATACCCAGGACCGGGCGAACCATATCCATACCGTCTGGCGCGACCCGGAAGGTGACTTCGGCAGGGACCTCCTGCGCGAGCATCTGGCCCGACATCACGCCGATCCCGCGCCGAACTGACGCCGCGCCCGCGCCGAACTGACGCCGCACCCGCGCCCAACTGACGCCGCGCAGAACCGGCCGCCCTCAGATGAGGGTCAGCCGGTCCAGCGGGAAGGGTGGCTGGGCCAGCGGCCTGATCGCCAGCCGGAAGAGCAGCAGCGGGTTGTCGTCGCCCGCGGCTCGGTTGCTGCGCAGGACTCCGCAGCCTTGGCAGCGGTGGATGAGGACCCATTCACCGTCACCGCGGACGGTGATGGCGATGGGCTCCATGGACGATTGGCAATCGGACGCCCGGTCGCCGGGTTCGTCGTCGACGTGCCGGCTCCACAGGCAGTTCGGGCAGTGGTTCCGGTGGGCCGTGCCGGGCGCGGACGTTGAAACGTCCAGCCGGCAGTGCACGCATCGGAAGGATCGGATCGGTTTCACGGGGGATCTCCACTCGACGCTTGGGTGGACCGCCCGATTTCCCCGTCACGATCGGCTCCCGGACATGAAGAAGCCGTCCTCCGACGAGGACGGCTACGGGCTGCTCAGACTGTGTCAGTCCGGCTGGCCGGCACCCTCTCGGAGGCGTGACGGGGATACCACCGAGGCGGTTGAGCTAACCACGTGGCATCCCTCCTTCCATGCCCGGATGACCCCTGCCATCTGCCGACGGACGGCGCGCAGCATAGCGGCCGCCCGATCGCGACGCAAGGCGATTCTCGGTCAGCTCCGCTCCACCCACTCCGACCGCCACGAAGGCGCATCGAACGGAGAGGCCCAATAGACGACCTCGCGCCAGACCCGGGAGTCGCGCAGCTCCATCAGGGAAACACAGTGGTAGATCGCGTCGTCCGGGTAGCGCATCCGCCACTCGCACCACCAGAAATCGCCGCTGCCCGCCACCCGCATGATCGTGTTGCCCGGGCTGACCACCCAGCGATCCTCGTCTCCAACGATTCGCTCGAGCTCCACCACCGTCGGCCGGCCACCCGGGTAGGCGTCCGCCATCTGGCGGAAAGGCTGGTTTCCGCGCACGAGTTCGCCGGACTGCGGCCAGAAGGTGGTCCAGTCCGGATGCCGCAGCTCGGCCATCGCCTCGAGGTCGTCGCGCGCCGACGCATCCGCGTATGCGCGTGCTGCCTCGGCGTTGGTGAGATGACTCGGCATGTGGCGTCCTCACGGCTGCGGATGCGTCGGATGCCGCCGATGCTATGCGAACCTCGGGCCGCGTCAAGAGCGGGAGGACGGGTTGACAGCCACATGGGGCGTCCCGCACAGTCCCGCCGATGCGCAGCTTGCCGACACGCTTCCCGATTCGCGTGCAGCAGCCCTCCCGCATGAGGGATGGCTCGGCCTGACGCGCTCGCTCCGGGACGGAGCGCCTGACTTGAAGGGACGGGAACGCCCTCAGCAATGGCTGGGGGCGTTCCCATTTGCCCGCCCCGGCCCTGGAATGCGGAATTGCGAGGCGCATGGACATCGGATTGTTCGGGCGGGGCCTGGCCCTGGGACTCACGATCGCGGTGGCCGTCGGGCCGATCTCGCTGCTGACGATCCGCCGCACGCTCACCGACGGGCTGCGGATCGGACTGGCGTCCGGCGCCGGGGTCGCGACGGCCGACGCGATCTACGGCAGCGTGGCCGCCTTCGGCCTGACCGCGATCTCCGACGTGCTCGTCGGACAGGCCCGATGGCTGGGGCTGATCGGCGGAGCCTTCCTCGTCTACATAGGCGTTCGGGCGGTGATGAGCCGGGCGCCCGGCACCGCGGCGGCGTCGCCCCCGGATCCGCGCAGCGTCCTTGCGGCCTATCTCTCAATCCTGGCGCTGACGCTGGCCAATCCCATGACGATCCTATCGTTCGCAGCGCTCTTTCTAGGCCTTGGAGTCATCGGCCAGGGTGGTCCGGGCGCAGCGCTCCTGGTCGCCGGCGTCTTCGTCGGCTCGATGGCCTGGTGGATCATGCTGACGTTCACGGTTTCGCGACTACGAACAGGCGTCACGCCGAAGGTCCTTCGCTGGATCACGGTTGCCTCAGGCCTGCTGATCGCCGGCTTCGGTGTGCTGACAGTGCTCGGGACGCTCTGGCCGCGGTCGTAGGCGGAGTCACCAGCAGGTACGTCGCCTCGTTGGCGGGCTGAGCCTGTCCCGAATGCGGAGCCGGCACCCGAGTTCGGGACCCGTGCCGATCGCGCGAGCATCTACCGCGTTCCTTTTTCGAATGACTGAAGGTCGCGACACATCCACCGCGTGTATCCCCGTTTGACAACGGCGGCAGACCGCCGAGGGGCGCGTGCCAACGAGCGGAAATTCCGAATGACGGCAAAGTCGGGTGCTATCTGGCCCGCCGCCGACGCGCAAAGGCCCGAACAGCGCCTGGGGACTCAGTCATTCGAAAAACCGTCAAGGGAACGCTCGGGCCAGGGCCTGCCGATTGCCTCTCGCGACTTCAGTTGACGACACCGGGATGGAACTCGACCAACGCATCGAGCGCCTGTGAGTGCTTGTTGAACTTCAGGACCACGGCGCGTGTCGTGGCGGGCGCCGTGCAGGCCGTCTGCGGTCCCTGGTCGAGCGCGTATGTATCGCGCTGCATGCTGATGGTCAGGCGGTCATCGGTGTCGCAGGAACCCTGCCAGGAGATCAGGACGGAGAAGAGGTCACCACCTGGGTGGACGACGATGAGGTTGCTCGCCCCGATCGGGCCGAGCTGGTCGGCACTCACCGCGGCCAGCTCAGCGGCTGTGGCCGGCCGGGCGTTCACGAAGTAGGGCTGGAACGCGCCGTGGTCGATCCGCAGGCGCAGCGATTGGCCGCCGCCGAGAGGCAGCTGGACGGTCGTGAAGTCCGAGCGAATCGGCAATCCGAGACGAGGAGTCTCCCAGCCTCTCGGGTCCGTGACGAACAGATCCGGACCATACGAGTCGACGACCACCTGGTCCTGGTGGAGGAGGACGGCGAAACCTGTCTCGCGAGACGTGCCCGCGGCCTGCTCGCTGCGGGTCTGGAGCGAACCGTTGAGGTAACACATGACGACAGAAGAATCGGCGGCCCGCTGCCGCCAGGCGGACTGGTAGTCGAGCTCCTGGCCCACGAACCCCGATTCCTGGCGGTTGGCGAGGGCGGCTGCAGTCGCGTTGAAGCCGGCAACGAGTACGAGGTCACCGGCAGCGGGCAGCGCCGCGACGATCGCGGGCATGCTGCTCTGGCACTGGTCGAGGCCGTCCCCGACAGGACCGGGGCTCGGCCATACCGAGAGACTCGGGTCCTCTACAGCGAGCCCCTCCTTCGGGCCCGCGATCCACAGCTGCGCAACGCCGCCGACGATGACGATGACCGCTCGCGTTGCTTCCAGACCCGTGCCTCCCGGGACCGCAAAGAACCCATCCATGAAGCAGACATCTGCGGTTTCGCCGGCTGGGATGATCGGTTGATGCGGACCGACTGAACCGCCGTGACCCCTGGCATCCATGTCGTCGCGCCAGTGCTCGTACTGCGCTCCCGTGACCCGGTACGCGCCAACAACGGCCGAGCCCTCGACATTCGTGAACTGCGAGAGATTGGCGGCACACTCGGCCCAGGCTTCGTCGGTCCCGGCGGCCGACTGAGGCGGCGCGGCCTCCGTGGGCATCGGCGGGAGCTCTGTCGGTAGGGACGTCGCCGAGCCGGGCACGGCCGACGGGGAAACGGTGCCCTGGCTGGGACTCGGACTGCCCACGACCGCCACCGGGGCGCGCACGAAGATGAGCGCCCCGCCAACCACGACGGTCACCAGCACCGCCGCCAACGCCGACAAGGCTCGGCACGGCGTAGACGAGTTTCGACGCCCGCCTTGCGCCCGGACGCCCTCCGCCACTGCGGACGCGAGATCCGCGGGGACGGGTGCCGCTCCGAGGTCGCGAAGGTAACCCTCCACGGGATCGACTGACCGACCGGGGTCAGGCATCGTTCTGGTCTCCAAGCTCGCGGCGCATGGCCTCGAACGCCGCATGGAGGCGCGACTTGGCCGTGCCGGTCGGTACGCCGAGCGTTCCAGCCACGGTGCTCAACGGAAGACCGGCCGCATAGTGGAGTGCCAGCACCGCTCGTTGATCGGCCGACAGTCGCCCGAACGCGAGCCCGATCGTCGCCCGAGCCTCGGCTGCGACGCGGAAATCCCGCGGGTCGGCAACGGCTTCGGCGACTGCCGGCCCGACCTGGATCTCCGGCACCGACCGATGGCCACGCAGCAACGAGCGGCAGCGGTTCACGGCGATCCGATGGAGCCAGGGCACGAATGCCTCTGGATCGCGGAGCCGTGGCAGCTCCCGCCAGGCAGACAGGAAGACGTCCTGCACGACGTCGCGGGCCGCTCCCTCGCCGACGATCGCGCTCGCCAACCGATAGACCGACGGGGTGTGCTCGTGGACCAAGGCCTCGAAAGCATCGGCATCTCCCTGGCGCGCCCGCACCACGATCTGCAGCCGGGTCACCTCCCTCACATGGTCCAGACGCGCGGGAGTGCCGAAGTGTTCGGCCGGGGCCCAGATCATGCCGGATCACCGTCGCATTTCCGACGTCCAATCGGTCAAGTCCTTATGGACTCCGCCCGTTCACGGTGCTAGCCTCACGCGTGGGTGAGGAGCGCTGCGTGAACCGGCCGCGATCCGGGCGTTCCCGCTCCTGACGGAGGGTGGAAAGGAGCCACGTAGTGCCAATCACCTATGTTCCCAACGATCCGCTCGCCGTCGGCGGGCCCGCCAGCGGGAGCGTGAGCCCGAAGGCCAAGCCGACAGGCAGCGTCGGCTTCGACATTCGCCCCAGCGCGACGTCGGGCGTGTATCCGGCACACACCGAGGGATTCGACTACTGGCAGTCGCGCAACGCCCTTCACCTGGGGCTTGCCGCCTGGAAGGACGTGGCAGGTGTTGCGGCAGGACCGTGGTACGGCAACCGCTCCACGCTGCCGGTGCTCACCGACGCGGGTGACGACCTCAACGCCTTCTACGATCGGCGAGGACTCCAGTTCTTCCACCACTCCTACGGTGGCGTGCTGGTTCACTCGTCGGAGAGCGTCGACGTGGTGTGTCACGAGGAGGGCCACGCGCTGCTCGATTCGATCCGGTCCGACTTCTTCGACGTCCCCTTCATCGAGGTCGGCGCCCTCCACGAGTCCTTCGGCGACTGCATGGCGATCATGTCGGGCCTCAGCGATCCACGTATACGGACAGCTCTCATCGGCGTCTCGGCCGACCTCTCGGGCAACCACTTCGTGGAGAGTCTCGCCGAGGAGCTCGGGGACGCCATCCGGCGCGAATACGGCACGAGCAGCGTGGAGTCGGGCGCCCTGCGTCACGCCCTCAACACGTTCCGCTGGGCGGACCCGACGGGCCTACCACCGAATGCCCCTGCCACGAGCATCTCGGGGGAAGTGCACAGCTTCTCGCGCGTCTTCACGGGTGCCTTCTGGGACACGCTGCGGGGTATCCACGCTGCGGGGCCGCACACAGCCGCCGGTCTCCAGAAGGCGGTCCGCACCACGGGCAGGCTGCTCATCTCCGCATTGCGCGGAGTCGCAGCGGCGCCGCGAACCTTTGAGGGGGTTGGGCGCGGCATGGCCGAGGCAGACGCCACGACGAACGGCGGCGCGAACGTGAGCATCATCCGCAGCGCCTTCGCCGCGCACGGCCTCACTGTGCCGGCTCCTGCGGTGCCCATGGCCGTGCCGATCAAGGGCGGTCGCACTCGCGGGGCGGCATCGCGCCAACTCCGCGACCAGCTGGCGGTCCCGAGCGGAGCGCGGATGAGCTTCACCAACGTGAGCTCCGACGCGGACGGCCAGAGGACGCACGTCACCGCGTACCGGCCCGTCGCCCTGACTGACGAGCTGGCCGGCCTGAGCGTGCTGGTCCCGGCCTCCGCGCAGATCCGCACACGCGGCGCGACGGTCGTCGGGGTGCTCGGCGAAGTGCGCCCGGCGGACCAGGAAGCCGAGAACGAGGCCAAGGCGTTCGCACGCGCCCTGGTCGCCAACGGCGACCTGATCCAGCCATCAGACGGCGCGGCTGCCCCCGGCGCTCCGCGGACCCGTGGGTTCGCGGCGGGCGGGCGGACCCGCGGCCGCGCTGTGGCTCCCCCGCCTCCGCGCCCAGCCAACGCTCCGTTCCCGCCAACCCACATCGTGCGAAGGGAAGGCAACCTGAACGTGATCAAGCGGCTCGGTTTCGCCTGAGGTCACGCGAGCGTGACCTGCTGGCCGCGATCAGGGTCCTCGAGGTCAGACGGCGTCGAAGCCGAGCCGCCGGATGACCCGATGGCCGTGCGAATCCGACACGAGCTCGTGGGTCGGGCGCCCCGGCGGACCGTAGACCGGGGCGCTGCGAGCCACGCCACGCAACTGGCCGTTTGCGATCAGGTTGCGTGCCCACGCCTGTGCCTCCCGGACGACGGCAGCGGATGGTTCCGGGACAGCCCCGGCCTTCACCTTGCCGTCCCTCGTCATCGCAACGGTCGCATTGACGGGCAGCGGGATGAAGACGTCGGCGAGCTCCGGGTCGTCGGCGCCGAGCGGGACCAGTCGCATGGCACTGACTTCACCTTTCAGGCCGCCGTTCCGCGACGGCGCCACGGAGAGCACGATGACCGGCCCGACCACGCCCGGATGGATCGACGAGGGGTCTCGCTCGAGCGCGTCGGCGAGAGCGCCCGGATCCGCACCGGCGCCATCGTCGTGACTGCGGCTCGGCTTGGTGGTCGCCTTGTTCATGCGTACGCTCCCGGGCCATCTTAGATGCTGACCCTCGAGGCGGTGCAGGCGGAGTTCGGTGACTGCT
>JBBRYO010000107.1:0-10237 GCA_038237595.1 Candidatus Limnocylindrales bacterium | reverse complement strand
GACACCAGCCGAACGCTTCGACGGAACGCCCTTCGTCGACCGTGGCTTCGAACACGTCCCGTCACTCGCCGCCGTCGCGCCGGTGCTCGCTGAGCTCCTCGTGGCATGAGTCTCATTTGCCCCGGGGAAGATCACTAAGCCGCAAGTGTTCGAAGAAACCTGCGCAGCACCTGCTCAAGGCGCGGGCCGGCAGCGTTCGCGGCCTCCAGCACCTCCTGGTGGCTCAAGGGGTGGTCCGAGAGGCCGGCGCCCGGGTTCGTGACGAGGGAGATGCCGCAGATGTGGAGTCCCGCCCAGCGAGCCGCGATGGCCTCCATCACCGTCGACATGCCCACGGCGTCCGCGCCGAGGGTGCGCAGCATCCGGACCTCCGCCGGTGTCTCGTAGGCCGGCCCGATGAGGCCGGCATAGATTCCCTCCTCGAGAGCGACTCCGGTTGCCTCGCCTGCCGCGTGCAGCGCGCGCCGGAGCGCAGGATCCCAAGCGTCGGTGAAATCGGGAAAGCGCGGCCCGACTGAGTCGTCGTTGGGGCCGAGGAGCGGAGTCTGGCCAGTAAGGTTGAGGTGATCCGCGATCACCATCAGGGTTCCGGCACCGAACGACGGGTTGACCCCGCCTGCGGCATTCGTCAGCACGATCGTGGGCGCCCCCAACCGGCCCATCAGGAGCACCGGCTCCACCACGCGCGGCGCAGAGTGTCCCTCGTACATGTGGAGACGTCCCTGGAGGCAGGCCACGGGCACGCCTTCCAGATTCCCGAGGATCAGTCGCCCTCGATGTCCCGGCGCGGAGGCGGCGGGCCAACCGGGGATCTGCTTGAACGGGATCGCCGTCGCGTCCTCGATGGCATCGGCCAGGTCGCCAAGCCCCGAGCCGAGCACCATGCCGACCCTGGGAATGAGGTCC
The DNA here is from genome assembly GCA_038237595.1 of Candidatus Limnocylindrales bacterium. Lineage (GTDB taxonomy): Bacteria > Chloroflexota > Limnocylindria > Limnocylindrales > CSP1-4 > JAFMJV01. The sequence continues at coordinate 9,331 of JBBRYO010000107.1, read as the reverse complement.
GACCGCGATCGCACGGCGGCCGCGAGCTCGGCGAGCCGCTCGCCCACCATGGACTCGTGCTCATCGGACATGGAGTCCCTCGTCCCTGGCGCACAACGAAACGCCCGGAGAGACCGTCTCGATCCACAGTCGCCTTGATGCAATCTCGGCGCTTATGGTTCTCGACCGCCCCTCCGGGCAAAAAGAACAATAGGTCCCGGACCCTGGACGGTCAACGGACTTATCCACGAACCTCGGCGGCCGGCCCTCGGACCGTCCACGAAACCCGGGCCGTTGTGGACAGACCGTGGACAACGTGGGTCGGCGTCGGGCAGGGCCGCACCGTTGGACAGGCCCTGCCCGGAGACCTTTCGCGTCGCGGGCGCCCAAAACCTCCGGGGACATGAAACGACCCCGGCCCAGGTGGACCGGGGTCGCCAATAGGCGCACGGAAGGCCAGGGTCAGCCGACGGAGCGAGCCGCCTTGACAACCATGGTGTGTGCGTAGCGGTCGTGGAGGCCCTGCTTGGTCGGGCTCTGTGCGGTCGTGACGACGAGCACGATGAACCAGACGATCGACACCAGTGAGGCGATGCCGCCCAGGCCGAGCGAAACCGCACTCAGGAGGCCGGCCACGAAGCCGGGACCGAACATGACCGCGTAGCGGATGAACGCGGTCTGGTAGTTGATCGTCGACCCGTCTCGCTCGTTGCCGATCTGCATCCCGAGCGCCTTCATCCCGATCGTGCCGCGCATCGCGGTCCACGTGTAGATGAAGTAGGCCGCGCCCAGCGCGTACCCCAGGACCTGCTGGATGAAGACCGACGTCGTCGTCTGGAACTGGAGCGAGCCGATGTTGTTGCCGAAGATCGCGACAGTGACGATGCCGACGACCAGCAACACGATGAAGAAGATGATGTAGTCGATGATGAACGCGATGGCCCGGTTCGGGACGTCGGCGTAGTAGAAGCCGGCCGGCCCGGCGACTGGGGTGCGATCCATGAGGTTCGCGGTGATCGCCGACATCTGCTGCTGCATCGGTGACGGAGCCACCGGGGGTCCCGACGGCGGAGCGGGTGGCTGCGGCGTGGACTGCCAGTTCGGCGGAGGCGGCGGCGCCTGCGGAGGCGGCGGCGCCCCGCCGGGCGGAGGCGCCCCGGGCTGACCCGATTGCGTCATTCGACTCTCCCTATTTTCAACGTCCGACACCTCGCCGGGTGTCGCGGCGACCGTCCCATCCCACGGCCGTGGATGCGCCCTCAGGATACCGTCCCGGACCCCGCTGCAACAGGGGTTTGCGCGATTACCCGCCGATATGTGACATCTCGACCTTGGCGAGCGGGACCGTTGCGGCTGAACGGATCTCCGAGTATCGATCCGTACGGGCACTCCAGACCGTGCGAATGCGCGCAGAGATCGCTTCGTCGGGCTCGCCGGCGCGGAGTGGAGCCCGGAGATCGTGGCCGCGCAGGCCGAAAAGACAGGTGTAGAGGAGCCCCTCGGCGGTGAGACGGACACGCGTGCAGGTGCCGCAGAACGGCTGGCTGACCGACGCGATCACGCCGACTTCGCCGCTCCCGTCCCGATAGCGCCAACGATCGGCAACCTCGCCCGCGTAATTCGGGGGGATCGCCTCGAGCGGCATTTCGGCGTCGATCAGGGCGACGATCTCATCGGCGGGCACGACGTCGTCCAGGCGCCAGCCGTTGGAATGGCCGACGTCCATGTACTCGATGAAGCGCAGGATGTGACCGCTTTCGCGGAAGTGGCGCGCCATCGGCAGGATGCTCTCTTCGTTGATGCCGCGCCGCACCACCATGTTCACCTTGATCGGTGCGAGGCCGGCGCGCTCGGCAGCGGCGATCCCCTCGAGCACGCGGCCCACAGGGAAGTCGGCGTCGTTGAGGCAGGCGAAGATCTCATCGTCGAGCGAGTCGAGGCTGACGGTGATGCGGCGCAGGCCGGCGGCAGCCAGTGCGTCGGCCTTTCCGGCGAGCAGCGATCCATTTGTGGTCAGGGTCAGGTCCTTCAGGCTGGGCAGGGCGGCGAGCATCGACACGAGGCCCTCGAGGTTGCGACGCAGCAGGGGCTCGCCGCCGGTGAGTCGCAACTTCTCCACGCCCTGATCGATGAAGAGCCCCGCCAGCCGCGTGATCTCCTCGAAGGTCAGCAGCTCACCGCGGGGCAGGAACCTGAAGTCACTGCCGAAGATCTCGCGCGGCATGCAGTAGGTGCAGCGGAAGTTGCAGCGATCCGTGACCGAGATCCGCAGGTCGCGAAGCGGGCGCCCGAGTCGGTCGCTGACGCCGTCCGTCGACGTCACGTCGCGCGCCGCTGTGGGTTCCCTGGCCGTTATCACGTGGCGATGGTACGTCCAAGTGCGTGCTGGGCATCCCGTGGGCCTGAGCGAAGCGAAGCGCCTCTCCCCTCTCAGCGAGCCGCGAGACCGCCTTGGCTGCGTGCCATGAGCCCGATCCCGATGCTCGTCACCGCGATCGCCAGATGGAGCACCTGGTCCGGAAGGTTGACCGGGTACGCGAGCACGCCGAAGAGTGTGCCGTTGATCAGCGTCAGGAGAATGATCGCGACGTAGGTCAGCCCGAGGCCGGTGACCGCGAGGTCCTGCTGCTCCGTCTCCAGCCCGAAGGCGACGTAGATCGCAAGTGCGCCCGTGACCAGGTGGATGAGGTTGTGCGCCGCACCCGTCACGAAGATCGGGTGACTCGTCGCGGTCACGTCTCCTACCAGCGGATTGTCGACGAAGCCGAGCAGCCCGAGCACGATGAGCACGACCCCGACCACGATCGCGTACAGCTTCGGCAGACTCATGCGCGCGAGCATCGACTCACTCCTCCCGGCGCCGCTCTCGCGAGACAGCGTCAATCCTCTTCGGCGGTGCCTGCGCCCGCGCCCGCGCGGATCGTCTGGACCACGCCGGAATCGGCCAGCGTCGTCGTATCGCCCAGCGGCCGACCCTCAGCCACGTCGCGGAGGAGGCGCCGCATGATCTTGCCCGAGCGCGTCTTCGGGAGGTCCGGCGTGAACAGCAGGTACTTCGGCCGGGCGATGGGGCCGATGACCTTGGCAACATGCTCGCGCAGCTCGCGCCCAAGCGCGTCGTCCGCGTTGATGCCCTGCTTGACCGAGACGAACGCGAAGATCGCCTGCCCCGTGACCGGGTCGTTCTTCCCGACGACGGCCGCTTCAGCCACCGCTGGATGGTCGACCAGCGCCGATTCGACCTCGATGGTGCTGATCCGGTGGCCGGCCACGTTCATGACGTCGTCGACACGGCCGAGCAGCCAGTAGTAACCGTCGGCGTCCCGCTTGGCGCCGTCGCCGGCGAAGTACATGCCGGGGAAACGGCCCCAGTAGGTGGCGCGGTAGCGGTCCGGGTCGCCGTAGATACCGCGCAGCATCGCTGGCCACGGCCGCTTCAGGACCAGGTAGCCGCCGCTGCCCAGAGGCACGGTCTTGCCGTGCGCGTCCACCACGTCCGCCGCGATGCCCGGGAACGGGAAGGTGGCACTCCCGGGCTTGGTGGTCGTGACCCCGGGGAGCGGCGTGATCAGGATCATGCCCGTCTCTGTCTGCCACCACGTGTCGACGACGGGGCACTTTGCACCACCCACGTACTGGTGGTACCAGAGCCATGCCTCGGGGTTGATCGGCTCGCCGACCGAGCCGAGCAGGCGGAGGCTCGAAAGGTCGTGCTTCGCGACCAGCTTCTCGCCCTGCTTCATGAAAGCCCGGATCGCCGTTGGTGCGGTGTACAGGATGGTGACCTTGTAGTCCTCGACGATCTGCCACCAGCGATCCCAGCCGGGCGTGTCGGGCGAGCCCTCGTAGATGACACCGGTGGTTGCGTTGGCCAGCGGCCCATAGACGATGTACGAATGCCCGGTCACCCAGCCTATGTCGGCCGCGCACCAGTAGACGTCGTCGGGCTTCACGTCGAAGACCATCTCGTGGGTGTACGAGGCCCCGAGCAGGTAGCCGGCGGTGGTGTGGATGATGCCTTTGGGCTTGGCGGTCGTACCCGAGGTGTAGAGCAGGTAGAGCATGTGCTCCGAGTCCACGGGCACCGGTGCGCATTTCTCAGGCTGGCGCGGCACGATCTCGTCCCACCAGACGTCGCGCCCGGCGGTCATCGAGGCCGGCAGCGCATCGCCGAGGCGCCGCGCCACGAGGACGTGTTCGATCGTGGGGGTCTCCTTGAGCGCGTCGTCAGCGGCGGTCTTCAGATCGACCGGCTTGCCGCGCCGCCAACCGCCATCTGCCGTGATCAGGACCTTGGCCTGCGCGTCGTTGATGCGGCCGGCAAGCGCCTCAGCCGAGAACCCGCCGAAGACGACCGTGTGCGGCGCGCCGATGCGTGCGCACGCCAGCATCGCCACGGGCAGCTCCAGGATCATGGGCATGTAGATGGCGACGCGGTCGCCCGTCCGCACCCCGAGCTCCTTCAGCGCATTGGCGGTCTTCTCGACGTCCGCCAGCAGCTCCGCGAAGGTGATCGTTCGGGAGTCGCCCGGCTCGCCGATCCAGTGGTAGGCAACCTTGTCGCCGAGGCCGGCGGCCACGTGCCGATCCAGGCAGTTCTCCGAGACGTTCAGCGTGCCGCCCAGGAACCACTTGGCGAACGGCAGCTCCCATTCGAGGGTCTTGTCGAAGGGTTTCGTCCACTTGAGCCGTTTCTGCGCGAGGCGTTTCCAGAAGCCCTCGTAGTCGTCGTCGGCCTCGAGGTACAGCTCCGCGGTCGCATTCGCCTGGGCCGCAAAGGCCGGATCGGGCGGGAAGGATCGTCCCTCGCCCATCAGGTTCTCGATCTCGGGCCCCTGCTGGCTCCCGTCCTCAGGCACGCCCGATTGACCCACGCTCACGGCTCCCCTTCCTTCGGCAACGACGCGGACGATGCTACCAGCCGGCCGATCGGGTCAGCGCCCATGGAGGACCATCGGGTGAGGTCTGGTCGAAGCCGCCGTTCGGTACGTTGACATCAACTCCGGGTCGTCGGTCTCTCGCCCTTGTGTTGCGAGGTTCCCGTTGTTTGCCGCCCTCGATCTGCTCGTCTGGGCCGCCGGTACGTTCGGCTCGCTCGCGGTCCTCGCGCACGCGTTCACCAGGCTGCGGCGCGCATCCCCGAGCCGCCTGCTCGAGGGCCTGCTCCTGACCCTCGTCGCGAGCGCCCTGGTCCTGTCGGCGTCGCGATTCGCAACAATGCCCATTCCCGCGCTCGTCGGCATGGCCGCGATGGCAGCGGCCGCGTCGTTGATCCTGCGTCGCCCGTCGCTCGCTTCGGAGCGCGCCCGACACACGTAGAAAGAACACAATCGGCCCGCCGCGCCCCCGAAGGTCACGGCGGCCGACCTGCAAACCGTCGGCGGCGTGCTTCGTCGCCGCGACGGCTTCAGTTCAGGCTATTTGCCTACCACGCGCGCGGCGTCTGGCCAGGCGGCGTTGCTTCCGCACAGCCATCCGACGCGGGTGAAGCGGTGCACGATCTTGGTACTCGAGTTGAAGCCCGTCTTGGCGGACAGGTCGATCCCGATGTATCCGCTGATCGAGACTCCATTGGAAAAGGTGATGGCGTTTGCAGTCTGCTTCGTGAGCGTCGCGGGAACACTGGAGACGCGGGAGCAGTTGTTCGCCGTGGGAGCGCTGGCCGCCGCGTATGACCTGACCGCGCCCTGGAATGCCGTCGGCCTTACCTCGTAACCCACGAAGTAGCAGCCGTCGAAATCGGACCAGTAATAGATGCCGAACTTTTTGTACTGGAACGTGGTCTGGTACACCGTCTTGGAGTTCGCGGGCTGGGTCGGCCAGTCGATCGTGGATGTCGAACTCGAGCTGGCTGTGCCGCTGGCTTTGAACCCGCCCCCGCCGGCGTTGGCCGAGAAGGCCACGCCCAGCTCGCTGGACGACCCATTCAGGTACTGGAAGTCGGCAGTCGCGTTCGGTCCGGGATAGGTCTCGCCCACAATGACGATGACCTGGTTGTACGTTGCGGCAACCGAGTCCTGGCAGGGCCACTGGCTGTCCGGCCGCGCCGAGGTCGCGCGCGAAACGCGCTGCAGCGTGAAGGTGTTCGGACCGTCAAGCGAGAGCGTGATGTCGCGGACTGCTGGCTGCCCTGATCCTGCAGTCCACTGGGGGTCGACCCAGCGTGCCAGATCGGGGTGGAGCCTGCGCGGGAATGCGAACGATGTTCGGCGCCCGTCGCGCTCCGCGTTCAAGGTGAAATTCACCGTGCCGTCCGGCTCCATGAATCTACCCATCGCGACCTTCGGATCGACACGCAGGACGAAGCGTCCGTCATGGCCGGCGATGGCCTTTGCTACTGGACTTGTCCCAACGCCGTCACCCGCATCGAGTGCGCTCAGGGCGCTCGACTTCGGCCACGCGACAGCCGAGACCCTCGCGGTGACGCCAGCACCCGAGGCATCACTCAATCGTCCGCTGATGAGCGCGGGCCCTTTGATGCCGCCGCTGGCCTGGATGCCGGGAAGCCATTTCGCAGCGTCGCGTCCAGCCACAGCGGTACTCACCGGAACCACGGAAATGGCCGTCGCGACGGCCATGAGCGCCACGACGAAGCGGCGCAAGCGCGTAGTCATTGGATCTCCTTCACGAGATTTGGGCAAACAAGGTCGGGTAATCGGACTACCGCTCGTGCATAGGCGCCCTCTTGCGGGGCGACGCGCAGGCTCATGAGCACGCGCGCGTCAGCGCGGAAATGTCTCCCTCAAGGTGTTATCAGCTACCCGGTACTGCCACGAAGGCGACGGACCGGCGACGTCGATCAGCCGGCCAGACTGCCCCCGCTGGCCGCCGTTTGCCACTCCCCCTCGGGCAGTCCCGCCCCGGGTTGCTCGCCGCCCACCTCGTCCCAGATGCGGACGCCGCGAGTCTCCCGGATGTACTTGCCGCCGATGATCACGGTCATGATCGCGACGCCAATTGGATAGATCAGCCCGAGGTAGATGTTGCCGGTGGCAGCCGCGATGGCAGCGACGATGAAGGGCAGCGCGCCGCCGAACCAGCCGTTGCCGATGTGATACGGGATGGAGAGCGACGTGTACCGGATACGGGCAGGAAAGAACTCGACCAGGAACGCCGCGATCGGTCCGTAGACCATCGTCACGTACAGCACCTGGACCCACACGAGGGCCATCTCGACCGGGACATTGGGCGACAGGTGCACGGTCTTCTGGGCGGCATCGAGCGTGGCTGGGCCTGCGAAGTTCGTCATTGCGACGTAGATCGGCAGGTAGGTGGTGGCGGCCAGCGCGCAACCGGCAAGGATGATCTTCTTGCGGCCGATCCGATCGGACAGCCTGCCGAAGACGACGAAGAAGGGCGTGGCCAGCACGATCGCCGTGCCCACGATGAGATACGAGTTGACGAACGAGACGCCAAGCGTGGTATTGAGGAAGAAGAGGGCCTGGAACTGGCCCTGGTACCAGACCACGGCCTGGCCGGCGGTCATGCCCAGCAGCGCCAGCAGGATCAGGCGGCGATTGGCCGGGTTGCCGAAGCTCTCGCGCCACGGCGAGGTGGAGGACTTGCCCGCTTCCTTCAGCCGGGCGAACAGCGGCGTCTCCTGCAGGCGGAGCCGAACGTAGAGCGCCATGAGCACGAGCACGGCGGAGAACAGGAACGGAATGCGCCAGCCGAAGCTTGCGAAGTCTGCGCTGCTCATGTTCGATCGAAAGATGCCGATCACCAGCAGTGCCATGAGCAGGCCGATGGTGGCCGTCGTCTGGATCCAGCTCGTGTACGAACCGCGCTTGCTGTCGGGCGAGTGCTCTGCCACGTAGATCGCGGCGCCGCCGTACTCGCCACCGAGGGCAAGCCCCTGGAGCAGCCGCAGAACGAGGAGAAGGAGCGGCGCCAGCACGCCGATCTGCGCATAGGTCGGCAGCAGGCCGACGGCGGCTGTGGAAAGGCCCATCAGCGTGATCGTCACGAGGAACGTGAACTTGCGACCGACGATGTCGCCGATTCGCCCGAAGATCGCGGCGCCAAACGGGCGCACCGCGAAGCCCGCCCCGAAGGTCGCCAGCGACGCGAGCAGGTTGGCCACGTCGTTCCCGGGCGGGAAGAACTGATCCTTGAAGAAGTTGACGAGTACCCCGTACAGGTAGAAGTCGTACCACTCGATCGTGGTGCCCGCTGCCGACGCAGCGATCACGAACGGAATCTTGTAGGTCGGGGCGCCGGCACTGGGCTTGCCGGAGACAGCATTCGCCGTTGTCACGCAGACTCCTCCCTTCCCTCACTGATGGTGCGGGCGGCCATCGGACACCGGCACGATGCACGGGAAAGGTTGCGCGGGCGATACAACGGAGCCGTCTTGGATTTCAGGTCCGTGGCAGCCTCAGTCCGCGAGGCGCTCCCAGCTTCCGGAGCGAGAACTCGCCAAGGCCGCCTCCACGAAGCGAACGGCCCTGGCGCCGACCCGGAGCGTCGGATAGCCGGGATCCTCGCCGCGCGCGGGTGGCGGCAGGCCCTCCGCAATTCGCCGGTAAAAGGGCCGTAGGAGATCCTTCCAGGCATCGCCCCAACCTTCGGGGTGTCCCGCAGGCAGCGATGGCACGCCCATCGTGGGTCCCGGCTCCGGGAAGCGCGGCACCACCCTTGAGCCCTCCTGGCGATGGCTGCCGATCCAGATGGTCTCGGGTGTCTCGTGCGTCCAGGCGAGGGCGCCGGCTGATCCGTCGATCTCGACCGAGAGCGAGTTCTTCCTGCCGGGGCTGATCTGGCTGATGGTGGTCGCACCCCGGGCGCCCCCGGCGAAGCGCACGAGGATCGTGGCGGCGTCCTCCGAGTAGATGGGAACCTCCTCGGCGGGTCCCTGAGCCGTCGAAAAAGCGATCCCGGCTTTGGCCGGACGGCGGCGAACCGGCATGAACGTGGCGAGGTCCGCGAAGACCGCTTCCACGCGGCGGCCGCTCATGAACTCGGCGGCGTCGAACCAGTGCGACCCGATGTCGGCGACGGCCCGTGATGCCCCGCCGAGCTCCGACGCCAGGCGCCAGTTGAAGCTGGTGGGCTCGACCAGCCAGTCCTGGAGATACCCACCGTGCACGAGCCGCACGTCCCCGATCTCACCGGAGGCGACGAGCTCGCGCACCCGTCGCACCATCGGGTAGCCGCGGTATGTGAAGGCGACCGCGGCGTGCCGCCCGAGGCTCTCGGCGAGCGCCACCAGGAGGTCCGCGTCCGCGGCCGTCAGCGCGAGCGGCTTCTCCACGACGACGTGCCGTCCCGCTTCGAGCGCGGCCGCGGCCAACGGGAGGTGCGAGACGTTGGGCGTGCAGATGTGGACGACGTCGATGTCGGGATCGCGGAG
>JBBRYO010000106.1:0-10245 GCA_038237595.1 Candidatus Limnocylindrales bacterium | reverse complement strand
CTCGAAGCGCGTCGGCCAGGCGTCCCGCGGCGACCAGCGTCCCCAGCACGTCCAGCAGCTCGGTGGGATCGAGCCGGCCGCCCCGTGCCGCCCTTCCGACCGCCGGCCCGATGTCACGTGCCCCTCCGATGCCGACGTCGGAACGTTCCGAGAGGAAGCTGCGTGCCTGGTCGGTCTCGTCGAGGCTGCGCGCCACGACGACCGGGTCATTGGACGGCTCGAGCCCCTCTGCGAGGCGCCGCGAAGGGCCGAACCCGGCGTAGTCCGCCAGCCGCGCACGGATCACGGGAAACTCGAGCAGCGTGCGGGACTTGGCGTCCATCAGGAGCTCGGGAACGGCCGCGACAGCGCCGGGTGCCCGCGGACACCGAAGCGCCACGGCCTGCCGGCCCAGTCCGGCCCCGCGTACGCCACGCCGACCCGCGGCCCGACGGCGACGCCCGCCGCGCCAATCCGGGATCGCGTCTCATCTTCCGCATCGGCGAGCCAGAGCTCCCGCCCGAGCGTGAGATCCTGCCCGTCGAGCCCGCGATCGATCGAGAGCGCCTGGCACAGCCGCGCCGGTCCGGCACACAGCCGCGCCTCGGCGTCCCGCGGGCGGCCGCGACGCCGTCGCATGGTGTCGGCCCCGAGATGGGGCTCGAGCGCGCGGATGAGCACCGCGCCTGCGACGCCGTCGGTTTCGCTCACCACGTTCACGCACGAATGCATCCCGTAGACGAGGTACACGTAGGCATGGCCCGCCGGCCCGAACATCGGTTCGGTGCGACCTGTCCGCCCCGCGCGAGAGTGGCTGGCTCGGTCGTCGGGACCCGCGTACGCCTCGACCTCGACGATGACCCCGGCGGTCAGGCCGTCAGGCCCGTCACGCAGCAGCAGGCGACCAAGCAGGGCAGGCGCGAGTTCGGTCGACGGTCGTTCGAAGAAGGTGCGCGGGAGCGGCGGCCAGGACGGTCGCGGGGGGTCTCGGAGCGACGGCGCGACGTTCAGCTGTTCCGACCTCAGAGCTTCTCGCGGACGCTCGCCGGCAGCAGGATGCTCAGCACTGCGACGAGCGCCGGGGTCACCGAACTGGCGATCTGCCCGCCGAACGTCGAGTCGAGCAGAGCGTGGTACATGACGGCCGGCCAGTCGGCCCCCGCGCCGGCGGGTGGCGCGAAGGGTCCGTAGAAGGTCTTCAGGATCGCGATCACAGCGGCGATCACGAGTATCGCGAGACCGGCCCCGAGCAGCGCCCCGACGACGTCGTCGACCAGCGGGTAGCGGCTGAGATCCTGCGATCCGCGCGTGCCAATGGTGATGAGCACCAGGACCAGGGCGTAGAGCAGCGCAAACACGATCAGGTAGGCGAGCATGTGGTTGTAGTCCGGGCTGTTCCCCGTCCACTGCGCGGCGAGGTAGTCGCCGACGGGCTCGCTGAGATGCGCGGACAGCACGAAGACGACGAGGAAGCCGGCCAGCCCCAGGAGGCCTCGGACGACGCCCCAGAAGAAGCCGAACAGGAAAGCTCCGGCCACGATCAGGAGCAGCAGGACATCGGTGCTCGTCATTCGGTCACGATGTGCGGGTTCATCCCTCGAACGCTATCAGGCTCGCAGGCGCGCGCCAAGTCGCTCCGATAGTGCCCCCACCACCCCGTCCCAGAGGCGGTCCAGGTCCTGTTCCCCGAGCGGGCTCGATCCAGGCTCGAAGCGCAGGCGGTACGACAGGCTGACCCTGCCCTTCTCGACCTGGAGGCCCTGATAACGGTCGACGAGACGCACGTCATGAAGCATCGGGCCGGCCGCGGCACGAATGACGGCCTCGACCTCGCCTGCCGGCCGCGACTCGTCGACGGTAACGGAGATATCCCGTTCGATGCCCGGCAGTCGCTCGAGGGCGTCCGCGCGCCGGCTCGGCGGCACGAGGCGAGCCAGCCCGTCGAGGTCGATCTCCGCAAACGCCACGCGTACGGCTCTCACCTCGCACGCTGCGAGGTAGCGCGGGTCGAGCTCCCCGACCCGGCCGAGCTCCATGCGCTGGCCGGTCGCCATTTCCGCGATCACGCCTGCCGTGCGCCCGGGATGCTCGACGCCCGGCCGGACGGTGATGGGTTCGTAGATCAGGCGCGCGTCGGTGAGTCGAGCTACGAGCACTTCGAGCAGACCCTTGGCGCCGGCCGTGTCCCACTCGCGGTGCGGCTGGTCTGGACCGGGCGGTTCCGTGGCACCCGCGAGCAGCAGCCCGAGATACGGCGTCTCGGTGGGGCCGTCGGCACCCCACGTGTGCAACGGCCCGAGCTCGAAGGTCGCCATGTCCTCGCGCCGCTGCCGTTCGTTCGCGGCAAGGACACGTAGATGCTCCGGAAGCAGCGAGCGGCGCAGCTCGGAACGGTCGGCACTCACCGGGTTAGCGGCGCGGACGGTGGTTGGGTCGTCCTGCGCGAAGCCGAGGCTGGCGTGGTCGAGTGGGCTGACCAGCGCGTAGGTCACCACCTCCGAGAGGCCGCGACCCGAGAGCAGGTCCCGCACCCCATTCGAGAGGCGCCTCGGATCGGGTCGGTAGTGCGGCATCTGCGTGTCGGGCAGGTGACCGGGCAGCGTCTCGTAACCGCGGATCCGCGCGACTTCCTCGGCGATGTCGGCCTCGATCTGGAGATCCCGGCGGTGGGTGGGGATGATCGCCACCAGCGCCTCGCGGGCCGTTGCCTCGTCAAGGGGAAGCGGCCGCTCCTCGGCGATCACAGGGACGGCGTCATTGGTCGTGGCCGGCTCGGTGACAACCTCGACGCGTGCCAGCAGGGCGCTCTGCTCGTCCGCGGCCAGCTCCACGCCGAGCAGCCGCGAGACGCGCGCGGGCCGGAAGGGCACCCGCGTCGGCGCCGGGTCGACCGGGTCGGTGTCGACGACGCCGGTGGCGGCGCGCCCGCCCCCCCAGCGCTGGATGAGCTGCGTGGCCCTATCTGCGCCGACGCGCGCGAGGCGGTGCTCCTGCCCCTTCTCGAAGCGCAGGCTCGCCTCGCTGCGGAGGCCATAGCGGAAGGCCATGCGGCGGATCGTCACCGGGTCGAAGATGGCCGACTCGACGATCACGCTCGTCGTGGTCTCGCCGACCTCGCTGCCGGCACCGCCCATCACGCCTGCCAGGCCGAGCGGTCCGCGCGGATCGGCGATGACCAGCGTCTCCGCGTCCAGCTCGCGCACGACGTGGTCGAGGGTCTCAAGCCTCTCCGCGGGTTCGGCGGTGCGGACGATGATGTGCCCCTCCGCGACGGCCGCCGCGTCGAACGTGTGGATCGGCTTGCCGAGCTCGAGCAGGACGTAGTTGCTTGCGTCGACCACGTTCGAGATGGGCCGTACGCCCGCGGCGATGAGCCGGCGCTGCACGTCGAGGGGTGATGGGCCGACGGTCACGCCGTCGAGATAGCGCGCCACGAAGCGCGGGCAGCGCACGACGTCGAGCACCTCCACGCGGACGTGGTCGCCGGTCGCGTCGCCGCTCTCCTCGACGCTGATCTCGGGCCAGCGGAGCGTGGCCCCGGTTGCCGCCGCGACCTCGCGCGCCAGTCCGATGATCGACAGCGCGTCGCCGCGGTTTGGCTTGACGTCGACGTCGAGGACGACATCCCCCAGCACGTCCGCCACGGACAGCCCGACCTGCGTCTCGGCCGGCAGGATCAGGATCCCGTCGGCGTCAGAGGTCAGGTTCAGCTCGTTGCCCGAGCAGAGCATGCCCTGGCTCTCCTCGCCGACGATCCGCGTCACCTCGATGCGGCGGTCGCCGGGAAGCACCGAGCCGGGCAGCGCCACGGGAACCTTCTGGCCTGCCTCGATGTTCGTCGCCCCGCACACGATCGAGAGCACCGGATGGCTCGGCCCCACCTGGACCCGCGTCAGCGAGAGCTTGGTCGAGCCCGGATGAGGGTTGACCTCCAGCAGCTCCCCGACCACCACGTTCGACCAGTCCGAGCCGATGCGCTCAATCCCCTTGACCTCCATGCCGAGCAGCGTCAGGCGCTCGGCGAGGGCTTCGGGCTGGAGGTCGACGTCGACCACCTCTCGCAGCCAGGAAAGCGGCACACGCATGGCTAGAATCGCTCCAGGAAGCGCAGATCGTTGGTGATGAAGGCGCGGATGTCTGGAATCGCATACCGAAGCATCGCGATCCGGTCGATGCCCATGCCGAAGGCGAAGCCCTGATACCGCTCCGGGTCGATTCCGCCGTTGCGCAGCACCACGGGGTGGACCATGCCCGCGCCCAGGATGGTCATCCAGCCGGTCCGGACGCAGGCCGCGCAACCGCTCCCCTCGCACACGATGCAGCGGATATCGAAGGCCACCGACGGCTCGGTGAAGGGGTAGTAGCCGGGGCGGAAGCGCGTGGGGCGGTCGGCCCCGAACATGGCGTGAGCGAACGCGTCGAGCAGGCCGCGCAGGATGGCCATGGTCGTGCCCTCGTCGACCATGAGGCCCTCGACCTGGAAGAACTCCGAGGCGTGGCTGGCGTCGACGGCCTCGTAGCGGAAGCAGCGTCCCGGTGTGAGCACGCGGATCGGCGGGCCGCTCGTGAGCATCGCGCGGATCTGTCCCGGTGACGTGTGGGTGCGAAGCAGGTACCGCGAGCGCCCCGCCGTGCCAGGGTCCGCAGCCCCATCGCGGTCCGCGGCGGCCGCGTCACGCACGTAGATCGTGTCCCACAGGTCGCGCGCCGGGTGGTCCTCGGGGATGTTGAGCGCTTGGAAGTTCAGCTCGTCGGTCTCGACCTCGGGGCTGTCGAACACCACGAAGCCGAACTGGCCGAAGATGCGCACGATCTCGCGCTCCGTCTCGCGCAGCGGATGCAGCGATCCGCGCCGCATCCCGCGACCGGGCAGGGTGACGTCGGTGCGCTCGGTCGCGAGCCTGACCTCCAGCTCGATCGCCTCCAGCCGGCGGCGGCGCTCCGCGATGGCGGTCTCCACGGACTCGCGGATGGGATTGGCGAGGGCGCCGATGCGCGGCCGGTCCTCGGCAGGCAGGCTGCCGATGCCACCCAGCAGGGTGCGCAGCTCCCCCTTGCGGCCGAGGTAAGCCGATTCGACGGCGTCGAGCGCATCGGGAGTTGCCGCCTGGGCGACGGCAGTCAGGGCGCGATCGCGCAGCTCCGCGAGCCGCGTCGAAAAGGTGTCGAGGTCCACAGTGCGCGGCGACGAGCCGCTACGGGGCCTTCGCGACCTCCGCGATGCGCGCGAACGTGGCCGCATCGCGGACGCAGATGTCGGCCAGGATCTTGCGGTCGATGATCACACCGGCCGCCTTCAGGCCGCTGATAAGGCGACCGTAGGTCAGGCCGTTGAGGCGCGCGGCGGCGTTGAGGCGCGTGATCCAGAGGGCGCGCATCTGCCGCTTCCGCTGCTTGCGGCCGACGTAGGCGTAGGCCATCGCGTGAAGGTTCGCCTCACGCGCGGGCTTGATCAGTCGGGAGCGGGTACCTCGGCGGCCTTCGGCGGCCTTGAGCAGCCGCTTGTGGCGCTTGTGGGAGGCGACGCCGCGCTTGACGCGAGCCATAGGTTCTGGGCGCTCCTAGAGATACGGGAGCAGGCGACGGACCTGCTTCCTCATGGAGGGGTCGACGATCGCCTTGCCCGCATAGCGGCGCGTGCGGCTCGAGGACTTGATCTCGAGGTGGTGCCCCTTCCACGACTTCATGCGGGTGAGCTTGCCCCCGCCGGTCACCCCGAATCGCTTCTGGGCTCCCTTGTGGCTCTTCATCTTGGGCACTCTGATCAGCCTCCTGCGGGTGGCGCGGCCCCTTCGGTCGCAACCGGCACCTCGTGCCGTCCGATGGGGGGTGCAATCTTCGGTTTGTGCGTCGATGCCACGGTCATGGACATCGATTTGCCTTCAAGCAGCGGTTGGCGATCAACCGTTCCGTGATCCTTGATCAGGTCCCCGAACCGTGTCAGCAGGTCTCGCCCGATGTAGGCGTGACTCACTTCGCGGCCCCGGAACTGGACCGTGACCTTGACCCGGTCACCGTCCTCCAGGAACTGGATCGCGCGCCGGACCTTGGTGTCGAAATCGCCCTTGCCGATCTTCGGCTTGAGGCGAATCTCCTTGAAGTCGACCGAGCGCTGGTGCCTCCGTGCCTCCTTGTCGCGGCGTGCCTGTTCGTACTTGAACTGGCCATAGTCGAGAAACTTGGCAACCGGCGGTGCCGCCATCGGGGCAACCTCGACGAGATCATACCCTCGCTCCTGCGCCATCTGGAGGGCCTGGTTCGTGGGCAACACGCCAAGCTGAGCCCCCTCCTCGTCGACGACCCGCAATTGGGGCACGCGGATCATCTCGTTGATGCGCAGATCTTTGCTCAGGCCTGGGTCCTCATCGGTGCGATCTCCTCCGCCGCTCCAGACCGGTTCGGAGACACGTTCCGACGGTCCAAAGCTGCCGCGGGACTATAGCACGGGGCCACGCCGAGCCGCAACGAAGAGCCACTCCCGGCGGCGGTCCCGCCGGGTCGCGGATCAGCGATCCGGACCGGCGTCGAGCCACCAGTTCCAGAGGTCCATGTAGCTCCCGGTCGAGACGCCGAAGGAGAGGATCGCGAGCTTCTCGTCCGTCCACATGTAGAGCCGCCCCTGGCTGTAGGGATCCGGGTAGCAGGCCAGCCGACCGGCATGCTCCGGGATGCCCGTGTTGGGATTCCGGATCGTGTAGCTCACGGTGGATGGTCGCTGTTCGCAGTCGATGCCGGTCGCGCCAATGCCATCACGTTTCAAGTAGGCGTCAAAGGCGGCGTTGACGGTGGCCTTGTTCTGGTACTGGTAGTACTGCGCCTGGTCGACGGCGCCGGCAGGCGTGCAGACCAGCCACGCAACTACGCCGGAGTCGCCGGCCGGCTGGTTCGGCGTGCAATCGCCGCGGAAGTCTCTGGGCACGCGACCCAGCAGTTCCTGGACTGCCGGGTCGAGCTTGCCATCGGGCGTGTACGTGTCGCCCGAGAAAATGCTGACATCGTCGAAGGTCACCGTCTGCGGCGGCGAGTCGCCGGCCTCGCCGTAGACCGCGGCGTGGTCGAAAGGCCCGAGGTGGGGCGTCACGTCGACATCGGCCACCTGGATACCGTTGACGCGAACGAGCACGCGGTCGGTTGTGCCGCCGGTGACCGCGCATTCCACGCTGACGTCCGCGTGCCCGCTCGCATCGGGCATCGCGCCGTCAGGCAGGTCGCCGCTCGCGAGCGTGGTCGTCGCGTCGGACACGATCGAGCCGACGCTCCACTGGCCGTCCCAGGAGATGACCCCGAACAGGAAGTCCGGCGTTCCGTTCCCGCACATCAATCCGCCGCGCGTGCCTCCGACGTCGATCGTGCCCGTGACCCGGAGGACGCGGTGCGGCTCGGGCAGCGGCGGTACGTGCCAGCTCCACAGCCCGCTCGCGGCGCCACTGACCGTGATCGCGAGCGCCTCGTTGGCATATGCGATGGAGCCGGTCGAATCTGACGCCGTGCCCCAGCTGCCCGGCTGGCTGAAATCGTCCTGGCTCTGGAGCGTGCCCGCGCCGAGGCCGGCGCTGGCGGCAAGGGTCGGTCGCGGGCTCGGCGATGACGCTGGCGATGGTGATCCGGAATCGCTCGGTGCGGCGGTCTCCGAGGGCCCGACGCTCGGCTCGGGGGAGGTGGTTTCGTTCGCGCTCGGGCTGATCGGCGCTGATGTCTCGGTTGGCGTGGCGGGATCGCCCGTGACGGGATCGCCCGTGGTGAGCCCGGGGGTCGGCGCCGCGGAGGCCGTGGCCGTGGGCGGCCGCGCGGAGCCGGCGGTGGCGACGGGCAACGTGGGCAGGCTGGCGGTGACCGCCTGCGCACTTGGCGTGGAGGCAGCCAGGCCACCCGTGGCGCCGGAGCCGGGTCGCAGTGGCGCCGGCTCCACGCTCACGCACGCAGTGCCGACCAGCATCACGATCAGACCTGCGACCACGGTCCCGACGGCGGAGCGTGGACCCACGCGGTACCCCTCATCTGCTGGGCTGAAGGATGAGTGCATCGTACGCCGCGCGGCCGTGCCTGCATGGCAGGGCCTGGTCACCCGGCTTGTTCACCCTCCAGACGCGCCGCGGCCCCGTCGTGCGACGCACGAGGCAGAGAAGTGCGCTCAGGTAGGGAGGCGCTGGGCAGCCTCCGCAGCAAGTCGCTCGGCGAGCTCGGTCCAGCCCTGCGCCGGCTGCTGCTCGCCGGCTCGCGTCCGCGGAGCTGCCGTCCGCGCCTCCACCTCGCGGTCGCCGAGTACGAGCATGTAGGGCACCTTCTGCTCCTGGGCGACGCGGATCTTGTTCTGCATGCGGTTGCTGCTGTCGTCGACCTCGACTCGAATGCCATGCTCTCGCAGCACGCCCGCCAGCTCCGTCGCGGCCTCGTTGTGGCGATCCGCGATCGGGACGACGACCGCCTGGACCGGCGCGCACCAGAACGGGAAGGCGCCCGCGAAATGTTCGGTCAGGATGCCGATGAACCGCTCCAGCGAGCCGTAGATGGCGCGGTGGATCGCGATCGGGCGCTGCGGTTGCCCGTGCTCGTCGATGTAGCTCAGGTCAAAGCGCTCGGGCAGCATCGTCAGATCGGCCTGGATGGTGGCCATCTGCCACTCGCGGCCGAGCGCGTCGTCGATGTAGATGTCGATCTTGGGCGCGTAGAAGGTGCCGTCCCTGGGTTTCACCACGTACGGCACCCCCGACTGGTCGAGGGCGTCGCGGATCAGCCCCTCGGCCCGGTCCCAGATCGCGATGTCTCCGAGCGCCTTGTCCGGCCGCGTGGCGAATGCGAAGCGCGGCTCAAGGCCGAACCAGCCATAGCTCTCGGTAACTTCGCCGAGCAGCGCCTGGATCTCGTCGCCGAGCTGGTCCGGTCGCACGTAGATGTGCGCATCGTCCTGGACGAACTGGCGCACGCGCGTGAGACCCGAGAGCGTTCCGGAGCGCTCGTTGCGATGCAGCCGCCCGTACTCGTTGTAGCGCAGCGGCAGATCGCGGTAGGAGCGCACGCGACTCCGGTAGATGAAGGTGCTCTCGGGGCAGTTCATCGGCTTGAGGCTGAAGGTCTGACCCTCGGATTCGAGCCGGAACATGTTCTGGTCGTAGAGGTCCCAGTGGCCCGACTGCTGCCACAGCTTCTTGTGCACCAGGATCGGCGTGCTGACCTCCTGGTAGCCGCGGCGCTCCTGGAGCCCGCGCATGGCCGTCTCCAGCGTGCGCCACAGCCGCTGTCCCTTGGGATGCCAGAAGGCCGAGCCGGGGCTGACGTCGTGGAAGCTGAAAAGGTCGAGCTGGACGCCGAGGCGCCGGTGATCGCGCTTGCGCGCCTCCTGGCGGCGCCACAGGTACAGGTCGAGCTCCTCCTGGGTCGACCAGACGGTTCCGTAAACGCGCTGGAGCATCGGCCGGTCCTCCCGGCCGCGCCAGTACGCACCGGCGACCGAGAGCATCTTGAAGGGACCGATCTTGCCGGTTGATGCCACGTGCGGGCCGCGGCACAGGTCGATGAAGCGTCCGTGCTCGTACGTCGTGACCACGGGAGGTGGCTCGCCGGAGATCTGCGCGGCCGTGCGCAGGTCGTCGAGGATCTCGACCTTGTAGGGCTGGCCGCGCGCCACGAAGAAGGCACGGCCCTTGTCCGGGTCCATCTCCTTGCGCACGAAGGGGTTGTCCGCCGCGATCGAGGCGCGCATGCGTTCCTCGATGGCGGGCAGGTCGTCGTTGGTGAGCGGGCGCTCCAGGTCGAAGTCGTAGTAGAAGCCGCCATCAATGGCGGGGCCGATGCCCAGCTTGGTGCCCGGGAAGAGATCAAGGACGGCTTCGGCCATCACGTGGGCGGCTGAATGGCGCATGGGATCCAGGGGGTCGTCCGCGACGGCCTCGAGGAGCTCGTCCGCCGAGCCCTTCTCGGGCGCCAAAAAGTCGAGATCCTCGTGGTCGTCGACCTGGCCTTCCTCCGGCGCCTCGACCGCACTCTTCGTTTCGACCGGCTTCTTCGTTTCCAAGTTCACGGCTCCCTCCCTGGGAATCAAAACGCCCCTCGTCCATTCGACAGGACGAGAGGCGTGCCTCCCGCGGTCCCACCCGCCTTCGCCGCTGTCAGCCGGTCAGACGACCGGCGCGGCGCTCTCGTGATCGCGCTAACGGGCGACTCCCGGGCCGGTTCTCCGGCCGCTCGCGGGTGGTACGCCTGGCTCCGATCGACCGCCCGGGCTCTCAGCCGTGGCCCTGGCTCTCTGGGGTCTGGTTGCCGGCGTGT
>JBBRYO010000105.1:0-10333 GCA_038237595.1 Candidatus Limnocylindrales bacterium | reverse complement strand
CGCGCATCTCTTCGCCGTCCGGGCAGATCACCACGTTGAGATGCTCCCACGCCTTGTCCGTCTCCGGATAATCGATGCGGCTGTGGGCGCCGCGGCTCTCGGTGCGTGCCTGGGCGGCCCGCGTCACGGCCTCGGCCACGATGAGCATGTTGCGCAGCTCGAAGACCAGGTCCGCGCCGGGGTTGAAGCTCCGCGGCCCCTCGGCGCTGATGTTCTGCGAGCGGGTCTTCAGCTCCGTGATCTGGGCCAGGGCATCGGCGAGGTCAGACTCGACGCGGAAGATGCCGACGCGGGCCTGCATGGTGGCTCGCAGGTGCTCGTGGAGGATGTAGGGGTCCTCCCCGTTGGATCGCTCGAACGGCGCGTCGAGCTCCGCCACGGCCTCCTGCACCTGGGCCGGCGCGACCGTGGGTGCATCCCGTTCCGCGGCTGCTGCCTTCGCCGCCGTCGCTCCGGCCCGCTGGCCGAAGACGAGCAGGTCCGACAGGGAGTTGCCGCCGAGCCGGTTCGCGCCGTGCATGCCGCCCGCAACTTCGCCAGCGGCATAGAGCCCTGCTTTCGTCGTGGCGCCGGTGTCGGCTTCGACGCGGATCCCGCCCATCATGTAGTGCATCGTCGGCCCGATCTCCATCGGCCCCGCCGTGATGTCGACGTCGGCGAGCTCCTTGAACTGCTCGTACATCGACGGCAGCTTCTGGCGCACGCGCTCGGGCGGCAGGTAGCTGATGTCGAGGAAGACGCCACCGTGGGGAGAGCCGCGGCCTTCCCTGACCTCCGTGTAGATCGCCCGGGCGACGTTGTCGCGGGTCGACAGCTCGGGCGGGCGGCGTGCCTTGGTCTCCTGGCCGGCGGTCAGGGCCTCGACCCACTCCGTCGCCTCCTCGTCGGTGGCCGCGTACTCGTGCCGGCGGTCTTCGGGCAGGTACTTCCACATGAACCGCTCGCCCAGGCTGTTACGCAGGATGCCACCCTCGCCGCGCACGGCCTCGGTCACCAACAGGCCTCGCACGCCGGGCGGCCAGACCATGCCGGTCGGGTGGAACTGGACGAACTCCATGTCGATCAGCTCGGCGCCCGCCTGGTAGGCCAGGGCCTGGCCGTCACCCGAGTATTCCCACGAATTGGACGTGATCTCGTAGATCCGCCCGATGCCCCCGGTCGCGAGAACGACCGCCCTGGCCGGGAAGACGACCGGCTGCCCGTCCTGCCGCCAGTAGCCGATGGCTCCCGCGACACGGTCGCCCGAGGTCAGCAGGCGCGTGACCGTGCACTCCATGTAGACGGTGACGCCCGACGCAACCGTCCGATCCTGGAGCGTGCGGATCATCTCGAGCCCCGTCCGGTCGCCGACGTGGGCCAGGCGCGGATACGTATGACCGCCGAAGGGGCGCTGGAGGATCCGGCCGTCGCGCGTCCGGTCGAACACGGCACCCCAGCGCTCGAGCTCGCGCACGCGTGCCGGGGCCTCCTTGGCGTGCAGCTCGGCCATACGGGGGTTGTTCAGCAGCTTGCCGCCGACCATCGTGTCGCGGAAATGGACCTGCCACGTGTCGCGCTCCGCGACATGGGCGAGCGCGGCGGCAATGCCGCCCTCCGCCATGACGGTATGGGCCTTGCCGAGGAGGGACTTGCACACCAGCCCTACCGACGCGCCGGCCGCGGCCGCCTCGATCGCGGCGCGCAACCCGGCGCCCCCGGCGCCGATGATCAGGACGTCGTGCGGGTGCGTCTCGAGATCAGCCACGCGTCCCCACTCGATCGCTCAAAAGCGGATCGCGGGATCGGAAATGACCCCGAGCGCGAGGAGCCGGACGAAGAGATCGCCTGCCATCACCGAGATCAGGCTCGCCCACGCCCAGCGCGCGTGGATCTGGTTCATCCAGGTCAGTCGCTTCCAGATCCCGTAGCGGGCGCGGGTGCGTGCCGTGCACGAGAAGCAGTCCAGCGTTCCGCCGGCGAGATGACGCAGCGAATGGCAGGAGAGCGAATACCCGGTCAGCAGGATCACGTTGGCGAACAGGATCACGCTGCCGAGCCCGATGCGGAACTGGTCCTGGTAGCGCAGCGACACCACGGCATCGAGCCACAGGAACGCGAGTGGGATGAAGGCGAGGTAGAGGAACAGCCGATGGAGGTTCTGGAGGATGAAGGGGAACCGGGTTTCCATCACGTACTTCTTGTGGAACCAGGGCTCCCCCACCGCGCAGGCCGGCGGGTCGAAGAAGAACGTCCGGTAATAGGCCTTGCGGTAGTAGTAGCAGGTGGTCCGGAAGCCGAGCGGGATCCACAGGATGAGGATCGCCGGCGAGAACCAGGCCGGCAGGAAGGGGAACACCAGGAGCGGCGAGAAGAACGGCGAGAGGTACCCGTCCGCCTCGTAGGCGACACCCAGCACATTCGGGGTCAGCAGCAGCGACGAGACCAGCGAGTAGATGATGAAGCCCGTGAAGACGAACCCGACGATCGCGGGTTCCACGGACCAGCGGTCCATCCGCAGGGTGGTGCCGAAACCGCTGGAAGCCGTGCCTGCCGGCTTCGTTAGGATCTCCGGCGCAGTCATCCTGGCGGCCTCCTCGTGCGTGATGGCATGGCGTGCGGGTCCATCCGCGAGCCGGGGCGCCGCGGCTCGAGGGCGGGGCCGAGATCCAGGCGCCACGACGGGACTTCCAAGCGTGGTGAGGATATCCGGTGTGGGCCGAGCCCGTGGTGAGCTGGAGCGGCTGCGTTATTCTGTCCGCCCCGAGAGCCCGTGCCGTGCTGCTCTCCCCGAACCCCTGCTGACAGAGGTCGAGAAACCGCTCGTGGCCGTTCTCCACGCCCGCTCCAGGTGAAGCTCCAGGAATACCACGCCAAGAGCCTTCTCGCGGCTGGCGGACTGCCGGTGCCGCCGTGGTCCGTGGCGTCGACCCCGGAAGAGGCTCGGACACAGACGCAGGGCTATCTGGACGCCGGCGCCGACCGCGTGGTGATCAAGGCCCAGGTGCTCGTCGGCGGCCGCGGCAAGGCCGGTGGCGTGAAGCTGGCGTCGAGCGCGGACGAGGCCGTCACCGTCGCGGGGCAGATCCTCGGCATGCAGATCAAGGACATCACCGTGCGCCGCGTACTGGTGGGGCCGGCCGCCGACATCGTGCGCGAGCTGTACCTGGCCGCCGTCCTGGATCGTGCCGCCAGGCGGGTCCTCTTCATGGGTTCGGCGCAGGGCGGGGTCGAGATCGAGCAGCTGGCCGTCAGCGATCCGGGCGCCATCCGCACGCTCCACGCCCATCCTCACCTCGGGCTGCTCGACTATCAGGCGCGCCTGCTGGCCTTCGATCTCGGCCTCAACGAGCACCTCAAGGCGGCAGTCGGCGTCGCCAAGGGGCTCTACAAGGTCATGCTCGACAACGACGCCGACCTGGTCGAGATCAACCCGCTCGCGATCGTCCGCGAACGCGCCTCCGACGGGGCCGTCACCGAGTCGCTCCAGTGCCTCGACGCCAAGATCACCATCGACGACTCGGCGCTGCCTCGCCATCCCGAGCTCGAGGCCATGCGCGACGTCGACGAGGAGGACCCGGTCGACGTTGAGGCCCGGCGCCAGGGGCTCAGCTTCATACGGCTCGACGGCAACATCGGCTGCATGGTCAATGGCGCCGGGCTCGCGATGGCGACCATGGACCTCGTGAAGCGCGCCGGCGGGGAGCCTGCCAACTTCCTGGACATCGGCGGCGGGGCGCGCGCGGACAAGGTGGCCGCCGCATTGCGCCTGATCGTCTCGGACCCGAGCGTGCGGGCCGTGCTGGTCAACATCTTCGGCGGCATCGCGCGCGGCGACGAGGTGGCACACGGCTTGATCGAGGCCTACTCCCAGCAGGAGCGGCACGTGCCGATGGTCGTCCGCATCGTGGGCACGAATGCCGACCTGGCGGCCGAGATCCTGCGCGAGTCGGGCGGCGATATCGAGACCGCGGCGAGCCTGGACGAGGCCGTCGAGAAGACCGTCCGTATCGCAAAGGGAGCCCCGGCGCCGGCATGAGCATCCTCGTCGACGAGAACACGCGGCTACTGGTGCAGGGCATCACCGGCCGCGAGGGCGCATTCCACGCAGCGCAGATGCAGGCCTACGGCACGAACGTGGTGGCCGGCGTCACGCCGGGCAAGGGCGGCCAGACCGCACTCGAGGGCACGGTCCCCGTGTTCGACACCGTCCGCGACGCGGTCGCCGCGACGGGTGCCAACACGACGGTCATCTACGTTCCCCCGGCCGGCGCACCCGACGCGATCCTGGAGGCCGTGGGCGCCGGGATCGCCACGGTCTTCTGCATCACCGAGCACATTCCCGTTCACGACATGCTGAAGGTCGTGGCGGTCGTCGAGGGCGCGGGCGCGCGCCTGATCGGGCCCAACTGCCCGGGCGCGACCTCGCCGGGCAAGGCCAAGGTCGGCATCATCCCCGGGTCGATCCACCGGCCAGGCCGCGTCGGATTGGTCAGCCGCTCGGGGACGCTGACCTACGAGGTCGTGCAGGCCATGACCGACGCCGGCATCGGCCAGTCGACCTGTGTCGGCATCGGCGGCGATCCGGTCGCGGGCAGCACCTTCATCGACATCCTGACGCTCTTCAGCAACGACCCGGACACCGAGGGCATCGTACTGATCGGCGAGATCGGCGGCGGCGCCGAGGAGGCTGCGGCAGCCTGGCGACTTGAGCACCTGCCTGAGGTCCCGATGGTCTCCTTCATCGCCGGCAGGACCGCCCCGCCTGGCCGCCGGATGGGGCACGCCGGCGCGATCATCTCGGCCAGCGGCGGCACGGCCGGGAGCAAGATCGCGGCGCTCGATGCGGCGAACATCCGCGTCGCCGAGACGCCCGCCCAGATCCCCGAGCTCTTGAAGCAGGCGGGAGTCCGCCCGAGCTGACCCGCCCGGTGACGGCCCGGCCTACGTCCCGTGAACGACCAGCCTGACCGCGTCCTTCGGCGTATTCGTCGTCGACGTCGCCGTAACGGTGAATGAGCCGCTGTTGGCGGCGCTCGCGGATAGCTTGATGACCATCCGCAGGGTATACGTCTGACCGGGCGCCAGCAGGTACGGCACTGAGTACGTCCCGGCCTTCATCGCCGCCGTGACGTCAGCATCACCGTTCAGGTGGTCGATGTACTTGATGGTGTAGCCAGAGGCCGTGCCGGTCCCCTTCAGCTTGAACGTCGCCGGCAGCAGGCCATCGTTCTGGATCCAGATGCCTGCCGTCTTCTGGGTGCCTTTCGGCACGTTGACGTTCCTGACCTCACCCACCGCCGTCGGGCTGTAGACATTGTTTCCGATAGCGGTATCGAGGAACATGTCGGGCAATCGCAGTGACCGGGACGCCGCGAAGTTCGCCAGGGGGTCGCCGCCCCCGTTGGAGATCGCGCCGCCTGCGTAGAGCTGACCTCCGAAGACCGCGAGCGCCTGAGTATCGCCGCTCCAGGGCCCGTTTCCTGCTCCGTTCGACCCGACGGGCCGCCAAGCCGTGCCATCGAAGTAGGCGATCACGTCCCCCGTCGGTGCGCCGTCCGCGTTCTGCCAGGTGCCCGCCGCGAACAGGAGCGACCCCGACGAGGTGATCTCGTAGATGTTGGCACCCGCGGGGAAGTAGCCGTTGGTGTCCGCGGCATTCGAGCCCACGGCAGAGTAGGTCGAGCCGTTCCACTTGATGAAGAAGTCCGCCTTGGCGTCGCCGGCGAGGTTCTGGCCGTCTGCACCGATGTAGACGTCGGTGCCCTTGGTGTGAAGGCTCCGGACGATCCCACCGATGGCTGTGCTGCTGAGTCCGTGCCACGCGCCGGCCTCGTACCAGGCGACCCGATCGGCAGTGAGATCGCCGCCCAGGTCGGCGAAGTTGCCGCCTGCGTACAGCCGTGTTCCGTCCGTCGCCAGGTCGCTGACCACGATCGAGCTGGGGGCGGGGCTGAAGACCGTCGTCATCACCCCCGTTGCGAGGTCGCAGGCGATCAGGCCGTCCGCGTCCGGGTTGGCGTTCGCGTTGTAGAACGTACCGCCGACGTATAGCCTGGTACCGACGACCTGGAGGGCTGTGACCTGGAGGTTGAAGGCGGCGCTTGGGGTCGCGTTGCAGAAAGGCTTCCAACTCACGCCGTCGTACACGGCCAGGTAGTCCGCGGCGTTGTTACCGCCGGCATCCACGAAGTTGCCGCCCGCGTAGACCTTGCTCCCTGAAACCGCAATGGCGAAGACCGCTCCCGTCGTCGAAAGCGGGCTCGTCCCGATCGAGCTCCAGTTCTTGCCGTCAAACTTCGCGATCAGGTCGGCTGCCGCGATGCCCCCCGCGTTCTTGAACGCACCGCCGACATAGAGGAAGCCGTCGGGCGCCGCGTACATCTCGTTGACCACGCCGTTGAGCGAGGGACCGGCAGCGCCGTTCGTGCCGAGGTGGTTCCAAGTCCCGCTACCTGTAAGCGCAACGGCTGGCGCAGCGAGTGCCAGGAGCGCGGTGATGGAGAACGAGAGTGCGAGCGGTGAGCGCCGCATGATGGCTCCTTGGAGTGACGGAGTGGTTCACCCAGTGTGGGGTTCATGCCGCTGGAGCGGTACCGGCAATGTGCGCCAAACTTGTCAGGCCGGCGTCTAGCCTCGGTTGGGCACCACGCGACCACGTCGGGCCGGCGGCTGAACCAGAGGTCGTCGGGCGGGCCGGCGAGGTCGATCCCGGCTGCGGTTGAGAGCGTCTGCGAATCCAGCTCGAGCTCGGCGGGCTTGAGCGGCCACGCAGCGTGAGGGATGCCCACCCCGGCCGGTTTCCCACCTCGATCCACGGACCACAGCCCATCCCTCGCGGTCAGGAAATGCGCCAGCGAACCTGGCTGGGCGTCCCGTTGACTACGGACTCGAGGATCCTGTGCTCACTCGAGAGTCGCCAGGCGGGCATGTTCATCCACCGGATGACAAAGGACCTCGTCAGCAGCCCCCGCACGTTCACGGCGTATCTGTCGGCATCGCCCACAAACAGGAGGTCCCGGGTCCATTGGTTCGTGACCGGGTAGGTCCTGCATCCCCTGTGCAATCTGGCGCAATCTGAGGATTGAAGCACCGCCGCATGACGCGGATCATGAGGGTACGCCCGGACCAGATGCGCGAGGGACTTCATGACCTGAGGTGCATCATGCGCAACTGGATCCGCACCCGATCCATGCAGACGAGCGCGCTCGTGATGGCGCTGCTCGTTCTTCCCTTCGGCGTCTCCGCCGTCGCCGGTATGCCAGCCGCCGCGGCCGGGCTGCCTTCGGCCGAGAACGACGTCGATCTGGCTGCGTCCCTCAGCAGTGATGGCGTCTTCCACGGCACCGCGGGCGTCACCGGCACGGTCGATGCCAGCACTTGGGCCCTTGTCAGCGACCTGTCCGCGGGTGAAACTCCGCGCTTCGCACGTCGCGACGCCGCGTTGACTGCGCCCATCGCCGGGCCTTGGAACGCGCTGGGATCCAATGGCTCCGGCGACGGCGCTGTCGGCCCGCCAGTGCTCGCAATTGCATTCTCCGGCAGCGATGTCTACGTGGGCGGCGGCTTCGACAACGCTGGTGGCGTAGCCACGGCCGATCGGATCGCGAAATGGAACGGCAGCAGCTGGTCCGGCGTGGGCTCGAACGGAGCGGGCAACGGTCCGCTCGCGGGGAACGTCAATGCCCTGGCCGTTCTGGGCGGCGACCTGTACGTTGGAGGCGACTTCACGGACGCAGGAGGCGTCTTCGGGGCCGACAACCTCGCCAAGTGGAACGGCAGCGCCTGGTCCGCTGTCAGTGCGGCGCACGGCGTATTCGACGGTCCCGTGCGCGCTCTGGCCGTATCCGGCAGCGACGTCTACGTGGGCGGTGTGTTCGCCAACGCCGCGGGCATCTCCACCGCCGACAGGGTCGTGCGATGGACCGGGACCCAGTGGCTGCCGCTCGGCGACAACGGAGCTGGTGACGGGGCACTCAACAATCGCGTGAACAGCCTGGTGTCCTTGAATGGCTTTGTCTTCGCGGGCGGCACGTTTACCGACGCCGGCGGCATCGCGACTGCCGACTACGCCGCCAGGTGGGATGGCGCGAATTGGGCTTCGCTCGGCTCGGATGGAGTCGGCAACGGCGCGCTCAACAACGCCGTCTTCACCCTTGCAGTGACTCCGACCGTGCTGTTCGTTGGGGGGACTTCACCAATGCCGCCGGCCAGGCGACTGCCGATCGCGTCGCCGCCTGGAACGGCACGTCATGGTCCGGCCTGGGCTCGAATGGGTCCGGCGATGGCGCGATCAGCGACGGTTCCAGCGTTCTTTCCCTTACGGCGGCCGGCGGCAGCCTCTACGTGGGCGGCGCTTTCGCCAACGCCGGCGGCGTCGCGAGCGCCGACACGGTCGCCAGATGGAACGGCGGTTCATGGTCGGGGCTTGGCTCGGTCAGTCCTTTCCCGAGCGGGTTCGGCCGGGTGTTCAACCTCGCGCCCCACGGCGGTTGGCTGTACGTCGGGGGCTGGTTCCAGAACGCAGCGGGCAAGGCGGCGGCAGACAACGTGGCGAGGTGGGGACTGCCGGGCTCTCGCAAGCCGGACGGCCGGATCCGGCTCGGCACCAGCGGCCCGCTCGCCGGCAACAACGTATACAACACGACCGGCGCAGGCCAGACCAGAACCGGTTCGGCGGCCCGAGGCGCCACGATCACCTACGGCGTCTCCATCCAGAATGACTCGACGACGAGTGCTGACCGGTTCAAGGTGAAGGCCACGGGCGCCGCGACGAGCCAGTACACCGTGACGTACCTCAGCGGAGTCACCGACATCACCTCAGCCGTCGTTGCCGGCACCTACCTCACGCCCTTCCTGGCTCCGGGCGGCTCGTATCTCATCACCGTCAGGGTCAAGGTCAGGTCCAATGCCGCGGTGGGCTCCAGCGTGGCGCGACTGGTGACGCTCACCTCGGTTGCCAACCCGAGCAAGCGTGACGCCGTCAAGTTGGTGGGCAGGCGGGCGGGGTAGAGCAGCGCAAGAAGCCGGCGTTCCGTCCCGCGGCCTCCAACCCGCCGCTGGAACGCCACGATTACTCGGCCGTGTGGCGCAACCTGAGAATTGAACCGTTGCCTCGTAACCACCATCCTTCATGCCAAGCCCGGACCAGATGTGCGAGGGATCTAATGGACTGAGGTGTGTGATGAGAAGCCCGACCCGAATGCGAGCGATCACGCTGGCCGTGCTCTCAGCAGCGCTCCTCCCCACCGTACCCGTCGCTGCGCGCACAGAAGCGGCGCCATCGGCGCCCGTGAACCGTTCATCAGAGCTCGGTGGCGCCGCAATGTCCGCGGCGCTTGGCAGCGATGGCACCTACCACGGTGCTGCCGGTGTCACTGGAACCGTCGATACCAGTGCCTGGACCCTTACCAATGACCTCTCCAGGGGTGAGGCCCCCCGCTTCGCACGTCGCAACGCGGCCACGCCCCCTTCCGCCACCGGCCGGTGGTCGGCCCTGGGGTCGAACGGGTTCGGCGACGTGCCCTCGATTTCTACGTGCTAGCGATCGCACTCTCCGGGACGGACGTCTATGTCGGCGGCAAGTTCAGCAACGCCGGCGGCGTCGCGGCAGCCGATGCGGTCGCGAAATGGAACGGCATCTCATGGTCCGCCCTGGGCTCGAACGGGTTGGGCGACGGTGCGATCAACGGCCTTGTCAACGCCCTGGCCGTTTCGGGCACTGATCTCTGCGTGGGTGGCAACTTCAGCGACGTCGCTGGCATCGCCGAGGCCGACAACCTCGCCAGGTGGAACGGAAGCACATGGTCAGCGGTCGGCCTTTACAACGGGACTTTCGACGCCGAGATCCACGCCCTGGCCGTCTCCGGCAGCGATCTGTCCGTGGGTGGGTCTTTCACCGACGCCGCGGGCATCTCGACTGCCGACCGAATCGTGCGCTGGACCGGGACTCAATGGTTGCCCCTGGGTTCCAATGGAGCGGGCGGCGGGGCGCTCAGCGGTGCCGTCCTGGTCCTGGCGGCGCTGGGCAACGGCCTCTTCGTGGGCGGTTCATTCACGGACGCCGGAGGCATCGCAACCGCCGACTATGTCGCAAGCTGGGATGGCAGCAACTGGGCGGGACTCGGCTCGGACGGCGCCGGCAACGGAGCGCTGAATGGAGAGGTCCGTGCCCTTGCCCTCTCCGGCACCTACCTCTATGTGGGTGGCTCTTTCGCAATTGCCGGGGGCTTCGACATCGCCAAATGGAACGGCGCAGCCTGGTCCGCCCTTGGCTCACCCGGCACCAACCGCACGGTCAGTGCGATCGCACTCTCCGGGACGGACGTCTATGTCGGCGGCTACTTCTCCGACGTCG
>JBBRYO010000104.1:0-10407 GCA_038237595.1 Candidatus Limnocylindrales bacterium | reverse complement strand
GGCACCTGGGAGCGCCGCCGCGCGGATCGCCTTGGGCTGGCCGACGATTGGGTCGGACCCTGTGACGCCCGCGAAGACGACGGTCTTCGGCATATCGTCACGGCCTACCTGCGCGGCTTCGGCCCGGCCGCGTGGCGGGACATCGCCTCATGGGCCGGGCTGCCCGTCACGACCGTGAAGCGGATCGGCGAGGGGATGGCGCTCGTCCGCCACCGGGACGAGTCCGGCCGCGAGCTGTTCGACCTTCCGAACGCCACGCTTGCCGATCCCGAAGCGCCAGCGCCGGTCCGCTTCCTGCCCCACTGGGACAACAGTCTGCTGATCCACGCCCGGCGGGCCGGGATCGTGCCGGAGGAGTACCGGCCGCGCATCTTCAGCAACCGCAACCCGTTCTCCGTGGGCACGTACCTCGTCGATGGCGTCGTTGCCGGCGCATGGTCGCTGCGCAAGGGCAGCGTGGAGCTGGATCCCTACGAACCGCTGGATGGCAAGTTGCGGGACGAGGTCGAGTCCGAACGGGAGCGCCTCCAGGCATTCCACGACTGACCGCGGCGCGCAACCCGGGCCACAGCACGCGCGCTCGACGGGTTTACCCTTGCACACCATGGAATCCCGATGGGTCGTGGACCCGCGGCTCTCGTCTTTCGTTCACAGCACGCCAGATGGGCGTGGTGCTCAAGGGCACGTTCACCTGCATCAGGGCGAGCTGACGATCCATCGCGACGCCCTCGAACGATCGACCGCCGGCGTGGTGATCGACGCGACCAGCCTCGAAACGTCCCTCCCGGCGTTCGCGGCGATCCTCGAGGCAAAGGATTTCCTGGACGTCGAGCACCATCCGACGATCGAGTTCCGAAGCAGGGCGATCTCGCGGGAGGGTGACGGGTACCGCATCGACGGCGAGCTTCTCTTCCGAGGTCTCCAGCCTCCTCCCGGATGGGTCGGGCGGCCCCGACGTCGGTGGCAGCTTCTCCAACGCGGCCGGCGTCGGAGCGGCCGACTTCGTCGCCCGCTGGACGGGAGGAACGTCGTGGAGCGCCGTCGGCGCCGGCGGCGGGCTGAACAACCGTGTTCGCAGCATGGCCGTCTCGGGCAATGACCTGTACGTCGGCGGTGACTTCACGAACGCGGCAGGCGATCCCAACGCGGACAAGGTGGCCCATTTCAACGGATCCACCTGGTCGGCGATGGGCTCCAGCAGCGAGTTCGGCGACGGCGGCAACTCGATCTACGGCCTGATCGTCGACGGACCAACGGTCTTCGTGACTGGCTACTTCAACAACGCGGGCGGGCAGGCGAAGGTGGACGGAATCGCCGCCTTCAAGGGCGGAACCTGGACGAACGTCGGCTCCAACACAGCCGGTACAGATGGACCGATCTCACTCAACACCGGCATGTTCGCGCTCGCGGTAGTTGGATCGAAGCTCTATCTCGGCGGCACCGATTCCTCGATCGGCGACGGCGCGCAGAACGCGTATGCAGCGTCCTTCCGCCTGCGGCAACCGGACGGCCAGGTCGCCACGGGGACGAGCGGCGGCACGTTCGCCGGTAACAACGTCTACAACGCCACCGGCGCCAGCCAGAGCAGGAGCCTGACGGTCCACCGCAACAACACCGGCACCTTCCGGATCAAGGTCTCCAACGACGGATTCACCAACGACACCTTCAGCCTCAAGGGGCTGGGCTCGAGTAGCGGCTTCACGGCCACCTACAAGAGTGGCGCCACCGTCGTGACCGCCGCGGTCGTGGCGGGCACGTATTCCTTCAGCCTGGCGCCCGGTGCCAGCAAGACCGTCACCCTGAGCGTCAAGGTCGGCAGCGGTGTCTCGGTGGGTACCTCGCACTCGTGGCTGGAGACGGCCACCTCGACCGGCCTGGGTGCTGCCAAGGACGCAGTGAAGGCGACCGTGAAGGCTTCGTGAGGCGCTCGGCCATCGCAGCGCGGCTGTTAACGGCCCGCGCCGTTCGATCGCTGCGGGAAGCTCGCGGTCCTCTCTCGCAGACCTGAGCAGCCCGTCGGGCTACTTGATCACGCCCAGCAACCAGAGCAACAACAGGATCACGAGGACAGTGCCGAGGAGGCCGAGTCACCCGCTGCAGCCTCTCCCCCATGAGCTGCGATTCCCGTATCCGACGCCACCGAACAGGAGGAGCAGCACCACCACGATGAGGGCGAACGGGTCGCCGTCGTGCCCCGCTGCTCGACGGACGAACGCTTGCTGTAGCGGTGCTGCGGCGCGGACGCAGAGGCGGCTGCCGTCGACCTCAACGTGCTCGAAGAGCGGAATCAGGTCGGCGCTCGATTCGCCCCGTCCGCTCTGCTTCATCCGCCCCGAGCGTAGAGGACTCGAGGTGGCCGATCTGGGTGGCTACTCCACCGCGGCGAGCGACTGTCCCAGGAGCAGCGGATGGCCCAGCAGCCCGACGTAGCGCGGCCGGTAGCGCTCGGCGTTGTACATCAGGTCGAGGTCCACGTGGCGGGCCCCGAGCGCCGGATCGGGCAGCGAGGAATGGGCATACTTCCCGTCGCGGATCGCCACCATCCGACCGCGTGCCCCGTCCGCGATGAGGTCCATCGCCACGTTGGCAAAGGTGATCGCGACCATCTGGTCGAGCGAATCGGGCTCGCCCGAACGCAGGTCGTAGGTCAGCTCGGAGAAGACCGTCTCGATCCCGGTCCGCTGCCGGATCTCGGCCGCCAGCACCTCGGCGACGTTGGCCTTGTGCCGATGGCCGAAGGCGTCCGGCTCGCCCACCTCCTGGATGGAGCCGCCCTTCCAGATGGCGCCCTCGGCGGCGATCACGAATGCGTAGTGGCTGAGGTTCAGGCGGTGGTCGTCGGCGAGGATCTCGACGAGATGATCGAGATCGAACTGGGCCTCGGGGATCAGGCAACGGGCAGAGGTCACGTAGGCGGTGTAGAGCGCGGTGAAGCCGCAGTCGCGTCCAAAGATGCGAAAGACGCCGATCCGCTCGTGTGAGCCAAGGGTCGTGCGCTGGCGGTTGATGAGCTCCTTGGCGCGCGTGATCGCCGTCGAGAAGCCGATGCAGTACTCGGTGCCCTGGACGTCGTTGTCCATGGTCTTGGGGATCGCGATCAGCGGGATGCCCTGCTCGTGGAGCGTCTCCGCGAAGCTGAGGGTGTCGTCGCCGCCGATCGGGACCAGGTAGTCGAGCCCGAGGCGCTGGATGTTCTCGAGGACCACCGGCGTCAGGTCGAACGTGACGCCGTCAACGGTCAGCGCGGCCGCCTGCTCGGGCGAGAGGTGCGGTGGCAGCCGGTCCGCGGTCATCTTCCGCGGGTTCGTCCGCGAGGTGTGCAGCATCGTGCCGCCGGTGCGGTCGATGGTCCGCGTCGTGGCACGGTCCAGGGGCATGATGTAGGCCGGATCGCGCGGCAGATCGGGTCGGTGGTGCGTCAATCCCTCCCAGCCGCGCCGGATACCGAGCACCTCGTAGCCGAGCTCGGTGGCGCGGTACGTGACGCTCTTGATGACGCTGTTGAGGCCGGGCACGTCACCGCCGCCGGTGAGGATGCCGATCCGTGGCTGGCGGGCCATTCGAACCTCGATTGAAGCGCGCTGACGGGGCACGTCGCGCCTGGGAACGCGGCGTCGGCGATGGTAGCGCGCCAGTCGGCCCGGTGTACGATGCGGCGCTGATGCGCTACGAGCTGTACATGAGCCATGCCCTCGCCGAAGCCGCCTCGGCCTCCGCGCGCGGCGAGCGATGCGATGGCGCCGTGGCCGTTCTCGACGATGCGCCGGTCGCCAGCGGCTCGGACCAGGTCCTGGGCACGGGCGACCCGACGGCGCACGCGGTCATCGTCGCCCTGCGCGAAGCGGCGCAGCGGCTCGGCCGCACCTCCCTGGCTGGCGTCACGGTCTACACGCTGCTCGAGCCCTGCATGATGTGCGTCGGCGCGCTACTCGAGAGCGACGCGGACGGAGTCGTGTACGCGCTTGCCGATCCGGTCGCCGGCGCGTGCGGATCGGTCTTCCAGCTGGCTGACGCCGAGGGCCTGTCGCGACGCCTGCGCGTCGTTTCCGGGATCCTCCAGGAGGAGGCCCGTGAGCTCGTGCCCGCGCTTCCTGCCGCCCGCGGTGGCCCATCCCGGGGAGTCGCCACACGCTAGGGGTGGTCCGGCCCGGCGGCGGCCTGGCGCGACTCACGCATCCCTTGCCGCCAAGGCGCGGTGGCGGCCGGCCGGGAGCCCTTTGCTATCCTCTCCCGCGGAGAGGTGTCCGAGTGGTTGATGGTGCCGCTCTCGAAAAGCGGTGTGCGCAAGCACCGAGGGTTCGAATCCCTCCCTCTCCGCCACGACGCGCCGAAGCACACGCCGAACCATTGGCCCCGGTTTCCACGTGGCCGGGATTCCTTCCGCGGAGAGGTCGCCTAGTGGCCTAGGGCGCCGCACTGGAAATGCGGTATGGGGCAACCCATCGAGGGTTCGAATCCCTCCCTCTCCGCCACCCGTTCCCAGGGTCGATCGCGGCTCGCCCCGGCTCCGCGCTCTGATCTTGTGCGCGTCACGCCGGGACCGCAGAGTTGGCGCCCATTGCCCGGGCATCCCATCCGGCCGCATCATCCAATCGTTCACCGTCAATGTTCATGTCAACCAAGGCGACTACATCGCCGTCATGGCCCGCAAGCCAGGCTTCATCCACAACTCGGGAGGCGGGCCGCAGCTCTTGTTCTCCCCGCCGCTTTCACCCGGTGGCTCATACCATACCGCCGACGGTGATTCGAGCGCGGACCTGATGCTCCAGCTCCAGTACCGCTAGGCAACTGGAGGGCGTTACCCGGGCCATTTCGACCGCGCCGGTCCTTCGGGGTCGGCGCGGTCTATCATTGCCGGGCCGTGCTAGGCGGGGAACTAGCGGTGCCCTGTACCTGCAATCCGCTCCAGCAGGGCTGAATTCCCTCCCGAGGCCCGCGCCCGCGGATGCCGACGGGGCGATCGACGTTGAGGATCGGGTCCCGCGCAGCGGCGACGCGTGAACCACGTCAGGTCCGGAAGGAAGCAGCGTTAAGCGCTGCTCGCCGGGTGCCGCGGATCGGCCTGATCCGAGCCGATCGCCTCGCAGGGCCCACGAGCGTCCCGGTCGACGGAGGGTGCACGGCAACTTCACGGCGCGCCTGCTCGACCGGCGCATGTCCGACCTGGACGTCGAGCGGCAGCGCTCCCGCGAGCTGCTGCTCAACGTCCTTCCGGCGCCGATCGTGGCGAGACTCGATGCCCGGGAGACGCTCATCGCCGACTCCCACGAACACGTGGCGGTGGTGTTCGGCGATTTCGTGGGATTCACCGCGATTGCCGCGCGCCTGGCGGCACCTGGCCTCGTGCACGAGCTGAACCGCCTGTACTCCCGCTTCGACGCCCGCGTGCGAGACGCACGGCGTGGAGAAGATCAAGACCTTCGGCGACGCCTACATGGCCGCGGCCGGACTGGACGACGTGGCCTCGGATCCGAGTGCCGCCGCGGCCGACCTGGCGCTCGATATGCTCGATGTCGTACGGGAGACCGACGGTACCTGTCAGATCCGCATCGGTATCCACGGCGGGCCGCTGGTAGCCGGTGTGATCGGTAGTCGCAAGTTCGCCTACGACCTCTGGGGTGACACCGTGAACGTCGCGAGCCGGCTCGAGTCGACCTCGGTCACGAACCGCATCCAGGTCTCGCAGCCGGTTGCCGACGCGCTCCGCGACCGATATCGCCCGAGCGTCGCGGCGCGCATCGCTCCCAGGTCTGGAGTGACGCTGCCAGCCGTGGGCCCGTCTATCTGGCCGTCCTCTCCGGCGCCGTGGTCGCGATCGCCCTCGCCGCCCAGGCGACCGCGTTCGGCCAGGGCTTCCTCGTGTTCGCCCTGCTGCTCCTCCCGGTCGTGCTGTATGCCGGCCTCGTGACGCTCGGCCGCATCGCGGAGCTCAACAACCTGGATCTGCAGATTGTTCAGGCGCTCAACCGCGTGCAGCATGGCCTCCTGGAGCTGGACGCGGGCATCGGTCCCTATCTGGCATCGAGCCCTCACGACGACTGGTTGGGCACATCGTCGCAGTTCGGCGCGCGTGAAGAGCTCAGCCCTCGGGAGGAGATCGCTCACGGTCTGAAGACGTTGCCGGCCCTGTTCTCGGTGATCAACAGCGCTGTCGCAGCCGTTCTCACAGCCGCGATCGGCCTCGAGCTGGGCTTGATTCCCGTGCTCGTCCTGGGGATCGGAGTCCTCGCGTTTGGGACGCTTTTCTTCCTGCAACTCCGGTTCGGCCTGCGATCCATCGAGGCAGTTCGGTCCAGCGTCGTCTCCTACTTTCCAACGCCGGGCATGACCCCCGATCAGGCCGATCCGGGGGCCTGAGGACTCGCGAGGCCAGCGGGGGAGCCGGCCGCTCTACACTTCACGCGTGGCCCAGACCCTCTCCGAGACCGTCCCGCACCAGGCGATCTACCGTCGATTCCGCGCGCAGACCTTCGCCCAGATCGTCGGCCAGCCGGCGGTGGTGGAGACGCTCCGCAACGCCGTCCGGCTGAACCGGCTCGGGCATGGCTTCCTTTTCGTCGGACCCCGAGGAACGGGCAAGACCTCGATGGCGCGGATCCTCGCCAAGGCGGTCAACTGCACGAACCTGGTCGACGGTGAACCAGACGACGCGTGCCCGTCCTGCGTCGCGATCCGTGAAGGTCGCGCGCTCGACGTAGTGGAGCTGGATGCTGCCTCGAACAACCGCGTCGATGACATGCGCGAGCTCCTGCCGCGCGTCTACACGACGGCCTCGGACCTGCGTCACAAGGTCTTCATCATCGACGAAGTCCAGCGCATCAAGGAGGGCTGGGACGTCCTCCTCAAGACGCTCGAGGAGCCGCCTCCCGGCGTCCTGTTCATCTTCTGCACCACCGACCCGAGCCAGATCCGGCCGGCGGTCGTGTCGCGCCTCCAGCGGTTCACGTTCCGTCCCCTTTCCGTGGCCGAGATCGAGGGCAAGATGGAGCGCATCCTCGCCTCGGAAGGCCGCACGGTCGAGCCGGAAGGGCTGGCGCTGATTGCCGAGCTGGCAGCCGGCGGCATGCGCGACGCCGAGTCGATGCTCGATCAGGTCCTGGGCAACGCAGACGACCCCATCACCGCCTCCGCGATCCGCGATCTGCTCGGTCTTGCAGAGCTCGACGCCGTAGATCGGTTCGTCTCGGCGCTCGCGTTCGGCGACGCCCTGGAGGGGATCGCCATCCTCGATGCACTCGAGGCGGACGGGCGCGACGCCGTGGCGTTCGCGGAACAGGTCGTCGTCCGGCTGCGCCACCGTCTGATCGAGCGCCTGGGCGGCCGGGCTCTGGTGCCCGCGGAGATCGGCGCCGGCGACCTCGCCCGAGCCGCACGCCGGTTGAGCGGCATTGACGCCAGTCGCAGCGGCCTCGGCGGGTACCGCTGGCAGCTCGAGCTCGCGTTGCTCGGTGCGGCGGCCGGACCGGTGGCGGAGACCGTTACCGCCGCGGTCGCGTCACGAGCACAGCCAGCGGCGCCCGACCGGACCCCGGTTACCAGTCGTGCCCCCGCCGCGGCCGCGTCAAAACCTGCCGCCGCACCCCCGGCCGGCGCCTCCGCGGCTCCAGCTCCCGCCCCGGCCAGGCCGTCACCCGCGCCACCCGGCACCGCGGCTCCAGCTCCCGCCCCGGCCAGGCCGTCAGCCGCGCCAGCCGGCACCGCGGCGCCCGTCCCGCCCGACGAGCTCCTGGTGCAGCTGCGCGAGAAATGGCCCGACGTCGTCGCCTGGATCTCGAAGAGCCCGGCCAATCGCCCGCTGATCGAGGCCTGCCGGCCGGTCGAAATCCGCGACGGACTGGTCGTCCTCGGGTTTCCCGAGAACCGCGCCTTCCTGCGCGAGAAGGCCGAGCAGCGTCGCGCGGCGTTCGAGGAGGGACTCCAGCAGGTGCTGGGCCGTCCGATCGGCGTACGCTGCGTCGTGACCAACGTCGAGCTTCTCGAGGCGGTTGCCACCGAGTCCGACGACCTGGTTGCACAGGCGCGCCGGATCTTCGGAGGCGACGTTGCAGACGTCGCCGACGTCACCTGAGTCAACACGAGGAGATCGACGTGGGGATGGGAAACCTGGCCAAGATGGCCCAACAGATGCAGGCGGACATGGCCCGCGTCGAGACGGAGCTCCAGGGCCTGCGCGTCGAGGGCTCTGCGGGTGGTGGTGTGGTCAAGGCGGTGGTGACGGGCAAGCGCGACCTCGTCTCGGTCACGATCGATCCGTCCACCGTCGATCCGGAGGACGTCGAGATGCTGCAGGACCTGGTCGTGGCCGCGGTGACCGACGCACTCCAGGGGGCGCGCAAGGCTGAAGAGGAGCGTCTGGCCCGCGTCACCGGTGGGTTCCGCATCCCCGGCATGGGGTGATCGGCGCTTGACCACGATCGTCGAGCCGGTCGCGCGCCTCATCGAAGCGTTCTCGCGTCTGCCCGGCGTGGGCACCAAGACGGCCCAGCGGCTCACCTATCACATGCTGCGGGCCCCCGATGGAGAGGCGCGCTCCCTGGCCGCGGCCCTGATCGCCGTTCGAGACGAGGTCGTCTTCTGCGAGACCTGCTTCAACATCAGCACCGGTCCGCAGTGCCCCATCTGCCTGGACCCGGATCGGGACGATCGCCGCCTGTGCGTGGTGGAGGAGCCGCTCGACGTGCTCGCCCTGGAGCGGACGGGCGCCTTCAAGGGTCGCTACCACGTCCTGCACGGCGCCATCTCGCCGATGGACGGCGTCGGTCCGGATCGCCTGCGCATCCGTCCGCTGCTGGAGCGGGTCTCGGTGCGCTGTCACGATGGCGACCCCTACGAGGAGATCGTCCTCGCGACCAACCCCACGCTGGAGGGTGAGGCCACCGCGATGTACCTCGCCGAGCGCCTGGCGCCCGACGTCGGGGCGGTGACGCGGATCGCCCGCGGCATCCCCGTCGGCGGTGACCTTGAGTACGCCGACGAGGTCACCCTGGTGCGCGCCATGCAGGGCCGTCGCGAGTTCGGCAGCGGCCAGGATCGGTGAGCAACCTGATCAATGAGATCCTGCTGAGACTGGTCAAGCCACTGCTCGCGGCGGCCCTTGGCGCAGTCGTCTTCTGGGTGGCGACGGGCCCGCTCGGTACCCCCGCATCGGTCAGCCTGGCGCTGCTCTCCTGGGTCTCCGCCGCGGCTTTCATCCTGCTCGTGGAGACCAGCCTGTTCTGACCATTGGTCACGGTTGACGCTCGCGGGCAGTCCGGGTTACTCTACGCGTCCGTTGTGCCAGACCGGTCCGGTCGCGTGGGTTCCACGTCGAGTCCGGGCGAGGCAGCAAGGGACCCGCGATTGACAGGCCCAAAGGCGGCATGCCACAATCGGCTGCTGCGCCGTGGCCCCGGTCCGTCCGGGACACTGGGCTGCACCTTAACAAGTGAAGAGTGGCAGGTAATTCGGTAAGTGTGCGAGTGGGACAAACCCCGAAACAATAAAAGACCGACCGCAAGGCCGATCTTTTCTTCGGAGAGTTTGATCCTGGCTCAGGATAAACGCTGGCGGCGTGCATGAGACATGCAAGTCGAACGGGTGACTCGGGCTTGCTCGAGTCGCTAGTGGCGGACGGCTGAGTAACGCGTAGGTGACCTGCCCCGAAGTGGGGAATAACTGCCCGAAAGGGTGGCTAATACCGCATGTGGTCACACGTTCGATCGTGTGAGTAAAGCCGCAAGGCGCTTTGGGAGGGGCCTGCGTCCGATTAGCTCGTTGGTGGGGTAACGGCTCACCAAGGCGACGATCGGTAGGTGGTCTGAGAGGACGATCACCCAGACTGGGACTGAGACACGGCCCAGACTCCTACGGGAGGCAGCAGTCGGGAATTTTGCTCAATGGGCGAAAGCCTGAAGCAGCAACGCCGCGTGAGGGATGAAGGCCTTCGGGTTGTAAACCTCTTTTTTCAGGGACGATAATGACGGTACCTGGAGAATAAGCCACGGCTAACTACGTGCCAGCAGCCGCGGTAATACGTAGGTGGCGAGCGTTGTCCGGATTTACTGGGCGTAAAGAGCGCGCAGGCGGTCGGATCAGTCGAATGTGAAAGCCCCCGGCTTAACTGGGGAGGGTCATTCGATACTGTTCGACTCGAAGGCAGGAGAGGGAAGTGGAATTCCCGGTGTAGTGGTGAAATGCGTAGATATCGGGAGGAACACCAGTGGCGAAGGCGACTTTCTGGCCTGTTCTTGACGCTGAGGCGCGAAAGCTAGGGGAGCAAACGGGATTAGATACCCCGGTAGTCCTAGCTGTAAACGATGGACACTAGGTGTTGGTGGTATCAACCCCGCCAGTGCCGTAGCTAACGCATTAAGTGTCCCGCCTGGGGAGTACGGCCGCAAGGCTAAAACTCAAAGGAATTGACGGGGG
>JBBRYO010000103.1:0-10461 GCA_038237595.1 Candidatus Limnocylindrales bacterium | reverse complement strand
GGCCTTGCCACCCGGGCGGAGGCGCGGGTCTGCCGTGGGACCTCAGTGGGTCGTCGCTGCCAAGGCGCTCTCCGCGCGGGGCGAGACCGGACCTCTCGATCCCGAGCGAGTGTGGACCGATGAGCGCTGCCAGCTGGCGGCACCCAGGAACGTGGCGCCCACGGCCGCCACCAGCCCCGGATGGGCGTCGCTGATGACGAGCCGCACGCCGAGCAGGCCGCGCGCCGTGAGCGAGCGCAGGAAGGGCAGCCAGTGGGCGCCCTCGTCACCGCCGGCAGCGGCCACCTCGACCCCCAGCACCGTGCGTTCGCCGCGGCTGCCGATGCCGATCGCGATGAGCGTGGCCATGGACACCACCCGGCCGCCCTCCCTGACCTTGTGGTAGAGGGCGTCACAGAAGACGTACGGGTAGCCGTCGGGGTCGAGCGGCCGGGAGCGGAAGGCGTCGACCTCGGCGTCGAGCCCCGCGCAGATGCGGGAGACCTCGCTGCGGCTGATGTTGGCCACCCCGAGGGCAGCCACGAGCTCCTCCACGCGGCGCGTCGAGACGCCCCCGACGTAGGCCTCCTGGACCACCGCGAGGAGCGCCCGTTCGGCCTGCCGGCGCGGCTCCAGCAGGGACGGGAAGTAGCTCCCGTCGCGGAGCTTGGGGATCTGCAGCTCGATGGTCCCGGCGCGGGTGTCCCAGCGCCGCTCGCGGTAGCCGTTGCGCTGCGTGACGCGTCGGTCGGGAGCGCGCTCGCCGTGGCCGGCCCCGATCTGGGCACTCACCTCGGCGTCCATCACCAGTCCAGTCAGCACCCTCACTCCCTCCCGCAGAAAGTCGAGGTCGCCGTCCGCGGCGGCCTTGCGCAGCAGCTCGAGGGCGGCCATCCTGTCATCGGCCATCGGGTTCACCTCCATCGACGTCGGTTCCTAACTCCAACGTCGTGAGAATGACCCGGTGGCCGACTCCTTCGTCGACCGATCCGCTGTTACACCAACTCAAGGGACACCAACGTACTCGAAGGGCCTCGTGATGGCGCAGTGGTCCCCCTGGTCCAGCAGACCGCGCGTCTACTTTC
Source organism: Candidatus Limnocylindrales bacterium (assembly GCA_038237595.1). GTDB lineage: Bacteria > Chloroflexota > Limnocylindria > Limnocylindrales > CSP1-4 > JAFMJV01. The sequence goes on along the minus strand of JBBRYO010000103.1, from coordinate 9,397 downwards.
GGAGAGCCGCAGACCTGAGCGCCCAGAGGTCTTGTCGAGCAGACTCCCAGTCGTCGGTGGGGCCGCGGGGTGAGATGATGCACCACGATGCGGCGGCCTGCGCATCAGTCTCGCTCAACCGAGGCCAACGACTAGCAGGTGACCCGATGGGTGGAGTAAGCAACCGCGCGGTGGTCGAGTCCTATCTCCGCGCGATTCCCGCCGACTACGAGACGCTCCAGAAGCTGCGCGATCCGAATTTCGTCGAGGAATGGCCGCAGAGTGGCGAGCGGATCCGTGGTCACGAGGCCCATCGGCGAATCCACGAGAACTATCCAGGCGGGACACCACGGCCGAACCCCATGGGCATCGTGGGTTCTGACGATCAATGGCTTGTGACACCCAGCTTCACCGTGATTGGCATTGCCGGTAGCGGCGACGAATTCACCACGATCGGCCGCGGTTCATACCCCGACGGAAGCACTGCCTATGTGATCTCCATCCTTCGGTTGAAGGACGGCAAGGTCCTGACGGCTACAACATTCTTCGCTCCGCCGTTCGAGCCGCCGGCGTGGCGCGCCGAGTGGGTCGAGCGGATGTCGGAAACCGATCGGACGCGGGCGAAGATATGACAGCACCGCGGGTTCGTATCGTGCGTCCCGACGAAGGGTCGTCGTTCGATTTTCGCGGCGCCGAGATCCGGCGGGTCGTTGCTGCCGAGGACACCGCGAATCGGTGGATGCTCACCGTCGGACTACAGCCCGCCAACTTCGAGAATTCGCCGCATGTCCATCTCCATGAGCCGGAGGCATTCTTCATCATCGAAGGCGACTACCAGTTTCATACGGCCGACGGCGACATCGATGTGGGCCCTGGATCGGTTGTCTTCATTCCGCCAGGAGTAGTCCACGGCTTTCGCGCAGGGCCGCTAGGCGGCCGCGTCTTGGCGATCTCCCCTGCCTCGTTCGACGGCTACTTCGACGACATGCGGAACCTGTTTCGAAGCGGGACAGATACGCCTGAGGCAATGGCCACTGTGGCACGGGCCCACGACATGGACGCCTACCCGACGAGCCGAGCAACATAGCCGCCGCCCCTAGGTCAGCCGCTGCGGCTGAGGCGGAGCTGGCGGCCCGCGATGCCTCCAACGCGCGGGCTCGACGCAAGATGGCGGGCTTCCCCGTGGCCAAGACCCTCGACGAGTTCCAGATCATGGGCTCGTCGGTGCCCCGGCCGACCTTCGACTACCTGGTGGGCCTGGAGTGGATCCGGGCCCATGAGAACCTCGTGCTCGTGGGACCGGCGGGCACGGGCAAATCGCACCTGCTGGTGCGCCTCGGCAGCGCTGCCGTGGAAGCCGGCCTGCGGGTACGCTACTTCGCGGCCACCGATCTGGTCGAGACGCTCTATCGGGGCTTTGCCGACAACTCGGTGGGACGGCTCATCGAGGGCCTGCTGCGCAACGACCTGATCGTGATCGACGAGCTCGGCTTCGCACCTCTCGATGATGTCGGCACCCAGCTGCTCTTCCGCTTCGTGGCCGCTGCCTACGAACGTCGTTCGCTGGGCGTCGCCTCGCACTGGCCCTTCGAGAGCTGGGGTCGCTTCCTGCCCGAACACACCACCGCGGTCTCGCTCCTCGATCGCCTCCTCCATCACGCCTGCGTGATCGTCACCGAGGGCGAGAGCTTCCGGATGAAGGAAGCTCGGACGAGAGGGGGTGGTCGTCAGATCAAGCCCTGAGACCTCCTCCGGGGTGGGAACTTCTCATGGCCACAGGTGGGAACTTTCACATGGCCATTGACACAGGCGGCCCCCTTGGGCTGCCCCATCCGTCGCCGACCCGTTGCGCAGCCACGCGGCGCCGGTTCACGAGCGTTCGGCTTGTTATTTGCGCGCCGACACTCCGGACGGCTCAGCGCGACGGGCCGGCCACAGCCACGTCGAGATCAACGCCATCACAGCCGCGGCGACGAGAGCAAGGCTCTCCGGTCCAACCTTTCGATGTTCTCACGTACTCGGTTGGGCCGACTCTGGAACGACCGAACTGACTGACGGCAATGAGCGACCCGTCGAGTCCGCGGCTTGCCTTGGCCCGGTGGCCGGGGCAGGGCCAAGATCGTGTCGCGAACGGCACGCTGTCCGCCTGCAGCCCCGCCCTTTCATCACATTCGCCCGGCCGAGCGTTCGAACTGCAGCGTGGCCGATTACAGGCAGGACCCGCGGTCCTCGCTGTCTCCGATTATGTCGAAAAGCATGCGCCGGAATTTCAACACCTGGTGTTGGCTGACGCCGTCCAAGGCGGCTGCCTCGACACTGGCGCAGGCGCTGGCGACTTTCGCGCGCAGTGCGTTCCCTGCCCTGGTGATTTCCGGGATCCGCGCGCGACGGTCACGTGGGTCGCCGCGGCGGACGACGTGGCCCATCTCCTCGAGCCGATCCAACTGGCTCATGAGCGTGGTCTTGTCCAAACCGAGTGCTTTTCCCAGTTCGACTTGGGTAAGGTTTGGGGTCATATGGAGGGCGCTCAGCACAATGTAATCGCGGAGCTGAATTCCGTGCTTCTCCGCTTGCTCGCCGGTCGCCCCGCGCATCCGCTGGGCTGCGCGATGCAGAAGCCAGGTGATTTCCGAATCAACGGAGGGACCCGTGCTGGATGCGTTGCGCTCGACCCGACCCAAGGGTGATTCGGTTGGCGAAATGTGACGGTGCATAGGAGACCCTTGATTCCTTAGCTGGTCGGTGATGGACGCCCAGAGAGTCCGTTGCTCCGGATCGCTCAGCCAGATGCGCGCCACCCGGCGCTGGTATCGAAATTGGGACTGAACCACGGCTCAGCGTGGCGAGCCGTGAAGGCAGGGGGCGGACCTTGGGGATGGAGTTTGTCAGTGCGGGTGCTCGGCAGCCTCGGATGTCGGGATCAGTGCCATCCGTGTGGGTAGGTGGGGAATTCCGTCGTAGGCGTCGCGGTCGTGGGAAGGGACAATCTGCACCAGGTCGGCGAGGGCGATTATCCGGAGCAGACCCTGTCGCACCTGCTCCGGGTCGCTGTCGGCGAGTTTGCGCATCAACAGTGGTCGGTCAACGCGTCGGCGGATGCCGTCGAGCTGCCAGGTCAGGTCACCGATGAAGGCGTACCGCTGACCGGACGGCACGGTGACGAACGCGACGATCGAACCGGTCGTGTGTCCTCCCGCGAGGGCGATGACGACGGAGCCGTCATCGTAGATGTCGCGGCTGGATGGAAAGCCGAGATACGGCGGCCCGTTGAAGTCGTATTCGTGGATCTCGTGTCCCTTGGACACGGTGCGGAAGACCTTGCCGTCCTGATCTTGAGCCGCGTACTGCCGTTCACCAGAGTTCATCCAGATCGGCGCCTGCAGCTCGTCGAGGCCGCTGACGTGATCCCAGTGAGAGTGGGTCACCAACACGCCGAGCAGCTGGTTGCGGTAATACCCGCTGGCGTCGAGTTGCTGGCTCACGGTCGCGGTCGCTTGAAACGGAGCGCGCGCGAAGCGTGGGATGGTCGCGATGTGTGCCGCTACATCGGAGCCGAAGCCCGCGTCGATCAGAAGGTCGCCCTTCGGGTGCTGCACCAGAATCGCGGTCGCTGCGAAGTGCCGCTTGTCGCGGAACGACCCGCCGCGGACGGCGAAGGCCGCTCGGGTCTCGTACGTGCCGGTGGGCAGTTGATAAATGGACATGCCTGGAGGCGGGGCGGCTGCGGGGAGGGGCATGTCCCAGGCGGGAGGCATCGGCAGAGGAGTCATGAGTACATCGTACGGCGTCAGATAATCTGAGTCAAGATGATTTCGTATGCAATTCTCTCGCGAAAGGGCTTCTTGGGACGCCGGGCCTCGCGCTTACCGGATGAAGCAGCACTGCCGAGCCGGGGATGTCAAGAACGAGACGCCTGCGGATGTACAGCCTCCCGACCATGACTTCTCGACGACGTTGCGCCGACCGGCGAGCACCATCCTGAGTCGATGGGCGAGGCACCGATCACAGGTCAGCTCGGTCCCGCCAAGTGTCCGAATCCGGCTAGTCATCGTGATGGACCGCCGCTATACCTGACGCCGTGGAAGGATTCTCCGCGGTCGTAACGACCGGGATCTACTGCCGGCCCGGCTGCGGCGCGCAACCTCGCGCCGATCATGTCAGGAAGTTCTCACTGGCAGCCGCTGCGGAGGCGGCCGGCTACCGGGCATGCCTGCGCTGCCGGCCGTACCGGTATCCATTGCTCGTTACGTGGACTGACCCAGAGCTTGTCTGCCGCGGGGTGCGCATGATCCTCGACGGCGCGCTCGACCGAGGAGCCGAAGGCGACGGAGGAAATGAGAGCGACCTTGGCCGTCGGCTCGGCGTATCTGCGCGGCATCTCCGCCGTCTGTTCACGACTCATCTGGGCGTGACCCCCGACGGGCTGGCACGTTCGGCACGAACCCACTTCGCCCGGCGGCTTCTCGACGACACCGATCTCACGATCACCGAGATCGCGTTCGTAGCCGGCTTCGGGAGCCTTCGCCAGTTCAATCATGCCTGTCGGGACGTTTTCCGCGAGACACCGCGTGATCTGCGTGCGAAGCGCCGCAAGACGGACCGCCTCGTTGCCGACGGAGGCCTCCTGCTGCGTCTGCCGTTCCGCGGCGACCTCGACTGGGAGGCGATGGTCGCCTACTTCGCGGCGCGCGCCATCCCTGGTGTCGAGCACATCTTCGGCGGGACCTATCGACGGACGATCGCGGTCCGTGGCCACCCGGGGGTTCTGGAGCTGTTTCGGGGAGGGCCCGACCATCTCGTTCTGCGGGCTCACCTCCCCCACTGGGAAGAGCTCATCCATGTGGTAGAGCGCGCTCGGCGTGTCGCCAGCCTCGATTTCGACTTGGACGCACCAGCCCGTCAATTGGCCGCCGATCCGATCGTCGGGCCGCTGCTGCGAGCGCGGCCGGGTCTTCGCGTTCCGGGTACCTGGGATCCATTCGAGATGAGCGTCCGGGCAATCATCAGTCAACGGGTCTCGATCGCGGCGGCCAACACGCTGACCGGGAGGTTGGTGAACAGGCTCGGAACACCTGTGTCCGGCCTCCGGAAACTCGGTCTCAGCCACACGTTTCCATCCCCCGACACGCTCGCCGCCGGCGATCTCAGCGGTCTTGGGCTGACGCGGGCATCGAGCGATGCGATCGGCGCGTTCGCCCGGTGCGTGGCGAGCGACACGATTCGACTCGACCGGAGCATAAGCCTGGAGCATCTGGTGGCGTCGGTCACGGCCATTCCGGACCTGGAGCCGTGGACCGCCCACTACCTCGCGTTACGTCTTGGTGAGCCCGACGCATTTCCAGCGACTGACCCCGGGTTGCAGATGCGCTTGGGGCAGCTCGCCGGGAAACAGCCATCCGAGATCGGCGCGTTGGCCGAGCGCTGGCGGCCATGGCGGGCCCTGGCGGCGACTCTTATCTGGGATGCCGACGCGGACCACCGAATTCCCGACGCGAGGATGGACGCTGCCTGAGCCAACGGCGTTGGTCGAGCGGATCTTGTCCGGAAATGGCGAGCAATTGACGGTATCCGCTCCTAGCCTCGGATTGAAGGTCGACCTCTTCCCAGGACCACACATCCGTGTCTCCGTTCCAGGAGGTGAGATCGCCATGAGACCCATCAGGCTTCGCACCGCGATCGGACGGGCCCGGCTCGTCCTTCCCGTATTCCTGATCCTCGCCGCGGGCGGGACTCTGCCAGCGATCGCCCACGATCACGGGCAACGCACGTACGACGTCACCAACCTCGGGTCGCTCGGGGGAACAGCCAGCGCGGGGAGCAGCGTCAACAACCGTGGCTGGATCGCCGGCTTTTCGAATCTGCCGGGAGACGCCACTGTGCACGCCACCCTCTGGGTGCGTGGATCCACCGTCGACCTGGGCACGCTCGGTGGGCCCAATAGCGCAGTCCTATGGCCGGTGAAGAACACGAGGGGGATGGTCGCGGGTGTCGCCGAGATGGCCGACATGGACCTTCTGCATGAGCGCTGGAGCTGCTCGGCATTCTTCCCCGGTGATCCCACCGGCCATGTCTGTCGAGGATTCGTCTGGGAGCACGGCGTCATGAAGGGGCTTCCAACGCTTGGAGGCACCCACGGCTTTGCCGCCGGCCTCAACAACCGGGGTCAGGTCGTCGGCTGGGCAGAGAACACGGTCCACGACCCAACCTGCAACCTGCCCCAGGTGCTCCAGTTCCGCGCTGTCCTGTGGGATACGGGTCGCAATCTCGTCCATGAGCTCCCTCCACTTCCGGGTGACACGGTCAGCGCCGCGACGGCGATCAACGACCGCGGTCAGGTCGTGGGGATCTCGGGCATCTGCGATAACGCCGTCGGGCGATTCAGTGCTCGTCACGCCGTGCTCTGGGAGAACGGCTCAGTGACCGACATCGGCAGCCTCGGCGGCGTGTCGTGGAACACACCGATGGCCATCAATCGTCACGGTGACGTCGTCGGTTTCTCGAACCCGCCTGGTGACGAGAACGGCGCGTTCAATGCGCGCGCCTTCCTGTGGACGAGGAGCGGTGGGTTGCAGGCTCTCCCTACGCTTGATGAAGACACGATTAGCCAGGCCCTCGGCATCAACGCTCGCGGCCAGGTGGTTGGCCTCTCATGCGGGGCCGGCGGCTGCCGTGCCGTTCTCTGGCAGCACGGGGTCGTGACGGACTTGAACGACCTCGTCGGGCCGACCTATGCCGGTCACCTCATCTACGCCAATGACATCAACGATGCAGGCGAGATCACGGGTCAGGCGACCGAGGCGGGAACCGGCGCTTCGGTGACCTTCCTGGGTAGGCCTTGCCGAAGACATTGCTGAGCCGCGTCTCGCCACCACGCCAAGCTGCCGGCGACCAGATGTGATCCGGCAGCGGGATCCTGGCAGAGCCACGGACCGGAGGGTCGATGGGCCCATCAGGTTCGTCGCGCTGCGCTGCATGCCGCGGGGGGAGAACCGCGGCATGCAGCCTTTGCGGTCGATTGACCAAACGCCCGCGATGACCGCTCATGCCAAGCCGGGCCCGGTCGGGAATGCACCCCCGACGCGCCTCGTTGAGATCCGTTCCTACAACCTCAAACCGGGGACGGCGGCCCATTTCCATCGCCTCGTGGCGGAGCGATCAGTACCGCTGCTGCACGGCCAGAGTGTGGACGTGGTGGCCTTTGGGCCCTCACTGAACGGCGATGATTCCTACTACCTGATCCGGGCCTACACCAATCTCGAACATCTCCACAGCAGCGAGGACGCGTTCTACGCCAGCGACGAATGGCGCCGCGGCCCGCGCCAGGCGATCCTGGACTCTATCCACAGCTACGCCTCGGTCGTCATAGAGCTCGAGAGTGCCATCGTCGATGGCCTGCGCCGACCCTGAGCGTTGGCGACGTCCATCCTCGCCACAGCCGCGCAATCATCGAAGCACTCCTCTTCGGCAGCGTTCGATCCAGCACGCCTTCGCTCATGGCGCTGCCCGACGTTTTCAGGCCAGCGCGCTGCGATCGCTGCGCAAGCCGCGCGTGCCGACACGCTGGTCGAGCCGATCGGCGACGATGCCATGCGGCGGCTGCTCGCGCTCGCCGGGCTGAGGGACCGCGCGATCTTGCTACTGTTGCTCGACTGCGGGTGAGCCCGCCGTCCATCTCGGCGCCAATCGCGTCCGCCACGGCGCGCCGGAGGCGATGGCGAACCGGGGCGGCATGCCGACGAGGTCCGCACCGACGATGGCCACCGTCGTGCCGCCGTCACGCAGGACGCAACAGGTCGCCAGCAATGGTTCCGCGAACGCGCGTGGCGCCACCGCTCGCCGGACGTAGCCGACCACGTCCATCGGCGGCGGCCGGCTGATGTCGACCCTGGATGCGCCGGCGAGCATTTCCGGTCGAGGTCAGCCGGCCGCGACGCGCGAGCCGCCGACCCACTCGGGCGCGGCGGCCAGCCGCTCGGCCAGCGTCGCCAGGAGCCGCGCGGCGGCGGCTCCATCCACGGCGCGGTGATCGCAGGAGAGCGTCGCCGTCATGATCCGGCGCACCACGACCTCCCCACCCCGAACCACCGCACGCGGCTCGGTAGCTCCGGTTGCCAGTGTCGCGACCTGGGGCGGCGTGATGATCGCGGTGAAGCCGGTCACGCCGAACATGCCGAGGTTCGTCAACGTGAAGGTGCCCTCGGCGATCTCCGCCGCCCGGAGCTTGCCGCCCCGCGTCCGCGCGACGAGATCGCGCAGCGCCGTCCCGATCCCGTCGACGTCGAGCGCCTCACAGCCCAGCAGCGCCGGAGCGATCAGGCCTCCGTCCTCGAGGTCGATGGCCACGCCGATATTGATCGCGTCGACCTGCTCAAGGACCTCGCCGTTCCAGACGGCGTTGAAGGCCGGATGCTCCGCGAGCGCGGTTGCAAGCGCCTTTACGAGGAGCGCCGTAACGCTCGCGCGCTCCTCCCGGGGACGTCCACGGTTGAGGTCCTCGAGGGCGTCGAACGCCGCGTCCATCTCCAGGTCGCGCGCGACGTAGAAGTGCGGCGCTGAGCGCTTCGATTCGGTCATGCGTCGGGCAATGGCCTGGCGCATCCTGCTGAGCGTGACGGGGCGGCGGCCCTCGGTCATCGCGAAGGCGCCGTCAGGATCCGTCGTCGAGATAGCCGATAACGGTACCGACGGGGACTTCCTCGCCGGGCGCGAGCACCTGCTCTACCAGCGTGCCGCCGGCCAGCGCCTCCATCTCGACGGTCGACTTCTCCGTCTCGATCTCGGCGATGACGTCGCCACGCGCGACGGTGTCGCCGACCTTCTTCGTCCAGGCCCCGATCTTGCCCGACTCCATGTCGTAGCCGAGCTTGGGCATCTCGATCGCGATCCGCATCCGTTCCTCCGGCGACGTGTGCTGAAGAGCCTGTGCAATCGTGGTGCAAGCGTTTCCAGCCATGATAGCCTGCGGGCCGAGCCGCGAAGCCGGCATCCGCAGCGGAGTCGATTCAGATGGAATTTCTGGTGCACATCGAGAACGGATGGCCGGCCGAGGGTGACCCCGAGGACCACGCGCGGATCGAGGGGGCCGAGCGCGTCCGGGCCCGCGAGCTGGCGGACCAGGGGATCGTTCGACGTCTCTGGCGCATCCCCGGCCAACGCGCCAACTGGGGCCTGTGGGAGGCAGCGGACGCATCCGCGCTCCACGTCGCGCTGTCGTCACTGCCGCTGTTCCCCTGGCTGACCATCGAGGTCTGGCCACTGGCGGCCCACCCGTCGGACCCCGTTGCGGGCGTATCGACGGCAGAGGCGTAGGCGTTCGGGCAGCGCAGCGGAGGCGATGGGGTTGGCGTCGATCACGGGCTTCTTTCATGGTGGCATCACGGTCTCGGACATGGAGCGCGCGCTCCGTTTCTACCAGGAG
>JBBRYO010000102.1:0-10473 GCA_038237595.1 Candidatus Limnocylindrales bacterium | reverse complement strand
GCCCGTGTACCCGTACAGCCCGCGATGCTCGTTGACCTTGCGCGTCTTCTCCAGCCCGCCGTCGAACATCGAGGCGATGCGCGTCGCGCGGTTCGGGTCGCCGGGCAGCAGGACCAGCGGCGCGTAGTCGCCGGCTTCGGCGCGCAGGTGCAGGGGCATCGGCAGGGGCTCCTCGTCGGGCTCGAGTCAGTCGCCTCGGATCGGTGGGCAGTCTAGCGGTCGCGGTCGCGGGCGCCGGCGCCGAATGGCATCCGCCAGTGACGGTACCAGCGACCATCCGATCCGGTCCCCAGGACCTCCACGCCCTCGGGGCCGCGGCGATCGGCAGCTCGGAACGCACCCGGGTCTCGATTGCGGACATCGCATCCGGGTCGTCGCTCAGCGCGATGGTGAGGTGGGGAATCACGCTCGAGTGCGCACCGCCGTAGGGCGGGTAGTCGGGAAAGGCGGCCCAGTTTGCGTGCGTCAGGTCGATGAACGGCTGCGCCGGCTCGGGCTCGAGCCAGACCACGCTGGGAAAACGGCCCCCTGGGGAACGAAACCCTGAATGGCGCCTGACCGGCCACGATGTCTGCGAGCCTGGCATGTACCGCATCGTCGAGGCGCGTCGCGTCCAGAAACGGGAACAGCACCGTGACATGGGCCGGCGCCTCTGCGGCCGCCGAGGGATCGTGGCGCCTGCGAATCCGCTCGATCGCGTCGGGCGTCTGCACGGGTACGACGATCGCGCTCGCGGAGCCAGGTGCACCATCCCCCGCATCCTCGCTGGCTGGCGGCTGGAGCACCGTCTCCGCTGCGGGCGTCGGGTCTTCCATGGCCGTCACGGTACCGCGAGCCGGTCCAGGGACGTGGCGCCGGTTGCGCTCGTCCGTTACGGTGCGGCCATGCAGGCCACCACTCCCAATGTTCAGCCCGAACCCCCGACCGCGAGAGCGGGCGCGGGCACCCCGTCGGGGACGACGGCCGGCGGCGCGACCGTCGAGTTCCAGCACGTCACCAAGCTGTACGACCCGAGCCAGAAGGGTCCGGGTGCGGTCAACGACCTGAGCCTGACGGTCCCCGCGGGGACGATCTGCGTGTTGGTCGGGCCGTCGGGCTGCGGCAAGACCACCAGTCTGAAGATGGTGAACCGGCTCATCGAGCCGACCAGCGGGCGCATCCTGATCGACGGTCGCGACATCGCAACGGAAGACCCGATCCAGCTGCGCCGGCGCATCGGGTACGTCATCCAGCAGGTCGGGCTCTTCCCGCACCTGACGATCGGGGCCAATGTCTCGGTCGTGCCGCGGCTCCTCGGCTGGGATGCCGCGCGACAGCGCAAGCGCACCGACGAGCTGCTGACCCTCATTGGCCTCGAACCCGACGTCTACCGGGACCGCTACCCGACCCAGCTCTCCGGCGGTGAGCGCCAGCGTGTCGGCGTGGCGCGGGCACTCGCCACGGACCCACCGGTCATGCTCATGGACGAGCCCTTCGGCGCCGTGGATCCGATCGTCCGCGAACGCCTCCAGAACGAGTTCCTCCGCCTCCAGGAGGGCCTCGCCAAGACGATCCTCTTCGTGACGCACGACATCGACGAGGCGATCAAGCTCGGCGATCTGGTCGCGGTCATGGAGGTGGGCGGCAAGCTGGCCCAGTTCGGGCCACCGGAGGAGATCCTCTCCAACCCGGCGTCGGACTTCGTGGCTCGCTTCGTTGGCGCCGATCGCGGACTCAAGCGCCTGTCGCTGATCCATGTAGGCGACCTTCCGCTCGGCAAGCCGATGACGGCACGAGCCGGCGACGATGCCCCCGAGGTCCGCAGCCGCATCACCTCGCAGGCCGACCGCTACCTGCTGCTGGTCGACGCCGAGAACCGTCCCATCGGCTGGGTCGACCGGGACAAGCTCCCGACCTCGGGCTCGCTGTCGGCCGATCCCGCCGTCCCGATGTCCCCACTCCTCGACCGCGAGACCACGGCGAAGGACGCTCTCTCGATGCTGATCGCGGCCGGCGTTCAGTCGGGCATCGTGATCGACCGCCAGGGACGGGTGCTGGGCATCATCAGCATCGCCGACATCAGCGAGCAGCTGACGACCGGCCCGACGCCTTCGACGAGCCCCGCCGCCCCAGAGCCAGCCGCGGCGGCTGGCTGATGGACGTCGGGTGGATCGTCGACCACCTCGACGATCTGTCTTACCGACTGGTGCAGCACATCTGGCTGGCCGGCATCGCCGTAGTCATCGGTTTCGTCATCTCGCTGGGCCTCGCCATCCTGGCCGTGCGCCGGCGATCCACCTACGGGCCGATCCTGGCGATCTCGGACATCCTTTTCACGATCCCAAGCGTGGCCGTCTTCGTCGCCCTTGTCCCGGTCACGGGTCTTACCACGACCACCGTGGAGGTCCCGCTGGTGATGTACACGCTTCTGATCTTCGTGCGGAACATCGCCGCGGGGCTCGACAGCGTTCCGACGGACGTCCTCGAGGCTGCGGATGGAATGGGGTTCACGCGCCGGCGGCGCCTGTGGGAGGTGGAGTTCCCCCTGGCGATCCCGCTCATCGTGGCCGGCCTGCGGCTGGCCAGCGTTTCGACCATAGGACTCGTCACCGTCTCCGGGATCCTGGGTGACAACTTCGGCGGGCTCGGCTACTTCATCTTCGCTGGCTATGACATCGGCTTTCCGACCGAGATCTACTTCGGTGCCATCCCTTCGATCCTGCTCGCCATCGCCGCCGATATCGTGTTCGTCCAGCTGCAGAACCGGGCGACGCCGTGGGCCCGAGTGGCAGCCGAGCGGGTCACCTGATGGACATCCTCAGCCAGGGGTTCACGTGGCTCACAGACCCGACGCATTGGGACGGGCCTCGTGGTATTCCGAATCGGCTGCTCGAGCACCTGCTCATCTCCGGGATTTCTCTTGCGATCGCACTCGCGGTTGCGCTGCCCATTGGAATCTGGGTGGGGCATACCCGCCGGCACACCGCGCTGGCCGTGAACATCGCCAACATCGGCCGGGCTGTGCCGTCGCTCGCGATCATCGCGATCGCGGTGCCGATCATGTCCGCCATCGATCCGCAGCTCGGATTCAAGGTCTATCCCACCGTTGTTGGCATGGTCGTGCTGGCCGTGCCGCCCATCCTCGTGAACACGTATGCCGGGATTGCAGGCGTCGACCGCGACCTGGTGGAGGCCGGTCGAGGCATGGGCATGCGGGAGAGCCAGCTGTTGCGCAACGTCGAGCTTCCGCTGGCCGTGCCGATCATCGCGGCCGGAATCCGATCCGGTGGAGTGCAGATCGTTGCGACCGTGACGCTGGGTGCCATCTTCGGCTTCGGAGGTCTTGGCCGGTATCTCATCGACGGGTACGCCGTGGGCGACCACGCGCAGATCTGGGCGGGAGCGGTGCTGGTGGCAGCCCTCGCCATCACGACGGAGCTCGCGTTTCTGGTGCTCCAGCGTCGGCTCACGCCGCGCGGCCTGCGACTCCGGCAGCCGCGCTCCGGCGCCGAGCCGGAACCCGAACGCGAGGTGGCCGCGGCCACCTGAAGGTGCCCAAACTGCAATAGATCCCGACACACTGCTGTCACGTAGGGACCGCTATAGTCGGCCGACCTGCGCGGCCGATCAGGACCGTGAGGAAGCAAGGGAGGTACCCATGCGGCAAACCCGCATGCTCGCCCTCGGGGCGTCTGTGCTTGCGCTCATCAGCGCCTGCACGACGGGTGGGGGCGGCGCATCACCAACGTCCGGGACGAGCGTCGCCCCGCCGGCGAGCGTAGTCACACCGACGACCGTTCCGGCCAGCGGGACGCCCGCCGGCCAGAAACCAACCGTGAAGGTCGGCTCCGACGGCTTCTATGAAGCCAAGGTCATGGCCGAGATCTACGCGCAGGCGCTGGAACATGGTGGCTACACCGTGGAACGCTCCGGAATCGGCATCGGAACCCGAGATGTCAGCGCCGCCGCGCTCGACAGCAATCAAATCAACCTCAAGCCCGAGTACATCGGCAGTGGCCTCGCCTTCTACGCGAAGACCGCTCCGAACTGCGCACCAGCCTCTCCGGCAGCTTCACCGCCCGCACCGGCTCCTGCCGGGTGCACCCCGACGGGTGATGCGGCCGCCAACGCGGCGGCGCTCCAGGCGCTGCTGACGCCCAAGGGCATCACAGCGCTGACGTACTCGCCCGCCGTGGACACGAACGCGTTCGTAGTGCGCTCGGACACAGCAACTCAGTACAGCCTCGCCAAGATGAGCGACACGGCGGCGGTGCAGGACAAGATCAAGTGGGGTCTTGCCACTGACTGCGCGAAGAACCCGCTCTGCGGCGCTCCTGGTGGTGCCCTCCAGGGCACGTACGGGATCACGCAGAAGACGATCGACAATGCCACTCCGCTCGGCGCGTGCAGCCAGCCGATGGCCGACGCGCTGAAGGCGAAGACGATCGATCTCGGAGAGCTCTGCAGCACCCAGCCTGACATCGCAGCCAACAGCTGGGTCCTGCTCCAGGACGACAAGAACAGCCAGCCGGCTGACAACCTCGCGCCCATCGTCCGGGACGATCTGCTGGCCCAGGTGGATGCGACGGCCTTCGAGAAGATCCTGAACGATGTCTCGGCCAAGATGGACACCGCCACCCTGACCAAGCTCAACGCCCAGATTGCCATCGACAAGAAGGACGTTGCCGCAGTGGCAACTCAGTGGCTCAAGGACAACGGCTTCGTCCAGTAGGCGTTGACGTTCCCACGTTGACCATGAGGCGGTCACCCACCTGGGTGGCCGCCTCGGCCATTCGGGGCCAGAATGCGATCGAGGAGGGCGGATGGCTGACGAACATCTCGAGGTGGCAGATTGGCGGCGCAGCGTGGCCGCGATGTGGCTGGCGTGGCGGGAAGGCTCGGCGGCGGACCCGGAGGGCGCAACGCAGCGCTTCCGTACCGAGAAGGACCGCCTGTTCGCGCAACATCCCCAGTCGCCGCTGCTGACGGGAGAACGCGCGTCGTTCGGCGGACTTGCCTATTGGCCGTACGACCCCGCCTGGCGCATGACCGCGCGGTTCTCGGCTGCGGAAGAGGCGCCCGCGCCAAGTGCCGCGCCCGCCGCGTCGCCTTTCGGTGGCTTCGGCACCCTGGCCCCGATCGCGCTGCCCAACTCCGGCGCGGAGACGATCGCCTTCCGCCGGATCGGCCGCGTGACGTTGGTCGGACCGCTTGCCGGGCAGGCCCTCCCTGTCTTCTGGATCGAAGGCTACGGCGGCGGAATCTTCCTGCCCTTCCGCGACGGGACATCGGGCGCGGAGACCTACGGCGCCGGACGCTACCTGCTCGACACGATCAAGAGCGCCGACCACGGTGGCGACGCCGAAGCCGGCACACTGCTGCTGGACTTCAACATGGCCTACCACCCGTCGTGTGCGTATGACCCGAAGTGGAGCTGCCCGCTGGCGCCCCCGGAGAGCATCCTCCGGCTGCCGATCGAGGTCGGGGAGCGGCTCCGGGGTGAGGGGCACAGCTAGTGCGCGTCACGGTCCTTGCCGGAGGGTACGGCGGCGCCAAGCTCAGCCATGGCCTGGCGCTCGAGTCGGCGGTGCGTGGCGCGTCGGGCGCGGCACCCATCGCGCTGGACATCATCGTCAACACCGGGGACGACCTGCTCTTGCACGGCCTGCACGTGTCGCCGGACCTGGACACGGTCATGTACACGCTCGCCGGGCTCGCCAACGACGAGACAGGCTGGGGCGTGCGCGACGAAACCTGGTCCGCCTCGGCCCAGCTCGAGCGGTTCGGTGCGCAGACCTGGTTCCGCCTCGGCGACCGTGACCTGGCCACCCACATCCGCCGGACCGAGCTGCTGCGCGAGGGCCAACGCCTGACCGAGGTCACGCTCGGGCTGGCCGCCGCATTGGACGTCAGCGCGCGCCTGCTGCCGATGTGCGACCAACCCGTGCGAACGGAGCTGCGGACCGACGAGGGCTGGCTGGAGTTCCAGGACTACTTCGTGCGCCGTGGCCATCGCGACCCCGTGCACGAGATCCGCCAGCGCGGCATCGAGACGGCCCACCCCACGCCCGAGGTCTTCGACGCGATTCGCGCGGCGGACCTCATCGTCTTCGCGCCCTCCAACCCCTTCGTGAGCCTCGGGACCATCCTGGCGCTGCGCGGCATGACGGAGGCACTGACGTCGGCTCCGACAGGCATCGTTGCGGTCAGCCCGATCGTGGCCGGCGAAGCGCTGCGCGGTCCGGCCGACCAGATGCTCGCGTCACTCGGCGGCGAGGCGAGCGCCAAGGGTGTCGCGGCCCACTACGCCACGCGCTACGCCGGCCTGCTGGACGCGTTCGTCATCGACACTGCGGATGCCACCGCCACGGCCGAGATCGAGGCACTCGGCCTGGAGGTGCTCGCAACCGGGACCGTGATGCGCGACCACGAGGATCGCCGCCGGCTCGCCGCCGAGATCCTTGAGCGCTTCGCGCCTACAGGCGGCTGAGCGCGATCTTCCCGAGCGCCTGTGCGATCGGGAAGAAGTCCTGATTGAGCGGTGAGCCGATGGGGATGATCTGGACCTGAAGGGTCCCGCCATTGCCGAGGTCCACCCACAGCTCCGTGATGCTCGGCGACCACCACGCATCCCTGCCGAGTCCCGTCACCGTGTGGCCGTCGGCGAAGTCGCGTCGCGCACCGGTGATGTTGTTCTCGTTGTCGGTCGAGACGACGATGGTCATGTCGTTGCCCTGGGTGGTGTCGCCGACGAAGTCGCAGTCCGAGCCATCTCGCCGGCCGGGCGTGAACGGCAGGGCGGCCGCCTGCTGGACCTCGGCCTGCGTCACCAGCCTGCACGGGTTGGCGCCGGCGCTCGGCGAGGTCTCGCCGGTCGTCGGAAGAGGGACAGACCCAGTGGGCGCAGTGGGGGTCGTGACCGCCGGATTGGTTGCGCCCGGCGTCGCCTGGCCGGACGGCGTCGGAACGGCGGGCGAGGAGCAGCCCAGCAGCCAGGCAGCTGCGAGGACCGTGGCCAGGAGCCGTATGTACGCCGACCGCACGATCGTGGCTGCGGCCCTACTGCGCGAAATAGGCGTTCGCGAGCTTCTGCGCCAGATCCAGCCCCGCGGTGTCGTCACTGGTGACGAGCAGGATCACGAGGGTGTCCCCGCCGAGATCGACGTAAAGCTGGTGGAACGTCGGTCCCCAGAAGGCAGCGTGGCCGGCCACGGTCATGTCCTGGCCGTTTGGATCGAGCAGCCTGGCAGTGGAGATCGACTCGTTCGTCCCCTTCCGGACGTTGAAGCCCGACACGCTTCCAGACAGGGTCGAGTCGACAAACGTGCACTCCGTCGCGCTGCTGTTGTCGGCGAGCGTCCAGTTGATTCCCGTCGCCGCGTCAGCCTTGGCCGTGCTCAGGATCGAGCAGTCGCCGGCGACGCCGAGCGATGGCACCTCGATGCTGGGGATGGAGATGCTGGGGATGGCGATGCTCGGGATGGCGACGCTCGGTATCGAGATGCTCGGGATCGAGATGCTGGGGATGGCGACGCTGGGGATCGAGATGCTGGGGATGGCGATGCTCGGGATGGCGATGCTCGGTATCGAGATGCTCGGGATCGAGATGCTGGGGATGGCGACGCTCGGGATCGGCGGGAGGCTCACATCAGGCGGCTGCGTGGGACGGCCCGGGCTGGCCGGCGCGCTTACCGTGACGCACGCTCCCACGACGACCAGGGCCAGCACGGATGCGGCGATCGGCCGCGCTCCGGTCCAGAATTTCGGCACCGCTGTGCCTCCCTCCATGACGGCTTTGCGGGCTCCCGGTCCCGGCGGTGGCTCTTATACCACGATCCCTGCCACCGGCCCGACAGGCGTGTGGGTCGCCCCGGCTACCATGCGACTCATGGAATCCTCTCGAGGAGCGTCTCGGACGCCTTCCGCCGGGCTTGCGTCGCTCGATGCGCTGGTGCCCATCCGCAGCCTCGCCGGTGGCAAGGCGCGGCTGGGTGGCGCGATCGACGCCGAGGAACGCGAGGAGTTGCTGGTCGGGATGCTGCGCCATACCCTGGAGCTCCTCGTTGACTGGCCGGCATCTCGCACGGTGCACGTGGTGAGTGCCGATCCGCGAGCACTGGCCGTCGCGGCCGAGGCCGGTGCGCACGCCCTTCCGCAATCCGGCGAGGGACTCAACGCGGGCCTGCGGCTCGGCCTCGACGCCGCGCGCGAGTCGGGCGCGACCGCGGTGCTGATCCTTCCCGCGGACCTGCCACTCCTGGCGACTTCGTCGCTGGATCGACTTCTCGACGCCGCGGATGCCGCTCTCGCCGCCGGCTCGGGAGCGCCGCTCGTGGTGATCGCGCCATCGGACGCTCGCGGAGGCACGAATGCGCTCCTTCTGTCTCCGCCGGACGTCATCGCCCCCTGTTTCGGCACGGCCAGCTTCGAGGCACACGCCCGGGAAGCAGCTGCCGCCGACGCCACCCTCCAGCTGGTCACTGATCCGGGTCTTGGCTTCGACCTCGACACGCCCGAAGACCTGGACATCCTGCCGACCGATCTCGTTGAGGAACTCATGATGCTGGGACGAGAACCGGCACGGACGGCAGCCGAATGACCTCGACGCCGCCACGACCTTGAGCGGCCGTCTCCTCGCCGTCGCCCTGCCGGAGCTCCCGGAGGTGCGGCCGGGCGACGATCTGGGCGCTCTGATCGTCGGGGCCTGGCGCGAGCTGACGGCGGCCGACCCGGAGCTGGCACCTGCGCCCGGGGACGTCCTCGTCGTCACCCAGAAGGTCGTGTCGAAGGCGGAGGGCATGCTGGTCGACCTGACCACGATCGAACCGCGCCCGGAGGCCGTCGACTTCGCGGAGCGCTTCGACCGCGACGCGCGCCAGGTCGAGGTCGTGCTGCGTGAGTCGGAGCGCGTGGTGCGCATGGAGCGCGGCGTTATCATCAGCCGCACGAAGCACGGTTTCGTGTGCGCCAACGCCGGCGTCGATGCCTCCAACATGGGGACCGACGACACGGTGACGCTCCTCCCCGAGGACCCGGACCAGTCCGCGCGCGAGCTGCGGGATCGCATCGAGCGTGAGCTCGGGGTCGCCGTGGGGATCGTCATCAGCGACTCGTTCGGGCGACCGTGGCGCTGGGGAATCGTGGACGTCGCCCTGGGGGTTGCGGGCTTTCTCCCGCTCGACGACCAGCGAGGGCTGCCGGACACCGCCGGTCGCATCATGCGCGCGACGATCGTCGCGGTGGCGGACGAGATCGCATCCGCCTCGGAGCTCGCCTCGGGCAAGACCAGCCGACGCCCGCTGGTGCTGGTTCGCGGCGCGACGCTGCCGGCCGGCGACGGGTCGATCAACTCGGACGTACTGATGTCGCCGGAGGCTGACCTCTTTCCCTGACTCGAGTGCCGTGAGTCCGGGGCCGCCCTCCCCTAGACTTGGCGACGATGAAGATCGGACTCCAGATCAACTCGTTCACGTGGCCGGGCGGAGATGCCGCGATCGCCTCGACGCTCGCCGGGATCGTTCGGGCCGCGGACGACGCCGGCTTCGACTCGATCTGGGTGATGGACCACTTCTTCCAGATCCGCGGAGTGGGCAGGCCCGAGGAGCCGATGCTCGAGGGATACACGACGCTCGGCTATCTCGCGGCGCTCACGCGCCGGGCGCGGCTCGGCCTGATGGTCGGCGGCATCCATTACCGCATGCCCGGCCTGTGGGTCAAGGCGGCGACCACCCTGGACGTGCTGACGGGCGGACGCTCGTACTTCGGGATCGGCGCGGCCTGGAACGAGGAGGAATCGGACGCGCTCGGGTTTCCGTTTCCACCGCTGCGCGAGCGCTTCATCCAGCTCGAGGAGACGCTGATCATCGCCAGGGAGATGTGGAGCGGTGAGCGCGGCAGCGAGACGTCATTCGACGGGCGCGCATTCCACGCCAGCCGCCTGCTCAACAGCCCGCAGGCAGCGAGCAGGCCGCACCCGCCCATCCTGATCGGTGGTGGCGGGGAGCAGAAGACGCTGCGTTTGGTGGCCCAGTACGCCGACGCCTGCAACGTCTTCGGCAATCCGGACATGCTCCGCCACAAATACACGATCCTGCGCGAGCACTGCGAGGACCTGAAGCGGGACTACGACACGATCGAGAAGACGAACCTCGCGAGCGTCTCGCTGACGCCGACCGGTGCGCAGGGCTCGCTGACGCCGTCCGCGCTGGTCGATCGCCTCGGGGCCTGGGCGGACGCGGGGTCGATGCAGACGATCTTCGGCCTTCGCGACCCCTGGGACCTCTCCAAGTTTGAGCTGATCGGGCGGGATGTGGTGCCCCAGATCCGCGACATGGGTCCGGGCAGCCCGATCTCCTAGTGCACCGTCTCACAAATGAGTAGACAACAGCCGGGTGATCGGCGTACGCTGGCGGCATGTGGACCAGCGCGGAAGCCCTGCCTGTTTCGCCAGAGCAACGCCAGATCCTGGAGCGCTGGATTCGGGCGGCCAGCACG
>JBBRYO010000101.1:0-10629 GCA_038237595.1 Candidatus Limnocylindrales bacterium | reverse complement strand
GGGGCCGACACCATGCGACGGCGTCGCGGCCGCCCGCGGGACGCCGAGGCGCGGCTGTGTGCCGGACCGGCGCGGCTGTGCCAGGCGCTCTCGATCGATCGCGGGCTCGACGGGCAGGACCTCACGCTTGGGCGGGACCTCTGGATCGCCAATGCGGAAGATGAGACGCGATCCGGGATTGGCGCGGCGGGCGTCGCCGTCGGGCCGCGGGTCGGCGTGGCGTACGCGGGGCCGGACTGGGCCGGCAGGCCGTGGCGCTTCGGTGTGCGCGGGCACCCGGCGCTGTCGCGGCCGTTCCCGAGCTCCTGATGGACGCCAAGTCCCGCACGCTGCTCGAGTTTCCCGTGATCCGTGCGCGGCTGGCGGACTACGCCGGGTTCGGCCCTTCGCGGCGCCTCGCCGAGGGGCTCGAACCGTCCAATGACCCGGTCGTCGTGGCGCGCAGCCTCGACGAGACCGACCAGGCACGCAGCTTCCTCTCGGAACGTTCTGACGTCGGCATCGGAGGGGCACGTGACATCGGGCCGGCGGTCGGAAGGGCGGCACGGGGCGGCCGGCTCGATCCCACCGAGCTGCTGGACGTGCTGGGGACGCTGGTCGCCGCGGGACGCCTGGCCGACGCGCTTCGAGAAGAGCAGCGCCCGCTTCTTCACGACCTTTCGCGGCGGATCTCGACCCTTCCGGCACTGCGGAACCGCCTGGAAATGAGCCTCGATCCCGCTGGCGAGCTGCTCGATTCCGCTTCGCCAGCCCTCGGGGGCCTGCGCCGGGCCGTACGGATCGCCTACGAGCGGCTGCGGGCCCGCCTCGAGACGCTGGTGCACGGCAGCGACGTCAGTTCGGCGCTTCAGGAGCCGATCATCACGCTTCGCAACGGCCGCTACGTGGTCCCGGTCCGGGCCGACGCCAAGAGCAAGGTCAAGGGCATCGTCCACGACCAGTCGGGGAGCGGCCAGACGCTCTTCATCGAACCGCTGGTGGTGGTGGAGCTCGGAAACGCCTGGCGGGAGGCGCAGCTAAAGGTCGAAGCGGAGGAGGAGCGCATCCTCGACGAGCTTTCGGCGCTGGTGGCCTCCCAAGCCGAGGCACTCCGCAGCACCCTCGACGCCCTCGCGCTCTTCGACTTCTGGGCCTCCAAGGCGCGCCTGGCCGCCGAGCTCGACGGGATCCGCGCGGAGACGGCGCCGGTCGAGGAGCTGACCCTGCTGAGCGCCCGGCACCCCGGGCTGTCGGCGAAGGTCGTGCCCATCGACGTCCGCCTCGGCGGAGACTTCACCGCGCTCCTCATCACCGGCCCGAACACCGGCGGCAAGACCGTGGCGCTCCGCACGGTGGGGCTGCTGGCGCTGATGCACCAGGCCGGGCTGCACGTGCCAGCCGCGCCGGGCAGCCGCCTCCCGATCTTCCGCGACGTCTTCGCCGACATCGGCGACGAGCAGTCCGTGGCGCAGTCGCTCTCGACGTTCAGCGGCCATCTTCGCTCGATCGTGCGCATCGTCGATGCGGCGGGCCCCGGCAGCCTGGTGCTGCTCGACGAGCTCGGCGCGGGCACGGATCCGACGGAGGGCTCGGCGCTGGCCCAGGCGCTGCTCGACCACTTCATCCGGGCGGGCTCGCTGGTGGTCGCGACCACCCACTACGCCGAGCTCAAGACCTACGCGCACAACACGCCACAGGCGCGCAACGCGTCGGTCGAGTTCGACCTAGAGACCCTCAGCCCGACCTACCGCCTGACCATCGGGCTGCCGGGCACCAGCCAGGCCTTTGCGATCGCCGAGCGGCTCGGGCTCCCACCGGAGCTCGTCAACGAGGCGCGCTCCCGGCTGTCGACCGCCCAGCAGGACTTCGAGGCCACGCTCGCGTCGATCAAGGCATCCCAGCAGACGATCGCCGAAGCCGAGGGGCGCGCAGCGGATGCCGAGTCACGGGCCGCTGCGGCGCGCCACATGGCGGAAGAGGAGCGACGCCGGGCACGCCGTGAACGGCAGGACGCCACGGCCGCCGCACGGGCCGAGGCTGAGGCCGCCGTTGCCCTGGTGCACGAGGAGATCGAGGCTGCGCGGCGGCTCCTCACGCGCGAGACACTCACCGAGACCCGCCTCGAGGAGCAGATGCGCCGCCTCGAGGAACGCCTGACGGCGATCTCAGGCCGCGCCGCGGAACCTTTCGAGGAGCCCGAGGCCGACGAGGTGCCCGACTGGCGCGTCGGGATGCGCGCCGCCACAGCGTCCGGTTTCGAGGGCACGATCAGCGAGCTGGACGCTTCCCGGGGACGAGCCACGCTCCAGCTCGGCGGCATCAAGGCCGTGGTCGACCTCGCGGACCTGGTGGCGGCCCCGGAACGGACCACCGGGACGGGGCGAGGCGGCGGCCAGGCGAGGCAGGCCAATCCGGCAGCCCGGCCGCAGCACGGGCGGCGAGGGGACTACGGTGCAGGGGCGGAAAGCCGCGCACCGGTGCGTCCGACGCGCGAAACGCAGCGCGTTCAGGGTCCGGCGCCTCGGGCCATCCCGTCGAGCCTCGACCTTCGCGGCGCGCGGGTTGAAGAGGCGGTCGATCTGCTGGAGCGCTACATCGACCAGGCGGCCGTCGCGGGTGCCGGCCGAGTGACCATCATCCACGGCCACGGCTCGGGCGCACTGCGCGACGTCGTCCGGGAGCACCTGTCGAGCCACCCGCTGGTTCGCGACTGGCGACCCGGCGAGCGCGGCGAGGGAGGCGACGGAGCCACGATCGTCAGCCTGTAGCGGTCCGCGGCCACCAAAAGGAGAAGCCCACCGTCGGGCGAGCTTCTCAACCAAATCGCGCTCGGATTATCAGGACCGGGCCGCCACCTGGACGGGCGGGTTGTTGCCGCCGCTGTTCGTGGTCGAGCGTCCGCCGCCGCCATTGAAGCCGCCGAAGCCGAAGCCCCAGACGACGATGGCAATGACCAGGATCGCGGTAACCATGGTTTTGCCTCCGGTCAGGCCGGCGTTCTGGCGCCGGCGACCCAGAGACTCCCGCGAATCGGGTTGCTCCCGGACCTGTCAGGGACGAATGGCAGTCACAAGAATGTGACAGCGAGCGCGGCCGTGGCTCAGGGCGGAGGTGACGGGGTGACGGCCGCCGGAGGTTGGGTCGGCGCCGGCGTATCGGTCGGTGGAGGCTCGGTCGGCGGCGGCTTGGTCTTCTTCGGGGTCGGCTTTGGCGTCGGCTCCGGGGTGGGCGTCGGAGTTGGTTGCGGCGGGGGCGTGATTTCCGGCGTCGGTGTCGGCTCGGGCGTGGGCGGCGGCGTGATTTCCGGCGTCGGTTCGGGCGTCGGAGTTGGTTGCGGCGGCGGCGTGATTTCCGGCGTCGGTGTCGGCTCGGGCGTGGGCGGAAGCGATTCCGACGGCGAAGGCGACGGGCTCGGGGACAGGCTCGGCGACGGGGAGGGGACCGAGTCGCAGGTGCCACTCGGGATGAAGGGCGCGCCCCAGGTCGAGCCGTACGGCTGGTAGCCGGGTTCGTAGAAGTAGGCGGTCTGCGTTGGGTTCTTGGGGTCTGCACCGCCGGAGACGCCTGTGCCGCGGCGCGCCCGGTTCTGCCAGTCGCGGTCGGCGCTTTGCCAGTTCGGGTGGTCGGGGTCGGCGTCGGTCAGGTTGAGGAAGCCCTTCGTCACCGGAGTACCGGCGCAGCCCTGGTGCCAGCGGTAGTCCTTGCCGTCGGGGCCGGTGATCACGTCCACGCCCTTGATGTAGGGGTCGTCTCCGGGCTGCGTGCCCGGGATGAAGAGCTCCTTGAACGTGTCCTTCGAGTACTGGCTCGCCTTGTAGCCGGTGTGCGCGTCGACCGTCTCCTGCACGACGCTGTTGGGGACCTTGAAGTTGTTGAGCCCCCAGTTCCTGGTGACCTCGGTCATCACGGCCGACCACAGCGGCGCCGTGACGTCCAGCGAGGCCAGAACCGTTCTTCCGGGCGAGCTCACCGGGGTTGCGTCGCTGTTTCCGGCCCACGCTCCGATGACCAGGGCGTACTCCCCGTTGGCCCTGCCGGCCGCAGTCGGCGGCGCGATGAAGCCGTAGGCGTTGAGATCCTTGGCATCGTTGTTGGTCCCGGTCTTCAGCGTCGCGTCGCGGTGCTGGCCGCCCTTCGCCTTGACCTCCCACTTGCCCCAGTACGGGTTGATGTTGGGATCGGTGTTGCCGGCCAGGATGTCGGTCACGATGGAAGCCGCAGGCGCGCCGACCACCTGCGTGCCGTCCGGCGGCGTGTACGGCGGGATGAGGTCCTTGCCGGACGAATCCTTGACCGAGAGGATCGACGTGCGGCCGATCGAGCGCCCACCGTCCGCGAGCGTGGCGTAGGCGGTCGCGACGTCGATCGGGTGCACCTCGAGGGTGCCGAGCGTCATTGACAGGCCTGCCGTCGGCTGGTCGTTGTTCTGGAAGATGAGCCCGAACGCCTTGGCGTTGTCGAATACCTGCTGGATGCCGTTGATCGCCAGCGTCTTGACGGCCGGGATATTCAACGAGAACTGGAGCGCCTGGCGGACTCGCAACGGGCCGCGTTCGAGGCCGTCCGCGTCGCTCGGCGTGTAGCCGCCGCCGAAGTCCGTGCTGACGTCCATGAGCATCGTCGAGGCGGTGATCGAGCGCTGGTTGATGCCCGTCACGTAGTTGATCGGCTTGAAGGCCGATCCGGGCTGGCGCCAGCCGGTGGACAGCACGTCGAACTGGGGCTGGAGTCGGGGGTTGATCTTGCGCGTCTCGTAGTAGTTGGCGCTGCCGACGTAGGCGATGATCTCGCCGGTCTGGTAGTCGATGGCGGACATCGCCCCATTGAACACGTTCTGGCCGCGCAGGTTCTGCATCCACGAGGTGTACGGGACCCCCGGCGTGCAGTTCGGGATGCCCCAGTTGCAGCCGAGCGCCTTGGCTGCCCCGACCGGATCCGCCCGATGGGGCACGAGCGCGGTTGCCTCGACCCATTTCTCCGCGACGTCCTGGATCTTCGGATCGAGCGTGGTCACGACGGTCAGGCCGCCGTTCTGGATCTGGTCGCAGGTCGGCTGCCCGGCGCACAGCTTCTGGGCCAGCTCGTCGCGGACGTACCAGACGAAATGCGGTGCCTTCCACTGCGGCAGGCTCTGGACGTTGATGATCACCGGCTCCGCCTTGGCGGCAACGTAATCGGCGTCGCTGTACGTGGTCCCGGTCAGGACGCGTCGCGAGGGATCGGTCCGCAGGAGCTCCAGGATGTAGTTCCGGCGCAGCACGACCTCCGAATCCGCAGGGACCAACAGGTGGGCGGGGTCGTCGGTGATCTCGGTCCCGTTGCGGACCAGGTCGTAGGTCGAGGGCGACTGGGGGATCGCCGCGAGGATGGCCGCCTGCGCGAGCGACAGCTTCTTCAGATCGCTGATCCCGAAGTAGCCCTGCGCCGCTGCCTCGACCCCGTAGCTGTTGTTGCCATAGAAGTTCTGGTTGAGGTACGCGGTCATGATCGTCTGCTTGCCTTCGGTCCCCGGGAAGGCCTGCGTCAGGCGGATCGACTGGATGATCTCCTTGATCTTCCGCTCGACCTTCTTGTTGGGGTCCTGGACGAGGTCGGGGGGCAGCAGGCGCTGGCGCACCAGCTGCTGGGTGATCGTGCTTGCGCCCCGCGCGCTGCCGCTGATCGAATCGAGCGCGGCCGAGACGATGGCGAGCGGATCAAAGCCCGTGTTCGTCCAGAAGGTCTTGTCCTCGACGGCGGTCGTCGAATCCACGAGTGCCGGCGAGAGCTGGTCCCAGGTTACGTTGATACGGTGCTCGCCGCTGTTGAAGCGGGCAAGCTCGGTCGTGCCGTCACGCGCGTAGATGACCGAATCCTGCGAGGGCGTGGTCCGATTGAGCTCGGTCGCCGGATCGGGCAGGCCCGCGCTGAACGCGAAGTACACGCCAACGGCCGTGACGAACGCAACAATGGCGACGGTTGCGAGCGTCCCGAAGATCAACACTGGGATCGCGACGAACGCTGCCCGGGCCGCACCTCCGCCACGGCGGCGGCTGCGACCATCGAGGCGATTCGCCTGCCGCCGTGAGAGGCTAGGCTTCATTGGCCGGGGACTCTAGCATCGGATAGGCGATGACGCCGGGGACGCGCCGGCACCCGATCGGCCACACTTCACCGACGACGTCGCTCGTTCGCGAGACCTGGGAGGGACCGCCGAAGCATGCCGCCGACTGATTTTCTGGCCGAGCTGGGCTGGCGCGGTCTGGCGAGGGAGCAGAGCCAGGGACTCGCGGCGGGGCTGGGGCGCGGCCCGATCTCCGGGTACATCGGCTTCGACGCCAGCGCGACATCGCTGCACGTTGGGCACCTGCTCCAGGTGTTCCTCCTCACCCACCTCCAGCTCGGCGGCGGGCGCCCCGTGGTGGTCATCGGGGGAGCAACGGGCATGATCGGGGACCCATCGGGCAAGGCCGGCGAGCGACGGCTCCTCGACGACGAGACGATCCGCGCCAATGCTGCCGCGATGCGCGCCCAGCTGGAGCGCTTCATCGACTTCTCTGCCGGCTCGGGCCAGGCCGTCATTGTCGACAACCGCGACTGGCTCGGGCGCTACACGATGCTCGACTTCCTGCGCGAGATCGGCAAGCACTTCCCCGTCCCCTACATGCTCTCCAAGGACTCGGTGCGCCAGCGCCTCGACGCCGGCATGACCTTCACCGAGTTCAGCTACATGACCCTCCAGGCCGCCGACTTCCTGCACCTGCACCGGGAGATGGGCGTCGATCTCCAGATGGGCGGCGCCGACCAGTGGGGCAACATCACGGCCGGCCTCGAGCTCATCCGCCGGGTCGAGGGCCGGGAGGAGGACGCGGAGCCGAGCGCGTTCGCCCTGTGCAGCCCGCTGCTGCTCACCCGCGACGGCCACAAGATGGGCAAGTCCGAGCGCGGCGCCGTGTTCCTGGATCCGAAGCTGACGTCGCCCTACGAGTTCTTCCAGTACTGGCTGAACGACGACGACGCCCTGATCGCCGACCACCTGCGCTGGCTCACGCTGATGGACCGGGAGCAGGTCGAGGCCGTGCTCGCCGCGGGGGCGGTCCACCCCGAGCTGCGGGCCGCTCAGCGAGCTCTCGCGCTGGACCTGACGGCTCGCATCCACGGGCGCGATGAGGCCGAGCGCCAGGTCAAGGTCGCGGAAGCTGCCTTCTCGAGCGAGCCGATCGACGATCCGGAGATCTTGGAGCTGCTCCACCGGCAGGTCGGTGGATTCGTGGTGGACGCGGAGCTGGCGCGGGCCGATGCAGTGGCGCTGGCACTTGCCAGCGGCCTGTACCCTTCCAAGGGCGAGGCGCGCCGCGCCATCGCGCAAGGCGCCTTCTCGGTCAACGGCCAGCGCATCGCCGCTCCGGACGCCACGATCCCCGAGGCCATCGCCGCCGGGTACTGGCTCGTCCGGGCCGGGCGCAAGCGGCTGGTCGTCGGCCGGTCAACAGCATTGGGTGCAGGGGAGGGCTCATGACAAGACGCCTCCGGAGCCGGCGAGGGGTCGCCGCCATCGTCGTGGCACTGACGAGCGCCCTCGGCCTGTCCGCCGGCAACCTGCCGTCGTCGCGCGCGGATTCGCCTGTCGCGGCCAACTCCTCGCTCTCGGAGGTGGCCGCGGGGCTCAGCGGCGCGACCTCGGCCGCAACGGGCACGCAGGAAGCCGGATCGGCCGCCACGGAGGGCGGCCATCAGTCCGGGGGACTCTCCATCCAGGCCGGCAACGCGGGCGTCACGATCTCGCAGCCCGCGCTCTCGGGCATGAACAAGATCCAGCACATCGTCGTGATCATGCAGGAGAACCGATCCTTCGATCACTACTTCGGAACCTTCCCCGGCGCCCATGGAATCGCCATGACGGACGGCGTACCGGACGCATGCATCCCGACCGGTGTGGGCACCAAGTGCCTGCGGCCCTACCACGACAAGGGCAGCCTCGATGCCGGGGGGCCCCACCACTTCAACGACTCGAAGAACGACATCAATGGCGGCGCCATGGACGGCTTCATCAAGGTCGCGATGGCCGCGACAAACCGGCACCAATGCCAGACGCTGACGGACCCCGAGTGCGAGCCCGGAACCAAGATCTCCGACGTCATGGGCTACAAGGACTGGCACGAGATCCCGAACTACTGGAAGTACGCCAAGCAGTTCGTGCTCCAGGATCACATGTTCGAACCGGTCGGGTCGTGGAGCCTTCCCGCGCACCTCTTCATGGTTTCGGGCTGGTCAGCCATATGCCCGACGCATGACCCACTGAGTTGCAAGAACGCGCCGTCCCAGCCCTACTGGCAGCACAACGGTCTCGACCCGAGGCCGATCTACGCCTGGACGGATCTCACCTGGCTGCTGCACAACGCCGGCGTGAGCTGGCGCTACTACGTGGCAAACGGGACACCCCCGGACTGCCCGCACGAGGACTTCCTGTGCACGCCGAACACCGCGCAGTACCCCTATACGCCCTCGATCTGGAACCCGCTCCCAAACTTCGACACCGTGCAGGGGAACAACCAGGTCGGGAACGTCCAGTACATGAAGCAGTTCTACAAGGCCGCGGCGGCCGGGACGCTGCCCAATGTCGCCTGGGTAGTGCCGAGCGGTCGCAACAGCGAGCACGGCCCCGCCAGCCTCATCTCCGACGGCCAGGCCTTCGTGACGGGCGTCGTCAACGCGATCATGGAGTCGCCCAACTGGTCGAGCACCGCGATTTTCATCTCGTGGGACGACTGGGGTGGCTTCTATGACCATGTCGTGCCGCCGGTCGTCGACGGCAACGGCTACGGCATGCGGGTGCCCGGCCTGGTCATCAGTCCGTACGCCAAGCAGGGGTACATCGACTCTCAGACGCTGAGCTTCGACGCCTACCTCAAGTTCATCGAGGACCGTTTCCTTGGCGGCGCACGCATCGATCCGCTGACCGACGGGCGGCCTGACAATCGCCCCACCGTTCGCGAGGACCTCGCGATTCTGGGAACTCTCATGAACGACTTCGACTTCAGCCAGGTCCCCAGGGCGCCCCTCATCCTCAACCCACGGCCGCACGCCGTGGACTGGCAGCGTCAGTACTGGCGGCCCGGGCTCGTCAAGGGCGGCCCAGGCTGAGCTCGGCAATGGCAGCCCACCGGTCGTATGCGCAAATCCGGTTCGGGCTGGTGGGAGTCGCGCTTTCGCTCGCCCTCTCGGGCGTGATCGCGCCGGGGTCAGGAGCGCACCCGGGAAAATCCGCGGCGGACGCGGTGGCGGCCGTTCCGCAGGTAACGGGACCGCTCGACGTAAGTCAGCTCGACCAATCGGGCTCCGTTGTGACCGGAGCAGTGGGCATCCGGAAGCTGAAGCACATCGTCGTGATCATGCAGGAGAACCGTTCCTTCGATGACTACTTCGGAACCTACCCGGGCGCGGACGGCATCAAGAAGAAGGACGGCCAGTTCGTTCCATGCCTGAAGGTGCCGAACCAGAACTTCTGCATCAGGCCGTATCACGACAAGGGGCCGCTCGACGCGGGCGGGCCGCACCACGTTCCCGATTCCATCACCGACATCAACGGCGGCACAATGAATGGCTTCGTCAGGACCGTCATGTCCCGCGAGCACTGGCCATGCCCCACCACGCACGATCCGCACTGCACCCCCGGCACGCACGTGCCCGACATCATGGGCTTCAAGAACCGCAGCGACATCCCCAACTACTGGTCCTACGCCGACACCTTCGTGCTCCAGGACGCAATGTTCACGCCGACTCCCTCGTGGAGCCTGCCGGAGCATCTCTTCATGGTCTCGGGATGGTCGGCACGCGGCTGCCATGACGGCGACCCGGCGACCTGCGCGAACAACATCAAGGAACCCCCGTGGGGCCACAACCACACCAAGCCGGCGCCCGACTACGCCTGGACCGACCTGACGTACCTCCTGCACAAGGCCGGCATCAGTTGGGCGTATTACGTGGCGGCAGGGTCCCAGCCTGACTGTTGGGACGGCGACGCGGTCTGCCCGTCGCGTTCCCAGAGCGCGTTGACGCCGGACATGTGGAACCCGTTGCCCTACTTCGACACGGTCAAGCAGAACGGGCAGGTCGACAACGTCAAGCCGCTCAGGGCCTTCAACCAGGCGCTCGCGGCCGGAACGCTGCCGCAGGTGTCCTGGATCGTCCCCAACGGCGAGAACAGCGAGCATCCGCCCGGCCTCATCTCCTCTGGCCAGGCCTATGTGACCAAGCTGGTCAATTCGATCATGCAGTCGTCGGCGTGGGACAGCACCGCGATCTTCATCTCATGGGACGAGTGGGGCGGCTACTACGACCACGTGGCGCCCCCGGTCGTCGACGGCAACGGGTACGGGATCAGGGTGCCCGGCATCCTGATCAGTCCGTACGCGAAGCAGGGCTACATCGACCACCAGAAGCTGAGCTTCGACGCGTATCTGAAGTTCATCGAAGACCGTTTCCTCGGTGGCGCACGCATCGATCCTCTGACCGACGGCAGGCCCGACCCGCGGCCGACCGTGCGCGAGAACGCCGCCATCCTTGGCGACCTGCGCAACGACTTCGACTTCACCCAGGCTCCCAGGCCGCCGCTCGTCCTGGATCCCTGGCCCTAGCCGCCGGACGGGCGCGTCACCGGCGAGGCGGAGC
>JBBRYO010000100.1:0-10636 GCA_038237595.1 Candidatus Limnocylindrales bacterium | reverse complement strand
CGCGGTACTCGGACTTGCCCTTCAGGCTCAGGTACTTGGTGATGGCCGCGGTGAGGCTCGTCTTGCCGTGGTCGATGTGCCCGATCGTGCCGATGTTGACGTGGGGCTTGGTGCGCTCGAACTTCTTCTTGGCCATCTAGGTGTTGTTCCTCGATTGCGGCGCGACCCAGCCATGTGGGTGGGTCGGGTGGCTGCGGGTGGAGCCCACATTGGGACTTGAACCCAAGACCTCTTCCTTACCAAGGAAGTGCTCTGCCAGCTGAGCTATGTGGGCCTGAGGGGATATCTGAGTGCAGGGATTGTGGTGGGCAGGGAGGGAATCGAACCCCCACAGTCGAAGACGGCTGATCTACAGTCAGCGGAGCTCACCACCTGCTCAACCTACCCATGGGCGCTGCGCTCCTCCGAGTTGGAACCTCGAGGTGAAGAGGGAACCGCGCAGCATCCTCTTCAGTTGGAGCCGACGACGGGACTCGAACCCGGAACCGGCGGTTTACAAAACCGCTGCTCTACCAATTGAGCTACGTCGGCGGCGGACGGTGAAGGATACATTAGCGCACGCCGAGCGTGCAACGCCGTCCGTCACCCCTGCGAAGACCCTCTCCGCGAGTGGCGCATCGCCTCGGCCATCTCCGCCTGAGCCGAGGCAAGCAGCCCGTCAATCGCGCCGTCGACGTCCGCGTCCGATCGGTTCTGGCTGAGCTTGAACTTTCCCTCGACCCGGCTGATCACGAGCTCGACGCCCACGATCGCGCGGAGTTGCCCGGCGACGAATTCCGGCGGTGCATCGTCGACCGACCATCGCCCTGCTCGACCGGCCTCGTGACGCTCCGTGAGCCGGCGCACGAGGGCCTCGACCCAGACGGGATCGTCATGGACGACGAGGCGCCCGTACACGTGCGCCGTGAGGTAGTTCCAGGTCGGCACCACCCGACCGTGCTCCCGCTTCGTCGCGTACCAGGCCGGGCTGATGTAGGCGTCCGGGCCACGCATGATGACCAGGGCCTCGCCGAGGGCGGGCTCGCGCCATTGCTCGTTGTTGCGAGCCACGTGGCCGAGCAGCACGCCCCATTCGCCGGAGGCGGCAGGCGCCGCGGGGTCGTGGACGAACGGGAGCATCGTGGCCAGCAGGCTCCTGGCGGTAGTCGTGATGAGATCCGCGGCTCCGTGACGATCGAGAAGCTCGAGGACCTCGGCGTCGTCCGGCTTGAAGTGGGCAGGCACGTACACGCTAGGCCGGCTCCGGTTCTCCGGGCAGCAGGTCGGCATCGGCAGCGGTGTCCGACCCGCCTGGCGCGGGCCGGGCGCCGGGCGGCTTGACCGATCGCGGCTTCCGGGTGACCTGACGCGTCGCGACCGGCTCGGGCGCGGCCCCTGTGGTCGGCGAGGCCTTCGCGGCGCGCGTCCGTTTGGGCTTGGCAGCCGCAGGGTTGGGTTCGGCGGCCGGCGACGCCTTCGCGGCGCGGGTCCTCCGCTTGGCAGCCGCAGGTTTGGGCTCTGAGGCCGGCGAGGCCTTCGCGGCGCGGGTGCGCTTCGGCTTGGCGGGCGCGGCCTCGGACTCGGGCAGGGGCACGGCCTCGGGCTCCGCGGTCGATCCCAGCTTCGCGGCGCGGGTCCGTTTCGGCTTGGCGGGCGAAGCGTCCGCTGCGGCCGCGGTGACCTCCGTCGGACCTGAGACCGTCTCGGGCGAGACGACGACAGGTTGCGCTTCGGCGTCCGGAGCGACGGTCGCAACGCGCTCGCCATGCGGGCGCTGCGAGGCAGCCTCGAAGAGCAGCACGGATCCGGCCACCGCCACGTTCAGCGACGCGACCTGGCCATGCATCGGGATGCGGACCGCCAGGTCGAGGCGGCGACGGATGCCCCCGGAGATCCCATGGCCCTCGCTTCCAACCGCCAGCGCGAGCGGCCCTCGCAGATCAGCGTCGCGATAGGAGAGGGCCGCCTTTTCGTCGGCTCCCACGATGCGCAGGCCGCGGCTGTGGAGATCCACGAGCCCACCACCGAGGTCGTCGAGGGGCACCAGCAGCAGGTGCTCCACGGCGCCCGCCGAGGCCTTCACCGCCGCGGGGCTGATCGGCGCCGAGTGGCGCGTCGGGAACATCACGCCGTGGACACCGCACGCGTCGGCGGTACGCAGCAACGAACCCACGTTCTGCGGGTCCTCCAGCGAGTCCAGCACGAGCAGGAACGGGGCCTCCCCGCGCTCATTCGCCCTGGCGAAGACGTCGTCGATGGTCGCCCAGCGGCGCGGCTCGACCACGAGGGCAATGCCCTGGTGGCCGTCGAATCCACTGACCGCCGTGAGCGTTCCGCCCTCGACTTCGACCACCGGAATGCGCAACGAGGTGGCATGCAGCACGAGCTGCTCGAGCGCAGCGCGGCGCTCCGGCACCACCAGCAGCCGCTTCGCTGGCCGATGCGCGGCGAAGGCCTCGGCTACCGGCCGGCGGCCCGCCACCAGCTCCTCATCCTCTGCGAGCAGGTCGGCCTGCGGCAGTACCTCATCCCGGTACGCAGGCGTGCGCCCTTCGGCGCCTCGGTCCTCCCAGGGCCGCCGCCCGCCGCTGCCGGCGTCGAAGCCCCGCTCCCCGGATGACTCGCGATGGTCGTCATATGGCTCGCGGAAGGGCTCACGTCGCGGTCGTGCGTCCCGGTCGGGACTCCAGCCCTGGCCGCGCTCTGGCCGAGTCTGCCAACCGCCCGGCGAGCGCGGACGCGCATTCCGGTCGGGCATCTCGGGACGCCCCCCACCCGGCGAGTCGAACCTGCGCGGTGGACGCGGGCCGTCGAACCGGGGCCGATCGCCGGCCCCGAAGCGCGGGCGTTCACCTTGCGGACCCGATGGCCGGCGATCCGGGCGAACGTTGAAGGGGCGTCGATCGCGGTCCGACTGGTATGGCGGGCCGGATCGTCGCGGCTGGAAGGGCTGGCTGCCGCGCGGGCGGTCGAACGGGCGCCGTCCGCCCTCGTCCCCGAAGCGCGGAGCGTCTCCGTCGCGGCGCGGCGGCCGATCGTCCGGGCCCTCGAAGCGCCGGCCCGGGCCTGGGCGATCGAATCGCGGGCCGTCGCCGGCATTCCCGGAGGGGCGGCGTCCCTGCGGCCCACCGAACGATCGTCGTCCTCCGGGACCCTGGAATGGAGGCCGGCGATCGGGGCCGCCGAACGATTGCCGATCGCCTCGCTCATCGACCGGCCCACGCCCAGAGCGGTCCCCTCCCTGATCCGGGTAGGGACGCGCGCGTCCCGGTGCGCCTCCGCCCGGTCGCGGCTGCCACGGCCGCCCGCCACGGGATCCCGCGGAGCGATCGTCGCGGCGAGCACCGGAGCGATCTCCCGGTCCCGATCGCCTCGCACCGCCTGGACCCGAGCTGCGTGAGCCGCCGGGGCGGCGATTCAGGTCGCCGGGACTTGAGCCCCCGGAGTTTCGCGGCTCTTCCTCGCCGCCTGCCGACTCGTTCGGATCATCACCCTGGGCCACGCGTCACCTCGCTTGCGCGGCGCCAGCGCTGGCCGTCAGCGGTGTCCTCGACGAGGACGTCCAGCTGCGCCAGGTCTGTGCGCAGCGAATCAGATCGCGCCCAGTCTCGCGCAGTTCGCGCCGCAGCGCGCTCATCGAGCAGTCGCTGGGCCTCGACCGACAGCGTATCGGGGTCCTCTTCCGCCACCGCGAGCACCGAATCGAGGTCACGGATCAACGCTGCTCCGCGTCGGGCGTCGGCGGTCGAGAGCGTCCGCTCGGCGACGCGCCGGTTGAACTCGCGAACCACGTCGAACAGGGCCGCCAGTGCCGGGGAGGCATTGAGGTCCTCATCGAGCGCCTCCTCGAAGGCCGTGCGCGCGCGCGCCAGCACCGGTTCGACCGTGGGATCGTCGTCGCGCTGCTCGTTGTAGGCGTCGAGTGACGCCAGGGCCGTGGAGAGCCGCGTCACGGCGGCATCGGCCCCGGCCAGAGAGTCGTCGCTCAACTCGAGCCCGGCACGGTAATGCGCCGCCAGCAGCGCGTAGCGCAGTGCTCGGGGCGAGGTGCCGCGCGCGTACAGGTCCGCCGGACGGGCGAAGTTCCCGGTGCGCTTTGCCATCTTCTGGCCGTCCATCTGGAGGTGGGCGCAGTGCATCCAGGTCCGCACGAAGGTCTTCCCGGTGGCCGCCTCGGACTGCGCGATCTCGTCCTCGTGGTGCGGGAAGATCAGGTCGACGCCACCGGTGTGCAGGTCGAAGCTCGGCCCGAGGTACTTCATGCTCATCGCCGAGCACTCGATGTGCCAGCCTGGTCGGCCCTCGCCGATCGCCGTGGTCCAGCTGGGCTCGCCGTCCTTCGGTCCCTTCCAGAGTGCGAAGTCCCGTACGTCGTCCTTGCTGTACTCGTCGGCCTCCACGCGCTCCCCGACGCGCTGCTGCTCCGGGTCGAGCCGGGCCAGCTTCCCGTATGCCGCCCAGCTGGCAATGCGGAAGAAGATCGAGCCGTCGTCAGCGCGGTACGCGTGGTCCTCCTCGAGGAGCCTCTGGATGAGCACGACCATCTCCGGGATGTGCTCCGTCGCGCGGGGCAACACGTCGGGCGGGGTGATCCGCAGGTGGCGGCAATCCTCGAGAAACGAGAGCGTGTGGCGCGCGGTGAGCTCGCCGATGGGGATGCCCTCCGCCTTCGCGTCGCGAATGATCTTGTCGTCCACGTCGGTGATGTTCATGACCCAGGTCACGGCGTATCCCTTCCACCCCAGGTAGCGGCGCAGCAGGTCCGCGAAGACGAAGCTGCGGAAGTTGCCGACGTGGGCGGGGGCATAGACGGTGGGCCCGCAGCTGTACATCCCGACGCGCCCTTCCTCGATGGGCACGAAGGCCTCCAGCTCGCCGCCGAGCGTGTTCCGGAAGCGCAGGCTCATCGGCGCACCACGCTCACGACGGCCGTGGCGGCGATGACGCGCCCGGCACCTTCGTCGCCCGAAAGGTTGCCGGTCGAGGCTTTGACGGCGACGGCTTCGAGGTGGAGGTCGAGCAGCCCGGCGACGGCCCCACGCATGGCGTCGAGCCGCGTTCCACCGAACTTCGGGCGGGCACCCAGCACGGTCACATCGACCGAGACCGCGGTCCAGCCGGCGGACGCAGCGCGCTTCACCACCTCGCGGAGGATCTCGGCACCTGAGATTCCGCGCGTGGCGGGATCCCAGGCGGGGAAGGTTCGCCCGAGGTCCGGCAGGCCAGCCACTCCGAGGACCGCATCGGAGATGGCATGGAGCACCACGTCGCCGTCCGAGTGGCCCGCCAGCCGGGGAGCGTCCGCGATCTCGATGCCGCCGAGGCGCAGGCCCATCTCGGGCCCGAAGGGGTGCGAGTCGGTTCCGTACCCGACTCGGGGAGCGCCCGCGCGACCCGCGGCGAGGGTGCGGGCAAGCTCCAGGTCGGCGGGAACGGTCAGCTTGAGGTTGGCGGGGTCGCCGGCGACGGTCGTTACGCCGACACCGTAACGCGCCAGCAGCTCCGCCTCGTCGCCGAAGTCCTCGGGGCCCGCGGCGAAGGCCTCGGATGCCGCCAGCAGCAACTCGCGGCGCGCGCCCTGGGGCGTCTGGGCGCGGAACAGGTCCTGGCGTGGAGCGGTGGCGACGATCGCATCGGCCTCGACGCGCTTCAACGAATCGACGACGGGCAGCACCGGGATGGCCGCTCCGTGCTCACGTGCGCCAGCGGCCACGGCCTCCACGACGCTCGCGGCGACGAAGGGCCGCGCCCCGTCGTGGACGAGCACCACCTCCGCGTCGGCCGCACGGACGCCGGCCGCAACGGATTCCTGCCGCCGATCGCCGCCCGCGACGACGCGCGCGCCGAGCTCACGGAGCCAGGGCAGCTCCGACAGTGCGGACACTCGGTCTGCTGCAGCCACCACCACGACCCCGCGCACGGAAGGCGCCGCGACCATCGATTCGAGCGCCCAGCGCAGCACGGGCCGGCCACCCACGTCGGCAAGGAGCTTGTCCGTGCCCGCCATTCGCCGGCTGGAGCCCGCGGCAACGACGATGGCGTCGGCAAAAGGCTTCTGGTCGGTGTGCACGCCCATATGGTGACGGGTGCGGGTTACGGGCGCGGGTGCCGCCTGCGGGCGCGCCATTGCCCATCTGCGGTGACTCCCTGACGGTGCGGTTTCTGCGGGCGCCGGCGGGGCGTCTCCCGACTACAGGGTCGGCTGCGCGAACACCATTCGGCCCGCCACGGTCTGGAGGACGCGCGTCACGATCACGTCCAGCTCGTGCTGGAGGTACGAGCCGCCGCCTTCGACCACGATCATCGTGCCGTCCTCGAGGAACGCCACGCCCTGGCCGGGCTCCTTGCCCTGCTGGATGACCTTGACCTTCATCGCCTCGCCCGGAAGGAAGGCCGGCTTGATGGCATTGGCCAGCTGGTTGAGGTTCATGACGCGGACGCCCTGGAGCTGGGCCACGCGGTTGAGGTTGTAATCCGTGGTGAGCACCGCGGCATTGCGGGCCCGCGCGAGGGCGACGAGCTTGGCATCCACCTGACTCACGTCATGGGCATCCTCGTTCGTCAGCTCGAGCGCCACGCGATGGTCCTTCTGGAGCACGGCCAGGATCTCGAGGCCGCGGCGGCCGCGCGCCCGGCGTCCGGGCTCGGAGTCGTCGGCGATGTGCTGGAGCTCTCCGAGGACGAAGCGCGGCACGACCAGCGTGCCGTACAGGAAGCCCGACGCGACCACGTCCACGACCCGCCCGTCGATGATGGCGCTGGTGTCGACGTACGTGATCGGGCCCGCGCCGACCGAAGTCTCGGTCGGAGACACGGCGTCCACCCGACGATCGAACAGGCCGGACGCCCTGGCGGCTTCGCGCAGGTCGTCGCGCTTGGCAACGGTCAGGCCCATCATGCCGAGCCCCATCACGATGGACACGCCGAGCGGCAGTACCCAGCGGTACGGATCGGGAAAGTTGGCGAGGGGCAGTCCCAGCAGGACACCCATGAGAAGTCCCAGCAGCAGGCCCGCGACGGCGGTCAGGAACTCGCCGGTGGAGAGCTCGCCGACGGCGCGCATGACGCGCTTCGCGGGCTCCACGGTGATGTACGGAATGATCGCGTAGCCCACCACGAACCAGGCAAAGATCCAGGCGATCAGGAGCACGCGCCCGAAGATCGAAGGGTCGAAGATCGCGTTGTTGCGATCGAGCAGGCCGAGCAGGGAGATCGCGAGGATGACCCCCAGCGCACCGCCGGATCGTCGGACGAATCGCATCATGACGCGGCCGAGCCTAGCAGCCGCCGGGTCCTGATCAGCCCTCCCCA
Organism: Candidatus Limnocylindrales bacterium; assembly: GCA_038237595.1. Classification (GTDB taxonomy): domain Bacteria; phylum Chloroflexota; class Limnocylindria; order Limnocylindrales; family CSP1-4; genus JAFMJV01. Next base: position 3,346 of record JBBRYO010000100.1, on the reverse strand, counting down.
GAGGTACCGGACGTGCTCACCAGGGCCGCGCTGAGCGCCTCAGCCAGCGTGCCGACCGCGACGATCTCGACGCCTTCGACCTTGACGGCCTCTCCGCTGCGCTCGAGCGGCACCACGGCGCGGCGGAACCCGAGCCGCGCGGCCTCACGTAGTCGCCGCTCCAGCCCGCGGACCGGCCGCAGCTCGCCGAGCAGCGAAACCTCGCCGCACGCCACGGTCCCGGGCCCGACGGGGCGGTCACGGAAGGAAGATGCGAGCGCGAGGGCCAACGGCAGGTCGACGGCCGGCTCCTCTACCGAAGCGCCCCCGGCGAGGCTCGCGTACAGGTCCTGGTTTGCGAGGTTGATCCCGGCGCGGCGACCCAGCACGGCGACCAGGAGGGCGAGGCGATTGGCGTCGATTCCGGCCACGGTCCGTCGCGGCATGCCGTAGCCCGAGGCGGGCGCGACCAGTGCCTGCACCTCGATGAGCAGCGGCCGGCTTCCTTCGAGCGTGGCCGCGACTGCCACGCCGGGAGCTTCCCGCGTGCTCTCGCCGAGGAACGCGCGCGCCGGATCCAGGACCTCCCGCAGGCCTGCGCCGGTCATCTCGAGCACGCCAACCTCCTCGGTCGAGCCGAAGCGGTTCTTGGTGGCGCGCAGGAGCCGCAGCGAGCCGTAGCGGTCTCCCTCGAGCAGCATGACCACGTCGACGAGGTGCTCGAGGGTCTTCGGCCCGGCCAGGCTGCCGTCCTTCGTGACGTGGCCGACCAGCACGACCGGCACGCCCTCCTCGCGCGCGAAGGCGCCGAGGCGCGCTGTCGATTCGCGAACCTGGCCGAGCGAGCCCGCGGGGCCCTCCAGGCCCTCGACCGTCAGCGTCTGCACCGAGTCGACGATCAGCAGGTCCGGCGCGCGCTCGAGGACGGCCGCCAGGATCGCATCGACCTCACCGGTTGCCAGCACCTCGATGCGTATCGCGGCGGGAGACGCATTGAGGGCGAGCCGCTCTGCCCGCAGGTGGAGTTGCGCGGCCGACTCCTCGCCCGAGGCGTACAGCACGTTCGCGCCCTCCATCCCGTTCGTGGCGACGCCGGCGGCGGTCTCCAGCACGAGCGTGGACTTTCCGATTCCCGGCTCTCCGCCCAGTAGCACCAGGGCACCCGGGACGAACCCGCCGCCGAGCACCCGGTCGACCTCGCCGATTCCCACGGGCATGCGCTGCGACGCGCTCGATCCGATGGCGTTCAGAGGACGACGTGCCGGCGTCTCGATGCCCGTGCCGATGGCTCTGCGCCGCTTGGTGGCGGGACCACCCTCAGGTCGAACGAGGGTCTCGACGAGCGTGTTCCACGCGCCGCAATCGCGGCACTGTCCTTCCCAGCGAAGCGTGGACGCGCCGCAGGCCTGGCAGACGTAGCGGCTCTCGGGCCGCGCCACCCTGGTTAGAGCGCCTCGACCGGTGTCTTCTCGGCGAGCAGCTCGATGGTCAGCCCGGCGTCCTCTCCCCGGTCGACCACGACGGTCTGGCCGATGGAGTACTTGCCGAGCAGCAGCGCCTCTGCGAGCGGGTCCTCGACCATGTTCTGGATGACGCGCCGCAGCGGTCGCGCTCCATAGTCGACGTCGTAGCCGAGCTTGATGATGTGGTCCTTGGCTTCCTGCGTGATGACCAGGTCGATCTGCTGTGCCTGGAGCTGGACCCGGACCCGGTTGAGCAGCAGATCCACGATCTCGCGGATCTCCTCGACGCTCAGCGAGCGGAAGACCACCAGCGAGTCGACGCGGTTCAGGAACTCCGGCCGGAACTGGGTCTTGAGCTGGTCGAGGACCTTCTCCTTCATCCGGTCGTACTGCTGTTCCTTCAGCTGCGAATCGCTCGTGCTGACCGGCTTGAAGCCGAGGGACGTGTCCTTCAGCAGCGACTTGGCACCGACGTTGCTGGTCATGATGATGACCGTGTTGCGGAAGTCGACGCGACGGCCCTTGGCGTCGCTGAGGTGCCCGTCCTCGAGGATCTGGAGCAGGATGTTGAAGACCTCGGGGTGTGCCTTCTCGATCTCATCGAGCAGCACCACCGAGTAGCTCTTGCGGCGCACGGCCTCGGTGAGCTGGCCGCCTTCCTCGAAGCCGACGTAGCCGGGAGGTGCACCCACCAGGCGGCTCACGTTGTGCCGCTCCATGAACTCACTCATGTCGATCTTGATGAGCGCGTCCTCGCTGCCGAACATGAACTCGGCGAGCGCCTTCGCCAGCTCAGTCTTTCCGACGCCCGTGGGACCGAGGAAGATGAACGAGCCGATCGGGCGCTTGGGATCCTTGAGCCCGGCGCGGGCGCGACGCACGGCCTTGGAGACGATGTCGATGGCCTCCTGCTGGCCGATGACGCGCTTGTGCAGCCCCTCTTCCATGTGCAGCAGGCGCTCGGATTCCTCCTGCGCGATTCGGGTCACGGGGATGCCCGTCCACATCGCCACGACCTGGGCGATGTCCTCTTCGGTAACGGTCGGCGTGTTCGCGGACTGGTCCGCCTGCCAGTCGGAACGGAGCTGATCGAGGGAGGCGCGCGCGGCGGTCTCGGTGTCCCGAAGCTGCTGTGCCCGCTCGTACTCCTGGTCGTTGACCGCGGCTTCCTTCTGTTTGCCGATGCGATCGAGCTCCTTCTGCGCGTCCTTGACGGCGATCGGGGTGGAGCTGTGGCGCAGGCGGACGCGGCTGGCGGCCTCGTCGATGAGGTCGATGGCCTTGTCGGGCAGGTGCCGGTCGGTGATGTAGCGGATGGAGAGGTCGGCGGCGGCCCTGGCGGCCTCGTCCGAGATCTTGACCTTGTGGTGCTCCTCGTAGCCGGCACGGATGCCGAAGAGGATCTCGATGGTCTGCTCGAGCGTGGGCTCCTCCACCATCACGGGCTGGAAGCGCCGCTCCAGGGCGGCATCGCGCTCGATGTACTTGCGGTATTCGTCGAGCGTGGTGGCGCCGATGCACTGGAGCTCGCCGCGGGCCAGCGGCGGCTTGAGGATGTTGGCCGCATCGATCGCGCCTTCAGCTGCGCCGGCGCCAACCAGCGTGTGCAGCTCGTCGATGAAGAGGATCGCGTCGCTCGTGTTGCGGAGCTCCTCGATGATCTTCTTGAGGCGCTCCTCGAACTCGCCGCGGTACTTGGTGCCCGCCACCAGCGACCCGATGTCCAGCGTCAGCACTCGCTTGTTGAGCAGCGATTCCGGCACGTCCCCGGCGACGATGCGCTGGGCGAGGCCTTCGGCGATGGCGGTCTTGCCCACGCCGGGCTCGCCGATCAGGGCCGGGTTGTTCTTGTGGCGGCGCGACAGGATCTGGATGACGCGCTCGATCTCCTTCTCACGACCGAT
>JBBRYO010000099.1:0-10916 GCA_038237595.1 Candidatus Limnocylindrales bacterium | reverse complement strand
GGCTTCGACGATCTCCTCCAGCAAGCCGAGATGGATGACAAGACGCAGCCAGATCAGCGCGATGGCGGCCAGCGCCGCCTCGACCAGCAGGCTCGGGATGTCCTTCAGCCAGTTGAGCCCGATGCTCGAGGCCAGCAGCAGGAGCGCCGCCATGATCAGCGCCAGGGTTGGGCGGCCTGCGGCCCCGAGCTTCTCCCGGTCGGGAACGGGAGCGCGGTAGCGCAGCCAGAACGCGCCGGCGACCGACCCGACCGCGCAGCCGAGGATGATCGGGACGAGCACGCTGTGCAGCAGGATGCGGATCACCCATGACAGGGGGTCGCCGCCCGGCTGCAGTCCGGCGGAGAACAGGTCGAGGGACTGCACGATCACCTGCGCCCCGGCGAAAGTGGCGCCGGCGGTCGCTCCGAAGGTCGCGCCATCCAGGACGTCGTTGAACTTGCGGTACGGAAGCAGGATCAGTGGTCCTGCCAGCGCGAGCGCCCCGCCGATGAGCGGCAGGACTCCCGTCTTCAGCAAGCTGGTGACGGCATCCTCGCCCGTGAGGGGGTTGATGGCGGGGAACATGAGTCGCAGCACGAACCCGAACAGGGCCCCGGCTATGACGCCCCACGCGATCGTGTAGGCCGTCACGCGGATCGGCTCGTCCTCGTAGTCGTCGACGTCGTAGATGTAGACGACCAGGAGCAGCGGCACGATGAAGGCGCCCGCCGCCAGTGCGACCGGGTAGAAACCGAGCCCGGCGATCACCACGACGATGGCCAGGCCGACCAGCAGGCTGATGTTGAAGGCCGCCATGTGGGCCTTCGGCAGGCGCGGCAGCATCGTGGAGGCGAAGCGCAGCGCGACCGCCGACTCGTGCGGCGATGCCGCGAAACGGCGGTGCTGGTGTGCGTCGCCCGAGGTGAGGCTCGCGCCACAGGCGATGCAGTACGGCTTCTGCGGGACTTCTGCTCCGCAGTTCGGACAGGTGGTCATCCGCCCGGCTATATCAGTTCGACGCTGGGGGCGGCGTCAGGCGACGTCGCGAAGCGGAACTCGAAGCGCCGGAGTCGGGCCAGAGGCACCAGTGCGATCCCCATCAATACGAATGTAGCAAGAAGAATCCCGTCGAGTGCCCATCGTTCTGCGGCCAGACCACCGATGAAGGCGCCGATGATCTGGCCCACCGCCAAGAAGACACTATATAGGCCCATGATCGCCCCGCGATCATCGGGAAACGCCTCAGAGATGTCCGCGAGCAGTCCCAGGGCCGCCGGCGTCGCCCCCGCCAGGATGAACAGCCCGATGGCCAGGCCGATCGCTGGAGGGATCTTGAGCAGGTTGTTGACATCGCCGCTGTGGTTGAGCAGCAGCGCGGAGACGACCAGGATCGCGCCTCCCACGATGCCCATGAAGATGATCGTGGTGCGCCGGTAGAGCTTGAAGCGGTTCCCCCACCATACGAGACCCGCAAAGAAGACCGCACCGGCGGCGATGAATCCGCCCGTAACCAGCAACGGGTCGAAGCCGCCGACCAGCAGCTGATCCGGAAACTTCGGATCCTTCGCGCGGACCAGCTGGAAGAGCGTCTGGCTCGTGTACAGCCCGAGCGCTGCATTGATCGCGATCCAGGTCGGCGCGAGCAGCCAGACGTGCGATTTGCCAAGCAGCGCGACGTAGCGACGAAGGCCGTGGCTCGGTTTGGGTTCGGCTCCCCGCGGCGCATCTGTCGCGTCGCGCGCCGTGACCCGGGTGCGGTAGATCCAGAGCGAAACGAGATACACGGCCGCGTTCATGAAGAACCCCACGGGTCCGAAGATCTTCCAGAGCGGTCCGGCGGCGGCGAACCCGGCCCCGAGCCCGGCGATCGTGGCGGCCTCGAAGCGGGCGGAGGTCCGGCCTCGGAGTGCCTCGTCCCCGGCCGTGGCCATCGCCAGGAACCCAAGGATCGATGGCACGCTGGCCGCAGTCGAGGCACCCTCCAGGAAACGCGTGGAACCGAGCACCCAGAGGTTCGTGGTGAGGCCGGTGAGGATCACGGCCACGAATCCGAAGACGGGCCCGAACTGCATCACGCGGTGATGCCCCAGCCGGTCTGACAGCAGCCCGAACAGCGGCGAGAGAACCAGCTCCGAGACGAAGAAGGCGGCGACGAGGAAGCTGAGCGTGAGCGGATCGGCTTCCTGGCCGCCGTGCTTCGGCAGCTCGGCCAGGTAATAGATCAGCAACGCTCCCGTCAGGCCGGTGCTGAAGCGGAGCGTGAACGTGCCGATCAGTACAGCCGAGATGGAGCGGTTCACCTGCGCGAAGGGTAGCGCGCGCTATCCTCGGCCGGTGAGCCGCGGCGTACCCACGGAGATCGAGGAGCTCGCCCGGAGCCGAGCGGAGGCGCGCCTCGACCGCAACTGGGCCGAAGCCGATCGCCTGCGCGGGCAGATCGAGGCGGCGGGCTGGAGGGTCGTCGATCACGGCGTCAAGTTCGAGCTCTCACGGGCCCAGCCGCCCGACGTGCTCGAGCCCGGGCGCGTCCGATACGGCACGTCGGCGTCGGTCCCGTCACGGCTCGGCGAGCCCGCCACGACGGACGCCACCGTCGTGCTGCTGGCGACCGACTTTGCCGACGACCTGGCACGGGCGATGGACGGGCTCCGGACCCACGCGCCCGCGCAGACCCAGGTGGTGATCGCGGCCGACGATCCATCCGCTTCCCAGGACGAGGCACTCACCAGGCTCGAGGAGGGCGCCGGGTCCGGGGCTGGGGGTGGCGCCGGCGCCGACTCGACGGAGATCGTCTGGACCAGCCAGCGGCTGGGGTACGCGGCTTCGCTCAACGCCGCCATCCGTCGGGCGAGCGGCCGCGTGGTGGTGCTCCTCGACACGAGCATGGAGCCGACCGGGGACGCGATCACGCCCCTCGTCCGCGCCCTCGACGATCCGACTGTCGCGGTTGCCGGGGCGTTCGGCGTGACCTCGGCCGACCTGCGCCACTTCGAGGAGGCGCCCGCCGGCGACGTCGACGCGATCGAGGGCTACTGCCTGGCCTTCCGCCGCGACGAGTACGCGGCTCGCGGCCCGCTTGACGAGCACTTCCGCTACTACCGCAACCTCGACCTGTGGTGGTGCCTCACCCTGCGCGACGACGAGGGCGATGGCGAGCCGCCGCGACGGGCGCTGGCCATCGACCTGCCGCTCGAGCGACACGCCCACCGCGGCTGGAACGAGCTCGGCGAAGCCGAGCGAAACCGCCTCTCCAAGCGCAACTTCTACCGGATCATCGACCGCTTCGGGCACCGGCTCGACCTGGTTTCGGGCGTCGGCGGCCGACCGTCGGGTACGGCAACGCGCCGCAAGGTCTAGCCGAAGCGGCTGGCGGGTCCCAATAGCACCCCGGCGGCGATGACCGCCAGCAGCGCCACCACGCCGAGGCCGCGCAACAAGCGGGCGGTGTCGAACGACGCCGGAGCCTGCGGCGAACCAGGTGCCGGCGTCGAGAACGACTTGAGCGACAGTGCCCCGTTCGGGACCATGAGGAAACCGAGCCAGGCGCCGGCGACCAGCCCGCCGAGGTGCGCGCTGATGTCGATCTGGGGGATGAACAGGTCGATGCCCAGGTTGATCGCGATCAGGAAGCCGATCTGGCTCGTCAACGAGCGCGCCGATCGCGTTATGACCGGCTTGTGCACGTAGTTCGCGACCATCAGCACCGCAAAGAGGCCGAAGATCGCACCGCTCGCTCCGACCGAGATCGGAGCCGGCGAGAAGACGAAGCTCGCAGCCGAGCCGCCGGCCGCACACACCAGGTAGATGAAGAAGAAGCGCACCGGCCCGTAGAGGCGCTCCACGATGGGGCCGACGATCCAGAGCGCATACATGTTGAAGGCGAGATGCAGGAATGAGACGTTGTCGTGGACGAGTACGACCGTGAACAGCCGCCAGTACTCGCCGTGCTCGATGCCGGTCTTGGTCAGCGCCAGCCACTTGTAGAAGATGTTGGTGGTGTCGAAGTTGCGCGTGTTGGGTGCACTCAGCACCAGGATGCCGATGAGGACGGTCACCGCGATGATCCCGTACGTCACGATGGGCTGCGGCTGGCCGCCGGCTCGGGCGCGCGAGAAATAGCGGTCGGCAGTGCCGGCCTTGCCCATCTCCTTGTTCAGCCATCCGAGGCGCGACGCGATCTCGGGGCGCTCCTGGGGCGGCGCGCGGCGCTCGGCCTCGCGGTAGGCGCGCGCGGCACCGGTGTTGTCTCCCTCCCGGACGCGGGCCGCGGCGAGGGCCTTCCACGCCATCCAGGTGAGCGGGTTCTCGGGCGCCTGCGTGGCAACGATCCAGGCCTGGAGGGCGGCCGGCTCGTTGTCCTGCCGGTAGTGGGCCTCGGCGAGGCCGAGAAGCGCGGCCGTGTGGATCTGCGGGTCGGAGTTGCCGACGAGGCGCTGGTAGGTCTGGGCGGCGAGCTCGTAGTCGCCCTGTTCGCTCAGCGATTGGGCCCGCTGGAGCAGTGACAGCGCGACGGGACGGTCGAGGGGACCGGCGACGGACGGGTCACCGCCCGGGGGGAAGGCGGTCGGTTGCGTCATTTCGCCTGAGTGTATCCAACGTCGGTTGACATGGCCGGGGCCGCTGCCGATGATCCGCGCGAGGGTGCGGGCGGACTTCATGCGGGTGGCAGGCGACCTGCGGCCTCAGGGGGTGGCTCGATGCAGGTTTACGGGATGGGACTGGACCTGAAGGGCCGGCCGCTCTTTCCAACCCTCGAGGCCAGCGTGTTCACCACGGAGCTGATCGATTCCCTCGGCGCGAACGACGACCGGGTGCGAGCCATCACCCGCGCAGGCGCGGCGCCGGTGTTCCGTGGCGCGCTGGGGCGCGAGGTGATCGACGTCGGGGACGTCAAGGCGCAGGGCTGGACATTTCTGATCAACGAGAAGGATCCGCTGCGCGCGGAGGTCGTGGCTGCCCTCAAATTGCTGGCCACGCACCGCGGCATGGACGACCCCACGGCTCCGCTCCTGTTCCACAACGGCGACCCGGACGAGTGGGGCAACTGGCTCCAGGACAGCTACTTCGCGCTCGCGCTGGAGGACAAGACCGTTCCGAAGTACATCCTCATCGTGGGTGGCCCTGACCAGGTGCCCTTCGGCTTTCAGTCGCTGCTCGACACCGTCGCGAGCGTCGGTCGCGTCGATTTCGACAGCGTCGATGACCTCGTTACCTATGCGTCCAAGCTGATCCGGCTCGAGAAGCTGACCGATCCCGTTGTCGCGCGCGAGGCCGTGGTGTTCGCGCCTGACGCCGGCGCCACCGATCCCACCCACTTCAGCCGGCGCTTCATGGCCGAGCCGCTCGCGGACCTGATGTCGAACGAGTTCAAACTCGCGACCACCCGCGTCCTCGGGAACGACGCGATCAAGGCGGCCCTGGTCGGCGCACTGGCCGGGGCGAAGCCCGCGATCGTCTACACCGCCTCCCACGGCCTCGGCGCGGCTGGCGAGCCATACGACGTCCAGACCAGGTACAACGGCGCGATCTGCTGCCAGGCGCCGGGCGGCCTGACCCTGGCCGATCTCTTCGGCGCCGACGATGTCCCCACCGACGGCAAGCCGTTCCTCGAAGGCTCGATCTTCTTCCAGTTCGCCTGCTTCGGCTACGGCACCCCGGCCGTCAGCGAGTACGCGCACTGGCAGACGGGCAAGGTCGAGAAGAACGCGGACCACGACTTCGTAGCCGCCCTGCCCAAGCGGCTCCTGGCCCACCCGAAGGGGCCAATCGCGTTCATCGGGCACCTGGACACGGCGTTCCTCGCGGGCTTCGACGATGAGAATGCGCCGGAGATCCTGGAGCGCTGGCACAACCGCATCTCGCCCTTCGTGGGTGCGCTCCGCAGCCTGCTCGGGGTCCAACCGTCCGGCCTCGCGATGCAGCCCATGAACGAGCGCTATTCGACGCTGAACGCGCTTCTCACGAACACCTACGACCGCGTCCAGCGCAACGCCATGCAGTGGACCCCGGAGAGCCAGACCCGATTCCTCGACAGCTGGCTGCTGCGTGGGGATGCCCAGAACTACATGGTCTTCGGCGACCCCGCCGTCAGCCTCTCGCTCCCGGAAGCCTGACGCAACGCGCGGACACCGCGACAAGGCAAGTGATCGGAGTTTTGGCGCGCCCGGCAGGATTCGAACCCGCGGCCTGATGGTCCGAAGCCATCCGCTCTATCCACTGAGCTACGGGCGCACGTTTCACGCTCAACTAGAGCGGAAAACCGGCAACAGTCTTGACTACAGCGCTTCTAGAGCGTAAAACTGGCGTGACTTCGGACCACGTCAGCATTACCCAGAGGTGCCATGAATCGAGTCGTTTCCACAGTGCCCCGTATCGAACCACGCGGTGATCTGGGCGTCAATGTCGCGAGTTGGCGACGCCACCTGCGTGCCTCCAACCTGTCGCCGAATACGGTGCGTACCTACCTCGACTCCATGGACCGCTTCGAGGTGTTCCTGCACGAGCGTGGCATGCCGGGAGACCTAGCGACCATTCGCCGGGAGCACGTCGAGGCGTTCGTCCAACATCTTCTCGAGCGCTGGAAGCCGACCACGGCTGCGAACCGCTATGTGGCACTCAACGTCTTCTTCCGATGGGCAGTCGAGGAAGGCGAAATTCGCGAAAGCCCCATGGCAAGGATGCGCAAGCCCCGCCTTCCGGAGCTGGAACTGGCCGTACTCAGCGAGAACCAGCTGCGCGCCGTGATCGCGGCCTGCGAGGGCCAATCATTCGAGGATCGCCGCGATATGGCGCTGGTGCGCACCTTCATCGGCACGGGTGCTCGTCTTTCCGAGATCGCGAACCTGCGCTGGGCACCCGAGGATCCCACCACCAACGACCTCGATCTCGACATGGGCCTCATCCGCGTGATGGGCAAGGGTCGTCGAGAACGCACGGTCTACGTCGGCGCCAAGGCTGTGAAGGCCCTAGACCGATACTTGCGGTTACGCGGTCGTCACTCGTTGGCGCACCTCCCGTGGCTATGGCTGTCGCGCAAGGGACACCTGACTGACTCGGGCGTTTCCCAGGCGATCCGGAACCGGGGTGCGGTCGCCGGGGTCGCTGGGCTCCACGCACACCAGTTCCGGCACAGCTATGCCCATGCGATGCTCGCCGCCGGCATGCAGGAGGGTGACCTGATGCAGCTGGCGGGTTGGCGCAGCCGCGAGATGCTCGGCCGCTACGCAGCATCGACCCGATCCGACCGTGCCATCGCAGCCGCTCGCAGACTCAATCCCGGTGACGCGCTCTGACGATTGCGAACGGGAACGGAGCGCTCATCGACCCATTGGTACACACGGACGTACACACCTGCCCTTGAGTGGTCGAAGGACTGAGCCTACTGTGGTGCGATGGAACCTCGATCAGATGACTCGAAGGAGCGCCGCCTGCGCGGTCGCATTGGAGGCGTATTTGCTCCACGCTCGGCGAGATCCTCGTGAGACGACGAGCGCAGCGCGACATGCCTTCCTGACATCATTCGAGCGCCAAGTTGATCCAGACGGCAGGCTGTCACCAGTTGAACGGGAACGACGGGCTAGCTACGCGAAAGCGGCCCACTTCGCCCGTCTCGCTCGCCTAAGCGCAATAGCTCGGAGGAAACGGCCCAAAGGCGCCTGACTCTGGATCAGGAGATCGAAGGTTCGAATCCTTCCTCGCCAGCCACACCACAACATCTGGGGCACCGCGAGCCCTGAACCACCAGATGTTGTGGTGTCGACCTCACTCGGACCCCGCGCCGAGGAGGTTGAAACGTGGCTACTTCGCCTGACTACTCCCCGGTTTGTTCGCCTGATTATTTGGGCCGATCCGCCACTTCGCTTGATTCTTTGGGCCCGATTCCGATCGGGCTCGGGGCTGCGGCCGACTTCTTCTGCGCCGCAAAGGCGGCCGAAGGAGCGTCGCCCCGGACGGTCGAGTGGTATCGGATGATCACGAACCGGTGCGTCCGGCGGTTCGGCGCGGCGCGGCCGCTGGACGGCCTTGGCGCAGCCGAGCTTCGGGCGTGGCTGCTCGAGCTCCGCGCCACGCTCTCGCCCGAGTCGATCGCCGGCTACGTGCGCGGCTTGAAGGCCTTCGGTAACTGGTGTGCGACCGAGGAGGTCGCGACTGCAGCCGGCTTCCGGGCACTGCGGCGACCGAGGGTGCCGCACCGGCTCATTGCCCCATTCAGCGATCCCGAGCTGCGGAGCCTGCTCGCCCTGGCCGACGAACGGGAGCGGGCGCTGGCGCTCGTCTTCCTCGACACCGGGTTACGGCTGTCGGAGCTGGCCTCCCTGCGGGTTGGCGACGTCCGTCCCGACGGGACGCTGCACATCATGGGCAAGGGCGCCAAGGAGCGGATCGTGCCGATCGGGACGACTGCCCGCCGCGCGCTGGTCCGCTACCTCGGGACTCGTGAGCACGTTGTGGTGAGCGATCCCCTGTTCACCAGCCGGCGGCGTACTGCGTTCACGGCGCGCGGCATCCAGCTGGCGATTGCCCGGCTCGGGCGGAGGGCAGGCGTCGCGACCCGCTGCTCACCGCATACCTTCCGCCATACCTTCGCCCGTGGGTACCTCGTCAACGGCGGTGACGTATTCAGCCTTCAGCAGATCCTCGGTCACGCCACGCTCGACATGGTCCGCCGCTACGTGAGCCTGTCCGAGGCCGATCTCGTAGCGCGGCATCGGACGGCGTCGCCCGCGGATCGGCTGATCGGTATGCGGGGGTAGGCGGGGCTGACCTCAACCACCCAGACACAATTTGGCCCGGCGTCAGTGGTGAACGGGCTCGAGGCGATTGCCGCGCTAGTTCCTATGGTGAAGCGGACCAACCGACGAAGAGCGGCCGGCCGGCGACTGATCCGGGACCGTCCCGATCGTCCCTGCTTCTTCAGGCGGCGCGATCGCTGGGCCGGTGGTCGGGTCAGGCCGCTGCGGCGCGCAACTCCGCGGCACGCTCGGCATAGTGGGTCCGAGCCCAGTACAGGTCGTCCAACCGGCACGAAGCCAAGCGAATCTCGGCCTCGCCGGTCGGCGCGCCGATGCGGGGATAGAAGCTTTCGATCGTCCTCAAGAGCGCCGGGATGTCGACCCGATCCCGGGCGAGCAGTCCGAGATCTTCCGCTCCGACGACCTGGGCAGGGTCACGGCCGCCGAACTCGGTCCCACCGGCGAAAGGAACCGGGAGCATGTCGCGCCCTTCCTCCACCCGGTCGAAGTAGGCCTTGAAGCAAAGGACCTCTCGAAGCAGCGGCAGTCGGCCATCGACGCGTCGAGTGACCGCCGCGAGGTCGTACACGTCGCGCCCGAGCATCACGCGCCGGAAACGCGACAACTTCTCGGCGACGGTCTCGAGGATGTCGGCAACCGGCGGCTTTGCCAGCTCGAATCCCATCAACCGAGCGGTGACGCCTGGGATCGGCGCTCTGTCTGGGTACGTCGCGGGCAAGAGCATCGAGCGTGCCGAGAAGTCCAAGCTCGCCCGTAGAGACCGTCCGTGCTCGGGCGTTTCGGCGTGCCAGGTGCCCTTGCGGGGCTCGGGGTCGTAGTCGTCGAGGACGAAGGTGACGCCCTGGTGGGTGAAGCCATCCCGAAGGCGCTCGAGGATGTGGTCGGCGTACGCCTGGTCCGCGACGGCGAAGTCGAGGTCCGTGGAGAAGCGCCCCTCGTTACCGAGGATGAACTTTCGGATGGCCGTGCCACCCTTGAAGACGACTGCCTCATCCTCGAACACGTGCTCCGCGCGGAGCCAGTCGAGGAAGTGTTCCTGGGCGAACTCGAGGTAGGCCTCGTTCTTCCCCCTGCCCCGGTACACGGCCGCCAACTGGTTGATCGCGACGAGCGGGATCATCCCAGCGTGGCGACGCCAAGCCGATCATCGACGCCGAGAGCGGGGTCCCGGGCGATGACCGGCGCGTCTGCGCGGCCGATGAACGTCCGAGCGGGCCGCTTGAGCGTGGCGGCGGCGGCGGCCGCGACGGCCGGCGCGCCGAACTTCGCGGCGAGATAGGACATTCGCGCGGCGCCGGCCGTGCCCATGCGCCGTGCGACGGCGGCGGCCGGCAGCGGCTCGACGTCGGCGAGTGCTCGTCTAAGCCAGTGATCCGCACTGCGCAGGTCGCCGGCCGTCGCCGGCCACAATGCGGCATCGGCCAGAAGATGGGCAGCGTCCGAAACGGGCACGCCACGAACGGGGGGCACATCGGCGACCCGTTCGGCACTCGTCTTGACGATGACGTACGCCGCCGCCAAGGCGACCGAGCCTCCCTGGCGAAAGTCGACAGCCACTGCGTACTGGTCCGGCGCCCGCTCGGAGTAACCGCGCAAGAAAGCGGCGCCGCTCCCGACGACGGCGAGCCGGAAGTCAGGCCGCTTGGTCAGGACCGCTCGGGCCTCGACGAGCGGATCGCCACCTGGGTATGGGCCGCCACGGGCCGGCATGAACTCGTAGGTCCCGCGCGCGGGGAGCGGACGCAGCCAGCCCAACTCGACGAGCGTCCGAACCGCATTCTCGACCCGGACGGAGTCTGCTGGGACCTCTAGGGCGCTCGCCACGTCCGCCATCGAGACCACATCGCGCCCGAGCATCTCGAAGTCGGCCACGATCGGCGCGACCCAACGAGGCACGTGGCGGGTGACAAGTGCAGATAGCAACTCGGGTTCCATGTACGGAATGCTATCTGTACTTACGTGTAAGCGCAATACCCGCACCCGATGCGCCGGCAGCAAAAGACGATCAGGACACGGAGCTTTCCTCCGACGATAACTGAAACCCGATGCCCGCCGACGCCTGACCCATGCAGGAGCGAGAATGTCGTCTGCCTGGCCTGACGGCCGTCCGTCGGCAGGTGACCCGCGTCGGCGACCGGACCGTTGAGACGCTGGATCTCGCTCGAACCGATGACCATGCTG
>JBBRYO010000098.1:0-10980 GCA_038237595.1 Candidatus Limnocylindrales bacterium | reverse complement strand
CGCCGTCGAAGTCGGCGTTGAACGCCGTGCAGACGAGCGGGTGGATCTGGATGGCCGATCCCTCGACGAGAACCGGCATGAACGCCTGGATGCCCAGGCGGTGGAGCGTCGGGGCGCGGTTCAGCAGGACCGGATGGTCCTTGATGACCTCTTCGAGGACGTCCCAGACCTCGGGCCGGACACGCTCGACGATGCGCTTCGCGCTCTTGATGTTGTGGGCGAAGCCCTTCTCGACGAGTTGGCGCATGACGAACGGCTTGAACAGCTCGAGCGCCATCTTCTTGGGCAGCCCGCACTGGTGCAGCTTGAGCTCGGGGCCGACCACGATGACCGAGCGGCCCGAGTAGTCGACGCGCTTGCCGAGCAGGTTCTGCCGGAAGCGGCCCTGCTTGCCCTTGAGCATGTCGGAGAGGCTCTTGAGGCGGTGGTTGCCGGTGCCCGCGATCGCCCGGCCGCGGCGGCCGTTGTCGATCAGAGCGTCGCACGCCTCCTGGAGCATCCGCTTCTCGTTGCGGATGATGATCTCGGGCGCGCCGAGCTCCAGCAGCCGCTTGAGGCGGTTGTTGCGGTTGATGACGCGGCGGTACAGGTCGTTGAGGTCGGAAGTCGCGAAACGGCCGCCGTCGAGCTGGACCATGGGCCGCAGGTCCGGCGGGATGACCGGCAGGACCGAGAGGATCATCCACTCGGGACGCGTGCCGGAGCGGCGGAACGCCTCGATGAGACGCAACCGCTTGATGGCCTTCTTGCGGCGCATGCCGGAGGTGGTGCGCACCTCGCTGTGGAGGCGCGTGCCGAGGCCTTCGAGGTCCATGCGCTGGATCAGCTCACGGACGGCCTCCGCACCCATGCCGGCACCGAACAGGCGGGGCCCGCCACGGATCCCGGCGCCGTACTTGCGATCGAGGTCGCGGAAGTTCCAGCCGTCGAGCGAGGACTCGGGAAGCATCATCCCGGGCTGGAGCTTGGTGATCTCCTCCTTGGCGCGGCGGATCTCCTCCTTGAGGCCCTCTGCCTCGCCCTTGAGGCGCTCACGCTCGGCCTCGAGCGATGCGTCCATCTGGAGCTTCAGGTCATCGATCTTCTGGCGGGCGCTCGCCTCTTCGGCGGCCTCCTGCTCCTTGATCTCGGTGCTGACGCGCTCGACCTCTGCGGCGGCTGCCTTGTTGAGGCGCCCGAGCGCTGCCTTGTCGGCCTTGTCGCCCTCGGAAACGATGACCTCGTCGCCGAAGAGGATCGGGGCTTCCGCGGCGTCCGAGCCGACCGCGGTCATCTCTGCCTGGGCCGCCTGCTGCTGCTCGACCAGCTGGTTCGTGCGGTTGGTGCGCTGCTCCTCGAGCTCGGCCTTGCGTGTCTTGAGGCCAGCGTCGAGCTCATCCTTCTGGCGGTTGATGTCGGAGCGCAGCGACTCCTCGAGCTCGGCCAGCGCCTTGCCACCGCGCCCGCCGCGGCCCTCGGCCTCGTCGTCGAGCTGCTGGAGCATCCGGGCACGCGCGTCCTCGTCGACCCACGTGACGATGTACAGGGCGAAGTAGAGGATGCGCTCGAGGTTGCGCGGGCTGATGTCGAGCAGGATCCCGAGGCGGCTCGGCGTGCCCTTGAAGTACCAGATGTGGCTGACCGGGCTGGCCAGCTGGATGTGGCCCATGCGCTCGCGGCGCACCTTCGCGCGGGTCACCTCGACGCCGCACTTGTCGCAGATGATGCCCTTGTAGCGGATGCGCTTGTACTTGCCGCAGTAGCACTCCCAGTCCCGCGAGGGACCGAAGATGCGCTCGTCGAAGAGACCGTCCTTCTCCGGCCGGAGCGTTCGGTAGTTGATCGTCTCGGGCTTGGTCACTTCGCCCTTGGACCAGTCGCGAATCTGCTCGGGGGAAGCAAGCGAGATCCGGATGGCGTTGAAGTTATTGACTTCGAGCATCGTTCTCCTTCGTCATGTCGCTGGGCGGCATGAGATCGGCGGGCGGGAGTTGAGCAGGCTCCCGCGTTCGTTCGAGCGGGGCGACATCGATGGAGAGCAGCTCAGCTCCCTCCGGCGATCGGCCCGCGTGGGATCGGTTCAGTCCTCGAAGCCCGCGAGATTGATCCCGCCGAGATCGGGCAACGGATACGCAGATGCGTCGTCGGCGAAATGGATCTCCTCCTCGTTCTCGTTGAGGATCTCCACGTTGAGCCCCAGGCTCTGCAATTCCTTGATGAGCACCTTGAACGACTCAGGCACCCCGGGCGCCTGGATGTCCTCGCCCTTGACGATGGCCTCGTACGTCTGGACGCGGCCCATGACGTCGTCCGACTTGACGGTGAGCAACTCCTGCAGGATGTTGGCCGCGCCGTAGGCCTCGAGGGCCCAGACCTCCATCTCGCCGAAGCGCTGGCCGCCGAACTGCGCCTTGCCGCCCAGCGGCTGCTGGGTGATGAGGCTGTAGGGGCCCGTCGAGCGGGCGTGGATCTTGTCCTCCACCAGGTGGTGGAGCTTCAGCATGTAGATGTAGCCGACGGTGATCTCGCGATCGAAGGGCTCGCCGGTCCGGCCGTCATGCAGGATGGTCTTGCCCGACAGCGGCAGACCTGCTGTCTGGAGCTCCTCGCGAATCTGCTCCTCGGTCGCCCCGTCGAAGACGGCGGTTGCCGCCTTGACCGGAACGCCGCTCTGGCGGCCCTGTTCGTGCAGTGCCCAGCCGAGGTGCGTCTCGAGGATCTGGCCGATGTTCATCCGGCTGGGCACGCCCAGCGGGTTGAGGATGATGTCGACGGGGGTGCCGTCCGGCAGGAAGGGCATGTCCTCCTGGGGCAGGATCTTGGCGACCACGCCCTTGTTCCCGTGGCGGCCGGCCATCTTGTCGCCGACCGAGATCTTGCGCTTGGCCGCGACGCTGACGCGGATCAGTCGGTTGACGCCCGGCAGAAGCTCGTCGCCGCGCTCGCGGCTGAACTCGCGGACATCGACGACCTTGCCCCGCTCGCCATGCGGCAGGCGAAGGCTGGAGTCCTTCACCTCGCGCGCCTTCTCACCGAAGATTGCCCGCAGGAGGCGCTCCTCGGCAGTCAGCTCGGTCTCGCCCTTCGGCGTGATCTTGCCGACGAGGATGTCGCCCGGCTGGACCTCCGCGCCGATATAGACGATGCCGTCCTCGTCGAGGTCCTTGAGGGACTCCTCGCCGACATTCGGGATGTCGCGCGTGATCTCTTCCGGCCCGAGCTTGGTGTCACGCGACTCCAGCTCGTGCTTCTCGATATGGATGCTGGTGAAAAGGTCCTCGCGGACCAGGCGGTCGCTGATGACGATGGCATCTTCGTAGTTGCCACCCTCCCAGCTCATGAAGGCGACCAGGATGTTCCGCCCGAGCGCCAGCTCGCCCTTGTCGGTCGAGCTGCTGTCGGCGAGCACATCGCCCGACGCAACCCGCATGCCCACGTCCACGACGGGGCGCTGGTTGATGCAGGTGCCCTGGTTGGAGCGCACGAACTTGTCCAGGCGGTACGTGTCGAGCTCGCCGGCCTTGCCCTCGTCGGGCTCGACCAGGATCTGCTCGGCCGTGACCGAGAGGACCGTGCCGGGGCGGCGTGCGATGAGCACCTGCCCGGAGTCCTGCGCGGCACGCGCCTCCATGCCGGTGCCGACGATCGGCGCCTCCGGCTCGAGGAGCGGGACAGCCTGGCGCTGCATGTTCGAGCCCATCAGGGCGCGGTTGGCGTCGTCATGCTCGAGGAACGGGATCAACGCGGTCGCCACCGAGACGACCTGCTTGGGGCTCACGTCCATGAACTCGATCTGCTGCGGGCGCGCCTCGGGGAACTGGTCGCGGTGCCGGGCAGGCACGCGCTCGTCCACGAAGTGGCCCTCGTCGTCGAGCTTGGCGTTGGCCTGCGCGACGTAGCGCTCTTCCTCGTCGTAGGCGGCGAGGTAGACGATCTCGTCGGTCACGCGGGGGCGGATCTGGAACGCGCTGACCTTCTGCTTCTTGAGCTCGGCGATCGCGTCCTTGCTGAACTTCGCGCCCTTCTTGAGCACGACCGAGCCGCTCTTGGTGGCGACGTCGGCGTCGGCGACCTCCCGCTCGATCTCGGGGTCGTCAAAGGACACGTTGCGCTTGACCTTGCGGTAGGGCGTCTCGATGAAGCCGTACTCGTTGATCCGGCCGTACGTGGCGAGCGAGCCGATCAGGCCGATGTTCGGTCCTTCCGGCGTCTCGATCGGGCAGATGCGTCCGTAGTGGCTGTGGTGCACGTCGCGGACGTCGAACCCGGCGCGCTCGCGCGACAGGCCGCCGGGGCCCAGCGCAGACAACCGGCGCTTGCTGGTGAGCTCGGCCAGCGGGTTCGTCTGGTCCATGAACTGCGACAGCTGGCTGCCGCCGAAGAACTCCTTCATGGCCGCCACGACCGGGCGGATGTTGATCAGCGCGTTGGGGGTCGCCTTGTCGATCTCCTGGATCGTCATGCGCTCCTTGACGACGCGCTCCATGCGCAGCAGGCCGACGCGGAAGGCGTTCTGGATGAGCTCGCCGTTGGCGCGGATGCGCCGGTTGCCGAGGTGGTCGATGTCATCCGGGCCGCCGATGCCGTTGTTGAGCTCGATGAGCTGCCCGACGATGGCCGCGATGTCTTCCTTGGTGATGGTCCGCTGGTCGCGCGGCAGCTGGATGCCCATGCGCTCCGAGACCGGGTCGAGCTTCTTGTTGACCTTGTAACGGCCGACGCGGCCAAGGTCGTAGCGGCGGAAGTTGAAGAAGAGGCTCTCGACGAGCTTCTCGGCGTTGTCGCCGGTGGGCGGATCGCCGGGGCGCAGCTTCTTGTAGACCTCGATGAGCGCCTCCTGGCGCGTCGAGGTGCTGTCCTTCTCGAGGGTCGCGGGGATGTAGGCGACCTCGCCCGTGTCGACGCGGCTGAGGACGCCGACCATCTGCTCGTTCGACCCCCAGCCGACGGCGCGCAGCAGCTTGGTGGCCTCGAGCTTGCGCTTGCGGTCGACCTTGACGTAGAGCTGGTGGCGGGCGCCGGTCTCGAACTCAAGCCAGGCGCCGCGGTTCGGGATGACCTTGGCGCTGTACATCGGGCGGCCCGTGGCCGGATCCTCCGTGGCGGTGTAGTACACGCCGGGAGAGCGGACGAGCTGGCTGACCACGACGCGCTCGGCGCCGTTGATGATGAAGGTGCCCTGGTCCGTCATGGTCGGGAAGTCGCCCATGTAGACGCGCTGGCTCTGGATCTCGCCCGTCTCCTTGATGCGCAGCTCGACGTCGACGTAGAGCGGCTTGGAGAAGGTCAGGTCACGGGTGCGGCACTCGAGCTCGGACCACTTGGGCTCGCCGAACTCGTAGTCCTTGAAGTGCAGCTCCATCACCTTGCCGGTGAAGTCCTGGATCGGGCTGATCTCGTCGAACAGCTCGCGCAGACCATGGTCAATGAACCAGCGGAACGACTGGAGCTGGAGCTCGATCAGATCCGGGATGGGCAGGACTTCTGGGATCCGGGCGTAACGCTTGCGCTCGGGGGCGACGAGTGCGTTGCGCCGGGAGGCATCAGTGACAGACAGCATGAAGCACTCCTAGCGGGAAGAGGAAGGAATCCGGGGACAGGGACACACCAAGGGCAGGGTCAGGAACATGGGAAACCGCGCTCACGGAATCGAGAGTGTACTGCCGGAGTCTTACGGTGTCAACGGCACGGAACACGGTCCGGGAGGGCCCTGGGGCACCTCATCTTCGCGGTTCACGCCGACCGCCGGGCACGGGGCTGGCCAGTCGCCGGCAGTGAGGCTGCGGCACGCAGTAGGGCACGGCTCCGCCAGACGACCGCTCGCACACTGCCGCCCGTCTTCGCACCATTGGACTTCAAGTCCACACGCGCCACGTTCCGGGCCGCCCAGCGTTGGGGATCGGGCCGCTCGAGCCCGGAGGTCGATGCCCGCCAGTGCGTCGCGACGGCCTCGTCCGACGTCGACCGTGCTGAAAGGTCGGCCGTCCGGCAGGTTCCGCTTGCCATAGCGCCCAGACGGTGTTGACTTGAAGTCCAATCTCGTGAGCGGAATACCGACGCGCTGCGGCGGACCGCCTCCCCCAGGTGTCGAGACTTGGGGCCTGCCACGTTCCAGGTCGGTCTCGACCGCCCGGTACAGTCGGCTTCAAGCCGCTCGCGCTGGACTGGCGAGTGGAGACGACGTTCGCGCAACCCGGTCGGTGGCGGCGCTTGTCGCGCCGCTTCGAAGAATCCGCCGAGAGCGCGCGCGCGTGGCCTGAGGTCGACTGCGTCGGCTACATGCTCGGGCGCGTGTAGGTTTTCGAAAAACCGTGGTTCTTGCGAAGGGCTCCTCAGGCGTTATCGACGAAGGCTTTCTCGGCCTTGTTGACGATCGTCCGCCATCCCCAAACCTGTTGATGCGTCCCAACCCGAAAATCCATCGGATCCATTGGCACGAGCCCGTCGAGATCGAGTGGACGCAGGCCGAGCACCTGACTCCCGTTGTTGGTGATCGCCTCAAACCGCGACTTGGCCTGGACCAGTATGGGACGCCCGGCGATGTCGCTTGCGGTCGGTGGGTGGTCTCCCGACCAGTCGATCAAGCCGATCACGATGCCGGTTCGATCCCTGGGCCCGAACGCCGGGACTGCAGTCACCCGACCGGCAGCAAACTTCCCGTTTGAGAGTTGGATCGCCCAGAACTGCCCAGGCCGGAGGAATCGATTGGACTTGGGGATGAACGGATAGTGGACCTCATCGGCACTCACGATGGGATTGTCCGTCGCCCTAATCGCGGAACGCAACTCCGCGTTGGCGTTGTGCTGATTTCATACACAGGCTCTTTGCCGTTCGTGTCCACGACGCAGAAGCGGTTGCCTTCAGGATCGGCCAGGATGACGTAGTCCGCGTCCCGCCGCAGAGCGGTTCGTCGCCCGCTTCAACGAGATCGGCAGCCTTCGACCCGGCGACTACGCGCGGATCACGCGCAACGCCTCCTATTTCGTCGGGCTGCTGCTCGCGTGGGATTTCACATCACGTTGCCGCTCGGCCCCGGGGGTTGGCCCGAGGGGGTACGGAAAGAGGCCCGTCCGGAGACGAACCTCTCTTCGAGGATCGGGCCGGCGGCGCGGCCGACCGGCTGTAGCGCTACTTGATCTCGACCTTGGCGCCCTGCTCCTCGAGCGCGGCCTTGATCTTGTCCGCCTCGTCCTTGGCGATGCCCTCCTTGACGGCCTTGGGCGTCGCGTCGACGAGGTCCTTGGCCTCCTTGAGGCCGAGGCCGGTCAGCTCGCGGACGACCTTGATGACCGGGATCTTGTTGGGCCCGATCTCGACCAGGGTGGCCGTGAACTCGGTCTGCTCTTCGGCAACGGGAGCGGCGGCTGCCGCACCGGCAGCGGGCGCGGCAGCAGCTGCGGCAGCCGGGGCCGCGGCCGTCACGCCGTAGCGCTCCTCGAACTTCTTGATGAACTCGGACAGCTCGAGGACGGTCATCTTGTCGATCGTTTCGAGCAGCTGATCCTGGGTGATGGTTGCCATTGCGATGATGCCTCCGTGGGTCGTGGTCGAGTTGGTGCTGGACGGTCTCGGAAACGTGGCGGCGGGGCGGGTTCCGGCTGCTCAGGCGCCGGCGGCGGACTCCCGCTGATCGCGCAGCTGCTGGAGGGCGTAACCCAGGTTCCGCAGCGGGGCGGTCAGCAGCGAGGCCATGGTCGTGAGCGGTGACGCGATGCCGCCGGCCAGCTGGGCCAGCAGCACGTCGCGACCGGGCAGAGACGCGAGCCGGGTGACGCCGTCGCTGTCGATGCGGACGGTCCCGATCAGGCCGCCGCGGATGGCGACCGTGCGGAACGGCCGCACGGCGTCGAGCAGACCCTTTGCGAGGGCCGCCTCGTCCGTGCCGCCGAGCGCGATCGCGCTGGGGCCCGTGAGCAGGGCCGAGAGCTCGCCGCGTCCAGCTTCCTCGGCAGCGATCTTCGCCAGCCGATTCTTCACGACGCGATAGCTGATCCCCTTCTCGCGGAGCTCTCGACGAACGCGGCCGAGTTCCGAGACGGTGAGGCCGCGATAGTCGGTCACGACCGCCGAGCGGCTGTTCGAGAACGCCTCGGACAGTTCGGCGACCGTGGCGCGTTTGGCCTCGGTGGGCATGACGCCTCCTTTCCCTTGCGGTCGCCGGCAATCGACGACCCCTGCGAAGTTCCGCGCAGGGGTCGGTCGGACTGCGGCGCAGCACGACTCGGGCGGAGGCCCGATGGTCTGACCCTTGCCTCGGCGTGCCCGTCGGCGTCCCCCGGCAATGACCGGGTCCGGTCGGCGATTTCGGTCCGGTCCGTGGAGCGAGGTCTCCCTTCGCCCGCGGCTGGCAACCCCTCCCGGGACGGCCTTCGGACGCAGCGCTGTCTGTGGCGGAACGATCTCGGTGTTGACTCGCGAGGCTCTCGCCCCGCGGTGCCTAGGCCGCGGCCTTCGCCAGGAGGCCGGGGACATCCACGCGGATACCGGGGCCCATCGACGAAGCGACGGTCAGGCTCTTGAAATACTGCCCCTTCACGGCACTCGGCCTGGCGCGGTTGATCGCGTCGACCAGCGCGGCAAGGTTGTCGACGAGCTGCTCCTGTTCGAAGCTCGCCTTGCCGAAGGGGACGTGGATGATACCGCCCTTGTCGACCTTGAACTCGACACGGCCGGCCTTGACCTCGCGGATGGCCCGATCGAGGTCGAAAGTGATGGTCCCGGACTTGGGGTTCGGCATCAGCCCGCGGCGGCCGAGGATGCGGCCGAGCTTGCCGACCATGCCCATCATGTCGGGCGTTGCCAGCGCGACGTCGAACTCGAGCCAGCCCGCCTCGATGCGCTTGACGATGTCCTCGCCGCCGACCTCGTCGGCACCGGCGCGAAGCGCTTCCTGTGCCTTGTCGCCCTGGGCGAAAACAACGACGCGCACCGTCTTGCCCACGCCGTGCGGCAGCACGACCGTGCCGCGCACGAGCTGGTCGGCGTGACGCGGGTCGACTCCGAGGCGGATGTGCGCCTCGACGGTGGGGTTGAAGTTGACCTTGGCGGTCTCGCGCAGCAGCTCCATGGCCTCGACTGGCTGGTACGACGTCGTACGGTCGACGAGCTTGGCGAGCTCCTGGTATCGCTTTCCGTGTCCCATGACCTGAACCTCCAATTCGGCCCGATGGGCCTCCCCCTTCGAACGCGGGGTGGACGTGCCGGTTGGCCCCGGCTAGCGGTCTGAGACGTCGATGCCCATCGATCGGGCCGTCCCTTCGATGATCCTTGAGGCCGCGTCGATATCCATGGCGTTGAGGTCGGCCTGCTTGACCTGCGCGATCTCGCGAAGCTGGGCGCGCGTCACGGTGCCGACCTTCTCGCGCCCGGGGGCCGTCGAGCCCTTCTCCACGCCCGCCGCCTTGCGCAACAGGTCCGCGGCAGGAGGCGTCTTGAGGACGAAGGTGAAGCTGCGATCCTCGAAGATCGTGATCTGCGCCGGGATCACCTGGCCCGCCTGGGCGGCGGTGCGCTCGTTGTAGGTCTTGGTGAACTCGACGATGTTGATGCCGTGCGGTCCCAGCGCGGTGCCCACCGGCGGCGCAGGCGTCGCCTTGCCGGCCGGGAGCTGAAGCGTGAGGAGGATTCTGATCTTCTTGGCCATTTGACTTCCCTGGGGCTAGGTGACCCTACCGCTCGAAACGATCGGGTGGGTGGTGGAGGTTGGGGGTCGGAGGTCGGCGGTCAGAGCTTCTCGACCTGGAGGAAGTCCAGCTCGACAGGGGTCTCGCGGCCGAAGATGCTGACCAGCACCTTGAGCTTGTTGCGTTCCGGGTTGACCTCGTCGACGGTGCCGATGAACTCGGCAAAGGGGCCGTCCGTGACACGCACGCTCTGGCCCTTCTGGAAGGCCACTCGGTACTTCGGCGTCTCCACGCCCATCTGGCGCAGGATCTGCTTGACCTCGTGCTCTTCGAGCGGGACGGGCTCGTTGCGGCTGCCCGGGATGTTGCCGCCGCCCACGAAGCTCGTGACGCCCGGAGTGTTGCGCACCACGAACCACGAGTCCGGATCGAGGATCATCTCCACGAGCACATAGCCCGGGTAGACCTTCTTCTGGACCGTGACGCGCTGGCCGCCGCGGATCTCGATCTCGTCCTCTTCGGGCACCAGCACCTGGAAGATCTTGTCCTCCATGCCCATCGACTCGATGCGGTGCTCGAGGTTGGTCTTGACCTTCTTCTCGTAGCCGGAGTACGTGTGGATCACGTACCAGCGCTTCTCCGGGCCCTTCTGCGTGATGTGGTCGAGGAAGTCGCTCACAGGTTCACGTCCGTGATCACCTTGAGCACCTGCGTCCACACGAAGTCGAAGAAACCGATGTAGACGCCCACGGCGGCGCTGATCACGAAGACCAGCACGGTCAGGTTGCGAACCTGCTCGCGCGTCGGCCAGGTGACCTTTCTGAGCTCGGAGATCGCCTCTTCGACGAACTGCCGGATCCGTTTGACCACGATCGTTGTGTTTCCTCGTTCAGCTATGCGGAAGGGTGGCAGGCGCGGCCGGACTCGAACCGACAACCACTGGTTTTGGAGACCAGAGCTCTACCAATTGAGCTACGCGCCTCCGCTGCGGGGAGCCTACTTCGCCTCCCGATGGAGCGTATGCCGGCGGTCCCGCGGGCAGTACTTGCGAAGCTCGATCCGGTTGGGATCGTTCTTCTTGTTCTTCTCGGTCGCGTAGGTCCGCTCCTTGCACTCGGTGCAGGCGAGCAGGATCACGGGCCGGTTCTCGGCTTTGGCCACTGTCTACTGAGCCTCATGGACACGGACCGTGGCGGAATCCAGGGTCCGGTGGGTGGGTTGGAAGTGGCGGAGGGTCACTCCAGGATCTCGGTGATGGCGCCGGCACCGACGGTGTGGCCGCCCTCGCGGATGGCGAAGCGCTGGCCGGTCTCGAGGCCGATGGAGGAGCCCAGCTCGACGGTCATCTCGACGTTGTCGCCGGGCATCACCATCTCGG
>JBBRYO010000097.1:0-11198 GCA_038237595.1 Candidatus Limnocylindrales bacterium | reverse complement strand
GGCCGGCGCTGATGACGATGCAGAAAAGCCATCAGCGCCGGACCGGTGCTTACAGTGTATACCTCAGTTGAGCGGCTCGGTTGGCACGTCCGGGAATCGGCCGACGACTGCCGCGATCCATTCGGCCAGGTCACCCGTGGCGTCAACCCCGACGAGCGCCAGGGGTGGCAGTCCGTCCTGCGCCAGGATGAGCGCGAGATGGTCAGGCGGCGCGTATGTCAGACGCAGGGAGGCGCCCGAACGATCCGCAGCCGCCGTGATGGCGTCGCGGTCCGGATGGACGGCCAGGAGATCGGCCACAAGCTTGCGGGCGGCACGGTCGAAGTCCCGCCCGTCGATCAACCCAAGCTCTGTCATCGCCGTGTGCTCAGCGGGTGCCAGGTGCCGTAGACGGCCTGGCCGAGCAGGGCCATGTCCTCGGTCGCGGCCAGGCCTTGCAGCACAGCGATGAGCACCCACAGGTGGTAGCGGCTGCTGGTGTGAGGCGGATTGAGGTCGGCCCCGAATGTGCCGAAGACATCCGGCGGCACGAACGTCCAATCGGCCGCGGAGGGCCACGTCATCGGCCGCTGTGGCAGGTGAGGGTCGGGTGCGGCCTGTTCGGCTTCAGCCGGCGGTGCCACGCCCCAGTTAGTAGGACTCATCGTTGAGGTTCCTCCAGTGGTTGAACGGGTCGAGCAGGCGCCCGGCCTCGTCATGCTCGGGGTCACGGTTGTCACGGATGGGTGCCTCTGTGTCACGGATAACGGGTCCGGCGGTACGGCTGGCTTGCCGGCTGAGCGCCGTGCGGCAGCGCGGGGAGCAGGTCCGCGCGTCGGAGCGGCTGGGCGCAAACCACGCTCTGCACGCGGCGCAGCGGCGGTCCTGGAGGCCTTCTGAGGGCGCCCGGGGGTCAGTCATCGGTCAGTCGACCCAAAGTCCGGCACCCGTACACAGGAATAAACCTCCAGGCCGGTGTTTTGGCGAGGCGATCGGTCCATAGTTTTCGACCCCCGGGCGTCATGCCGCGGCCTCCACGAGGCGCTCGAGCGGCGTGGCAGCGATGCGCCGCATGATCTCTCGCTCTGACTTCTCAGCTTCTTCGAGGATCCGCAGAGCTTCGGGGTCGATCTCGTTGGTGATGGCGGCCTCGACGATCGCCAGTAGGTCTTCGACGGGCAGCGCCTCCACCTCGACCGTGCCGGTGCCAGTGAATCCGGCTGTCCTGGTGTCCTTGCTCTTCGCAGGCGCGGTCGGCAGTTGGTATGCCTCGACCTGCTCGGCGGTCAGCGCGAGCCGTTCGAAGTCAAGCCAGTTGGTCTCGGACTCAAGATTGGTGTTGAAGTCGATGACCATCCTGCGGACCTCATCCACCGACGCGGCAGCTTCGATGGCAAAGGCGTAGAGCCGCAGCGTCTCTTCCAGGTCACGGAAGATGTCGAGACCCGACGGGTCGAAGTCGCCGACGTGCAGGATGAGCACCGTCTTCCCGGCCTCGTGAGCCGCCACGACGTCTTTTGCGGCGGTCCACAGGTAGCCGCGCGATGAGTACCCGCGCCCAATGAAGGTGGGGATCGTGTAGCGCTGCGCCACCGGCGCGATCACTGAGCCGATCGAATCGGATTCGGCCCACAGCTGGATCGCAACGTCCTGGTTGCGCATCAGGTCGCGCCGGTAGAGCTCGGCCGTGTCGCCGAGCATGTCTTCGACGCCGTCCCAGGTGCGACGCCGGATCACTGAACGGACGTGGTCGACCAGCCACTCCCAGGGCACCGTGCCGTCTTCACGGAGGAGGCGCATCACCCGACCGAGCTTGATGTAGGAAGTGTGATCCTTCGGGATCGCGCCCTGCGCGACGAGCCGGTAATACAGGTGCCGGAGAGTCATCGCGTATTCGGACTCGGCGAGCACGTCGCGGGCGGTCTGGCCGAGTTCGATGGTGGCCGCTGATCTGCCTCGCCGAGGCTTTTGTAACCTAGGTCGAGTTTGCCTCGGCGGCGGCTCGGTGAACGGCATGCCGGCGAAGACCTGTCCCGGCGTAGAGCCCGGGGCGCCCATCTCGGCGGACCCGAACATCTCATCGAAGACGGCAGTGAGGTCGTCGCTCATGCCGGCAACCCCGGGTCGTCATTGGTGCCGGTGTCCCAGGCCGACCGCGGGTAGTCGGCCTCAACCTCCATAGGACGCCATACATCGCCACGTTCCATACCCCCGGGAGCTGGCGTCCTATGGCGTCCTATGGACCAGCGGACTGTTGAGCCAGGTCCGAACCCCACGCGTTCTGAGACCACGCCGGCGTCCTTCTTGGCGCGATCGAGAGTCCGATCCGCAATCCCCTGCTTGCGGGCTAGGGCCCGCACCTCGGCGGCGCCGAGCGGCCCATCGCCAAGAACCGTATCGAGGAACTGGATGGCATCGCCTCGGGCATCCCGCTCCTCATCGGTGGCAGGCGCCGCCAAGAGCTCCGATGCCCGATGCTCAGTCGCGCCGTGCCACTCGACACGAGCGCAACCGAATGCCGGATCGTAGACGAGCGTGTACGCGAGCGCCGGCGCGATGGCTGCCAGGTTGCACTTGGAGACGGCGAGGATGCGCCGGTTCTCATCCTCGGGATCGGCTCCGACCAGGAGCGCCGTGCGAGCGGCGCCGATGATGCCGATGCTCCCGCCCCCGCGATACACGGCGGAGGCACCCGCGCTCTTGTTCAGGTGCCTCACCACGATGACAGCAGCGCCGACCCGTTCGGCCATTGCGGCGAGGGGTGCCAGCGCCCGTCGCACATCCTGATCGCGATGGCTGTCCACCTGGCTCCCGAGGTAGGCCATCAGCGGGTCGATGATGATGAGCACCGCGGCCGCCTCGATCGCGGTGGCCTCGATCGCGCTGATATCCACGGGCAGGGAGGGCGGATGCCCGTATTCATCGACCTGATCGGGTGCCAGGATTCCGGTCAGGGCCACGATGCGCGAGACGTCCGCACCGGCTGCATCGAGCCGTGGCCGGATGGTGTCGGCCAGCCCGTCCTCCGCGGAGAGGATGACCACGCCGGCGGGGACACCAGGGCCCACGGCGCCGTCGGGCATCGCCAAGCCGCGGCTGACGCGGGCTGCCAGATCGAGCGTGACCGTGCTTTTGCCGAGCCCCGGATCACCTTCGATGATCGCGACCTTCCCCAGGGCGATGCGACCCGGCCAGAGCCAATCGACCCGCTCGGCAGTGACGTCTGCGAGGTTGACCACGACCCGCGCTAGCCTCGTTGACGTGTGTGTGCCAGCACCCGTCGATGGAAGCGGAGCACCAGCCGCACCGTTGATCCTGATCTTCGGCGGTTCTAGGCCGAGTGCTTGCTTGAAGTCCTGCCAGCCCTTGCCGATGCCCCGATCGTGGAAGCACTTGCCGATCGCCTTGCCGTCGAGCCCTTCGCCGACGCCGCACTGCCAGGGGGTGCCGTCGTCCAGATGCCAGGGGCACTGCGCCAGCCCATACCAGGCGCGACCCTTGGCGTCCGGTGGCAGCTCCCGGTACGCGAGTCCAGCGCCGTCCAGCAGGGCTTTGACCCAGCCCTCCGGCATCCGATCGGTGTGACCGTTCAGCCTGGGACGTTGGCCCGCGATTGGCTTGTCGGCCGGTGCCAGCTCCCGGAGTCGGTCGGCGGACATCGGCAGAAGCTCGGGCGGGACGTACACGAGCTCCGAGCGCCGATGCGGTCGATCCGGCAGAACGTCGCCCTTCACCTTCATGGTTCCCACCAGCGGTCCGATACGGGCCGGGTTGGAGACGGTGAGGTCGAGCTTCGCGTCAGCGGTGTCGAAGCGTTCCGCTAGGTGGTGGAGCAAGCGCGAAACGAGCCCGTCGTCATCGCCAGGGAGGTCGACGCGATACAGCAGCCAATAGCCGTTGCCCGACATGGCCGCGACGGGATGCCCGAAACCCTGATCATGAAGATAGGTTGTGACCTGGCGCGCGACTGCATGCGCCGCCTCGAGCTCCCCGTCCGTGGCACTGATCCCGGCCGGACGAACCGGATCGATATCTATTGGCAGGAACCGGCGCTCGAGGATGTCGCTGTCGGACGTCGTGCTGGTGGCGCTGTCCCTGATCCGGTTCGCAGCCCTCGCGAGGAGCGCCGGCGCGACTGGATTCAGGGTCAAGTACAGATTGCTGCGCCCGTCCCACGGCTTCACGGCTTCGGCGAGTGCCACCGGGTCATCGAAGTAGCCGCTTGCCGTCCGGGACCCGGCATACCGCGGGATTCGCACCTCTCTCACGTCTCCGGGCTGCCAGATGGCGGTGAGGAAGTCGCCGACGCCGTTCATGGCCCGCCGCTCCGCCTCGGCCCAGGCGTGGCTCCGATCGATCGTCGGGGCGGTCATGGCAGCCGCCGGCGCAACCGCGCGACGTGCAGTTCGGCGAGTGCACCGAGGGCCTGGGTGTAAACGCGACGGAGGCGTCGATCGCCGCGCCGGTCGGCCTCTCGGGCAAGGCCGGTCAAGAGCTGCGCACCCATGCGGGTCGGGTGTAGGTCGGGTTTGGTATCCTTGGCGGTAGTCCGGTGGGTCGTGGGGTACACGATGACGATCCTCCTGGCGAGGACCGGCGCGACCCTGTGGTGGGGGTCCGCCGGTTCGCCTTTGTGGGGCTAGACGGCGGCCTGGGGGGTATCGGCGGGATGGCGGGCTCGGCTCGCCTTGAGGGACAGGGACGACATGTGAGCCTTGAGGGCGTGACGGGCGCGCTTGGCGCGTTCCTCCGGGGTCAGGACCCCGTCAGGGTCAACCTGGCGCTCGAAGCGGCCGAGAAAGGCCGAGGTGCCGGCCTTCGTGGACGTACCACCCTGGGCGTGGAGCGCGTGCGCCGCGGCTCGCGCCCTGAGGGTGCGTTGACTGGGAGACAACAAGAACGGCACCTCCAACAGTCCGGGTGCCGCGTGCTCGTGGGAGCGGTCCGGGTGAAGAGGTGCCGGTAGGTCGGCAACGTCTTATTCAGCCTTTGAGGCTTGACCGGCAGTGTAGCACGCCGATTGGGGTCCGCGACGTGCTAATCGCGCACGCGCTCAGCAGCTCGCGCGTTGACCCGCCTGGCGACTGTCGAGCCTGGGGCGCCGGCACCGTCGACGCTCAGCGCTATAGCATCGAGCTGCTGCGGTGTCCCGCAGTATGGGCAGACCACCGTGATCGGCAGCTTCGGCCAGTAGCCAACCGCCTCCGCACTATCGTCGATCGGTCCGTCGGTGTTTCGATTGTGCCGTTGCGCATACCCATGACGTCCGGTCATGAAGTCGTTGTCCGCTTTCGCGTGGGGCGTGACGTGCCAGATCTCCCGATCATCCCAGTGCCACCCGAATCCGACGAAGAGCCAAGGCACTCGGGACCTCGGAATGATTCCGGTCATGCGCCACAGGCCGGGCAGCTGTCGGCGGCAAGATGGTTGGCCGCATTCGACCATGCCTCCGTGTCCCTGCCTGGCTCGAACTCTCACAGCCGGTCCGCCGGGCTCTTGTAGGCCGCCCGGGCGCGCTCGTCGGCCAGGCTGGCGCCGTAGCGGCGCAGCATCAGCGGGCTCTTCCAGCCGGCCAGCCGTTGGAGGTCGCCCTCGTTGCCGCCGGCCGCGAGGTACTCGTGCGCGAAGGTGTGACGGAACTGGTGAGGATGTAGCCGCGGAAGGCCCGCACGGGCGCAGCGCTTGGCGATGATCTGGGCGACTCCTGAGACACCCACCGGGCCGTCCTGGCCGAGCCACAGGGCGTCCACGGAGGCCGAGCGGTGCGCTCGCCGGGCCCGGAGATAGCGATCGAGCGCCACGGCCGTCCTGGTGCCGAATCTGACGGCCCTCGTGTGTCCGCCCTTGCCAGTGACGTAGGCCAGCCGGTCCTTGAGATCGACGTCGTCTGTGCGCAGCCCGACCAGCTCGCCCAGCCGGACGCCGGTGTCAAACAGGGCCAGCAGGATCGCGGCGTCCCGGCGGTCGACGAACTCCCGGCCGTCCGCCGTCTTGAGCAGCGCCTTGAAGTCCTCGATTGACACCACGGGCACGGGCGAATCCGGGACGGCCGGCACCTTCATGCGCTCCATCGGCGAGCGTTCGATCTCTTCCTCATCGAGTGCCCACTTCCAGAACTGCTGGAGGGCCCGGAACTCGAGCGAGAGCGTGGCGGGCTTGACGGTCCTGCGCCGCTCGCCGAAGTAACTCTCGACGTGCTCCCGGCGCACCGAGCGCGCGGCGGTGGGCATGCCGTTGGCTTCGAGGTGGCGAATCAGCCCATCCAGGGCCGCCAGGTAGATCCGCGCCGTCTTCGGCGAGCGGACGTGTCCGAGGTGGAGCGCGAACGAGTCCCGTAGACTCGCGATGGCGTCAGGTGCGTAGGTAGAGGTTGTCATGGACCTTCTGTTAGCTGCTCAGTCAACCGGCGTGCTAACAGTAGGGACCTGTCAACGAACCGTCAATGGGTCTCTTTCCTGCGTGAACTGAGCAGCCTACGGGTCCCCGTAGCTCAGTGGACTAGAGCAGCCGCCTTCTAAGCGGCCGGTCGCAGGTTCGAATCCTGCCGGGGACGCCTTAGCAACTTCGGGCAGCGCCAGTGCCAGGCCATGCGCCAGGGCGGTGGGCGTGAGGTGGGCCTCGACGATCTGCGGTCCAGCCACCACGAGACGCTCGTAGATGGCGTGGACGAGTTCGGCTCTCGCCTCGGGCACGTCAGCTGACCGGATTGCTTGTCCGATGACACGCAGCCACTCGACTGCCCGGGTGGCGGTCACGGTGCCCCCACGCTGCTGGTCAAGCGCGGCGATCTCCGAGCGCAGTTGCCCCGAGCGAGCCAGATATGCGTCGTCGCCAATCCGCTCCGCAGCGTGGTCAAGGGCAAGCTCGCGCTTGTGTCGCTCAAGTCGTGCACGGTCGAGACTGACGGGTGCCTCGGCTCGCCCGAGGACGGCAACGACCTGAGCCACCGTCGCGTCATCGAGGTGCATATCCGCTAGCTGCGCCAGCAGAGGAACCTCCCATGTTCGATCCGCGAGCCGCTCGTGTGGACCCCCAGTCCGAGCACGGATCGGGGTGGCGCTTGCGATGCTGACCGTCGGCAGATCTGCCGTCACTGCGCGGGTGTCGGCCGCAGACGCATTCGAGCAGGCCAGCGAGGAGGTCGACCCTCCCGTGGTTTCGAGGACCGCCGCCTTGGGTCTTGGCGCGGCGCATCGTCTCGACCTGCCCCCATAGTTCGTCCGACACCGGGGGATCGGCGCGCCAGGCCGCTGGGAGCCGCTTTTCATCCTGGCCGCGATGACGCCGCACCCAGCCGTTGTAGAGCGGGTTTTGCAAGACCTTCCTGACGCGTTCGAGCTCGATGCCGCTGTCCTCGGCCAGTTGCCCCTGCTGGCCCTGCCCACGGCGTACCGCTCGAAGAGCATCACCGCTTGGTCGATGCTGGCCGGATCGATCTCCAGGGTGTGAGGCGGCTCTGCTGTCCGCCGGAACCCGAGCGGCGCCGTCCCAGCCTGATCGGCGTGCTGCTCGAACTTGGAGGCGTAGCCGTCGCTATTCTTACCGGCCAATAACGCCAATAACTGGTCGTGGTCGCGGACCCAGACGAGCTTGGGGGCGGTGAACCCCCTCAGCGCGTCGTTTCCGGTCAGCTCGATCAATCGCTCGGGGCCGACGGCCCGACGGACGACATCGCATTCGGCCCCCGTCCCCTGGTCATTCCAGAGGATCGCCGGCCGAAGGACCTCGCCCTCGTCATCAAGCAGGACCAGACCGTGCATCTGGCCTGTCAGGCCGACGGCGGCGACATCCGTTCCATGAACGTCGGTCCTCGCGAGCACCGACTGGATCGAGGCGACGGCCCCGTCCAACCACAGGGCCGGCGACTGTTCGCTCCAAAGCGGTCTGGCTACCTCGAACCCGTATTCGGCTGTCCCGACCCCTCGAACCGCTCCGGTAACGTCGATCAGGAAAGCCTTGGTCGCCGTGGTCGAAGCGTCGATGCCGATGACAAGCGCCATGTGCTGACCTCGGTGGATCACGTTACCTGGGTGGTCCCATCAAGTTTGCGGTGGCATCTCCCCGGACGCCGGTGACGCATCTATGCTGTGCCCGTGGACGCCATACCCGCGAGCAACCGGAATTCCCGCGAACGCCGGCTGCAGCTGATCCAGATGGTCCGTGAGCACGGCGAGCTGGCGCCCGCACAGCTCGGCACGGTGCTGGGCACGTCGCTCGAGACCATTCGTCGCGACTTGCGGATTCTCGAATCGCAGGGTGCCATCCGTCGGAGCTACGGACGCGTCGTTCCGGTCGAGAGCGGCGCGTTCGAGACGTCGCTGGCCGTTCGTAGCCGGATCAGCCCCGAAGAGAAGGCGAGGATCGCCACGGCTGTCGTGTCGAAGATTGGCGAGGCGCAGATCATCTTCATCGACGAGGGCTTCACCGAGCAGTTGATCGCGCAGCGGCTCCCCGAGGGTCGCCGGCTTACGGTCGTGACGTCCTCGCTGCCCGTTGCCACCACCGCCGCAGCACACCCGAACGTCCAGGTGATCATGCTCGGCGGACGCGTCCGCGGGAACACCATGGGCGTCGTCGACGGGTGGGCGTCGGACATGCTGCGACGCATGAACCTCGACCTCGCCATCGTCGGCGCCAACGGCGTCTCGACCGATCGCGGCATGACAACGCCGGATCCGGCAGTCGCCGCGATCAAGTCCGCAGCCATCCAGAGCTCGGCCCGCCGGATCTTCGCCGGTGCCCACCACAAGTTCGGCACCAAGACGTTCGTTACGTTCGCCGAGATCAGCGACTTCGAGGTCCTCATCACGGGCCAGGAGCTCAGCGCGTTCCAGGCCAACCACTTCATCGCTGTCGGGGCCACGCTGCTTCGCGTCTGAAGACCTGCGCGTCCGAGACGCTCGCCGCCGGGTCCACTTCGATGAGCCGCGACCACCCATGGCCGACCAGACGGTCCGCGATCCGTGCCGCGTTGACTCGCGACCACGGCGCACACGGTGCGCATGAGCGGTGATGGCGGGCCCCCTGAGGATCCTGCCTGGAGATCGGTCGACCCCCACGCGCCACTGGCACGCAGAAACGGTCATCAAACGGTCAATAGTTGCGCCAAAAGAACGCTAACTGGTCGATCTCGTGGCATGTTTTACTGACTCGGCACATCGCGGATACCGCGACGGAGGGGACCCCGGATGCCAGCCGGTACGAATCACGGTCTCGTCGAGGTCAGAGTGCGGGCAGGCCTGATCACAGGTCAACGCAGTGACGGCGTCGCGGTGTTCCGCGGCATTCCCTGTGCCGAGGCACCGATCGGCAACCTTTGGTTCGCCCGAGATCGCCTCGACTTCTGGACTGCACGCGCCTGCTCATCGGTCGCCCCGCGCTCGACGGTTGGTGCAGAGTGACAGCGAACCTCACGCCGATCACCTACGACCGCAGCCGGGTCTCGGTCGGCATCGTCCACTTCGGCGTCGGCAACTTCCACCGCTCGCACGAGGCGATGTACGTGGACCGCCTGCTGCGCCTCGGCCAGGCGACCGAGTGGGGCATCTGCGGAGTGGGCGTCATGCGAGCCGACGCCCTTGTGCGCGATGCACTCCGATCGCAGGACCTTGAGTACACGCTCGTGGAGCGGCACCCGGACGGCGCCGTCGACGTCACACGGATCGGCTCCATCGTCGAGTACCTCTACGCGCCCGACGACCTCGATCGGGTGCTGGAGCGGCTCGCCGACCCAGCCAGCCGCATCGTCAGCCTGACGATCACCGAGGGCGGCTACAACATCAGCGACGCGACCGGCGAGTTCGATGTCACCACGCCGTCGATGGTCGCGGATGCGCAAGCGGGGGCGCGGCCGTCGACCGTGTTCGGGATCATCGTCGCGGGCCTTCGCCTCCGACGTGAGCGAGGAGTCGCCCCGTTCACCGTCGTGTCCTGCGACAACGTTGAGGGCAACGGCACTGTCGCTCGGAACAGCTTCATGGCATTCGCGGCGATGGTCGATCCGGCGCTCGCGGCCTGGATCGGGGGCCACGTCCAGTTCCCGAACAGCATGGTCGACCGGATCACGCCGGTGACCACCGACGACGATCGCAGGTGGGTCAAGGAGCAATTCGGCGTTGACGACGCCTGGCCCGTGGTCGGCGAGTCGTTCGTCCAGTGGGTCCTCGAGGATGACTTCCCGCTCGGGCGGCCGCCCCTCGAACTCGCCGGGGTGCAGCTGGTCCAGGACGTCCGTCCATACGAGCTCATGAAGCTCCGACTCCTCAATGCGAGCCACCAGGCGATAGCGTACTTCGGCCTCCTCAAGGGCCTCGTGTACGTGAATGACGCGGCCGTCGACCCGCAGCTCGTCGAGCTGATGACGCGCTACATGGACGACGAGGCGACGCCGACCCTCGCTCCGGTGCCCGGCGTGGACCTGGCCGCCTACAAGCGGGAGCTGATCGAGCGGTTCGCGAACCCGTACGTGCGGGACACCCTGGCACGCCTCGCGACCGATGGCTCCGACCGCATTCCGAAGTTCCTCGTCCCGGTCGCACGCGAGCTGCGTGCCGGCGGCGAGCCCGCCCCACTGTCGGCGGCGATTGTCGCCAGCTGGGCTCGGTACGCCGAGGTCGCCCTCGCCGATCCGGCCATGGCGTTAATGGACCGGCAGCGCGGGGCGATTGCGGCCGCGGCCGCTCGCCAGCAGGTCGATCCGGTCGGGTACCTGCGCAACGCCGACTGGTTCGGATCTCTCGCGGAGGACGCCCAGTTCGGCGCCGCCTTCGGCGAGGTCTATCGCGCCCTGCGCGAGCGCCCCGACCCTGCCGACACGCTCTCCCACATGCTCGAACCCCATCGAAGCACGGGAGGTACCGGCTGAAGGTCGAAGTGTTGCGTTCGATGGGGGCCGGGACCTTCACCAGGAGGCACCGGGCAAGGGCGAAGAGGAGCGTTCCATGATCGTCGGAACCACCCCAGGAACTTCGAGGAGAGACCTGTGACAGATGACGACGGCATTCGACAAGGAAGGAGAAACCTGATGTCTGACGACGCTGAGCGACGGCCGATCTGGTCGAACCTCGTGGCAGTGGCCGCGGCCGGGATGCTTCTGGCCGCGGCCTGTGGGGGCAGTTCATCGCCTTCAAGTGGCGTGGCCTCGCAATCGGCCGGCGTGGCCTCGCAATCGGCCGGCGTGGCCTCGCAATCGGCCGGCGTGGCCTCGCAATCGGCCGGCG
>JBBRYO010000096.1:0-11272 GCA_038237595.1 Candidatus Limnocylindrales bacterium | reverse complement strand
GGGCTCCGACGCCGCTTCGACGGCGACCGGTTCGGCTTCAGGTGCAGCGCGGCCAGGGCGCTCGGCGCCGGGCTCGCGCGGCGGCGCCTGGTCGCTGCGGATGTCGATGCGCCAGCCGGTCAGCTTGGCGGCGAGACGGGCGTTCTGGCCCTCGCGGCCGATGGCCAGCGAGAGCATGCGCTCGGGCACGGTGACCGCGGCGATGCGCGCCTCCTCGTCGATCTCGACGTTGACGACCTGCGCGGGGCTCAGCGCGTTGGCAACAAAGACGGCCGGGTCCTCGGCCCACGGGATGACGTCGATCTTCTCGCCACCGAGCTCCGCTACGACGGCCTGGACGCGGCCTCCGCGCTGGCCCACGGTGGCACCCACCGGGTCGAGGCCCTCCTGCCGGCTCGCGACGGCCAGCTTGCTGCGGCTGCCCGCCTCGCGGGCGATGGCCTTGATCTCGACCGTGCCGCCGTGGATCTCCGGAACCTCGAGCTCGAACAGGCGGCGCAGAAAGTTCTTGTGCGTGCGGCTGACGTAGATGAGCGGGCCGCGGGTGGTGCGGCGGACCTCGAGCACGTAGGCCTTGACGTGCTGACCGATGCGGTAGTGCTCGCTGGCCGACTGGTCCGTGGTGGCGAGGATGGCCTCTGCCTTGCCCACGTCCAGGATCACGCCGCGCGGCTCGACCCGGCTGACGGTGCCGGTGATGATCTCGCTCTCGCGGTCGGCGTACTGGCCGAAGACGACCTCGCGCTCCGCCTCGCGGAGGCGCTGCAAGACCACTTGCTTGGCGGTCTGGGCGTGGATGCGCCCGAAGGTCGAGGCGTCGAGCTCCTCGTACTCCACGAGGTCGCCGAGCTTGGCGTCCGGCTGGAAGCGCTTGGCCTCGTCGAGCGTGAACTCGACCAGCGGGTCCTCCACCATCGAGACTGCGGTCTTGGCGCGGTAGATGCGCATGCGGCCGGTCTCGACGTCGAGGCTGACGTTGACGTCCTCGTTGCCGGGGGCGACGCGGCGGTAGGCCGACTGGATGGCCTCCTCCACGGTGCGGACGAGCTGCTCGCGCGAGACGCCCTTCTCCGCGTTCAGCTGCAGAAGGGCGCCGACGAATTCACGACCCATGTAGCGCCTCCTCTCCATCAAGTGCCCGCCGTCGGGACGGCCCTAAACCTGTCGCGGTCACAAAGAAACGTGGGGGTCACCCACGTTCCACAGGCGGCCGGAGCAGTAGTCCGCGAAGTATAGCACCGGCCGAACGATTGTCGGGGTGTCCCAAGCGTGGAGCGGCCCCCGAATCGCGCGATGCCAGGCTTCTCGGGCGGCCCGTTCATCGTCGTCGTGGCGGCCGCGGCCGGCGGCATCGCCCTCGGCTGGCATCTCGCGCGCATCCTGCTGATCTACCGGGGCGTCGCCACGCGTCGGTCACGCGATGCATCGGCGCTCGGACTGGTGCCGCACCCCTACTCGGACCATCGATCGCGGCCCTGGCACAGCCCGGCTTCCGGCGCCTCGGGGAGGTCCAGATCGACGTTCCCAGCCAGCGGCTGTGCGGGTCGGCGCGGATCCCGAGCATGGCGTGGTCGCGCCGGCGGTAACGCGCCACGACCTCTTCGTGATGATCGACCCGAGCGCCACGATCGTGGCCGAGACCGGCTACGTGGAGGGCCTCACGCCCGGGGTCGGACTCACCACGCACTTCGCCGACGGGACCGTCGTGGAGACGATGTACCCGCGGGGAGAGTCGATCCACGCACTCGTCTTTCTACGAGACAGCGACGCCGCTATGCGGACTCGTCGAGTACACGCGGGCGACCGGGGACGAAGCCGTCCGCGCGGCAGCCGATCGGACCGCGGAGTTCTTCCTGGAGCACCACGTCTTCCAGTCGCATCGCACCGGGGAGCCCGGCGATGAGCGCTGGGTTGGACTGCACTGGCCGCCCTACTACGGCTATGACGTGCTGTGGGGCCTGATCCTGTTGGCGCGCGCCGGGGCAGCTCTTATCGTGTCCTCGTTCGCCTGACCTCGATCGCCTCGGCTCAGTAGGCGCGGGCGAAGAGCACACGGCGCTCCGAGGGTTTGTCGTCGATCAGGCACGCGCCCGATTCGTCCCGAGAGTCGAACGGGATGACGCGGATGGTCGCGCCGGTTTCATTGCTGACCTTCTGTTCGCACTCGCTCGAGCCGCACCAGGGCGCCAGCAGGAAGCCGCCGTCGGATTCGAGCACCGCCTTGAAATCGTCGTACGAGTCGACCTTGTGGGTGTTCGCCTCGCGGAAGTCGAGCGCTCGCTGGAACAGCTCCGCCTGATAGTCGACCAGAAGGCCGGGCAGCTC
Organism: Candidatus Limnocylindrales bacterium; assembly: GCA_038237595.1. GTDB lineage: Bacteria > Chloroflexota > Limnocylindria > Limnocylindrales > CSP1-4 > JAFMJV01. Next base: position 8,947 of record JBBRYO010000096.1, on the reverse strand, counting down.
CCGCGCGATGGCATCGAGCGCGATCGGCCGCTTTGAGCGGTCCACGCGCTTGACCAGGACGCCCTGGCCGGCCGCCACGTCGCGCGGCCCGATCTCAAGGCGGAACGGGACGCCGCGCAGCTCCCAGTGACTGTACTTGAAGCCCGGCGACTCGTCGCGCCAGTCGACCCGGTAGCGAAGCGGCCCCGAAACGGTGCTCACGCTCTTGAGCTCGGCCTCGAGCGCCTCGATCGCCCCCGCCACCGCCGTGCGGTCCTCCTCGCTCCGGAAGATGGGCACGATGACCAGCTGGAGCGGCGTCACATTCGGCGGCAGCACCAGCCCCGAGTCATCCCCGTGGGCCATGATCGTGGCCCCGACCATGCGCGTCGAGAAGCCCCACGAGGTTCCGAAGGGATGCTTGCGGAGGTTGTCGCTGTCGAGGAACTGGATGTCCGCAGCCTTCGCGAAGTTCTGGCCGAGCATGTGGCTGGTGCCGGCCTGGAGCGCCTTCCGGTCGCGCATCATCACTTCGATCGAGTGGCTGTAGACGGCGCCGGGAAACTTTTCGTTCTCCGACTTGCGCCCTTTGACCACCGGGATCGCCAGCCAATCCTCGGACACCGACCGGTAGCCCTCGAGGCCGGTGTCGACCTCAGCGGCCGCCTCCGCCTCGGTGGCGTGGAAGGTGTGCGCCTCCTGCCACAGGAACTCGGTGGTGCGCAGGAAGAGCCGCGTGCGCAGCTCCCAGCGGACCACATTGTTCCAGAGGTTCATGAGGAGAGGCAGGTCGCGGTAGGACTGGATCCAGTCCTTCACCGAGTCGGCGATGATCGCCTCGCTGGTGGGCCGGATGGCCAGCCACTCGTCGAGCTCCTTGCCGCCGGCGTGCGTCACCCACGCGACCTGCGGATTGAAGCCCTCGACGTGCTCCGCTTCCTTCTCCAGCAGAGAGCGCGGTACGAAGAGCGGGAAGTACACGTTCTGGTGCCCTGTCCGCTTGATGTAGCGGTCCAGCTCGTCGCGCATTGACTCCCAGATCGCGTAGCCGTAGGGGCGGATGATCATGCAGCCGCGCACCGGCGAGTAGTCGGCCAGCTCGGCCTTCAGGACGACGTCGTTGTACCAGGCGGGGAAATCCTCGGACTGGCTCGCGATCGAGCTGACGAACTTGGGCACGTGGGCTCTCCTGGGTCTCGGGCCCCGGCCTGACCGCGCGACGGCGCTGCGGACGTCCCGGGGGCGGCCTATCGTACCGGAGTCGCTCATTGCGGCGTACCGTAGGGACGACCACCGCACGGAGGCCGACGCGTGTCGCTGATCGACGCATACCTGGCGCGCACCCCGAGGTCACGTGACCTCTTCGAGCGCGCCACGCGGTCAATCCCCGGCGGCTCGACGCGGACGACGATCTACGCCCCGCCCTATCCGCCGTACATCGACCACGGGCAGGGGCTGCGGACCTGGGACGTCGACGGCAACGAGTACCGCGACTTCCTCGGGAACTACACCAGCCTCATCCTCGGGCACGCCGCGCCGCCGGTCGTCGCCGCCGTGGAAGCGCAAATTCGCAAGGGCTCGGCTTTCGGAGCGCCGTCCGAGGTGGAAGTCGAGCTGGCGGATGAGCTGCGGCACCGGCTGCCCTCCGTGGAGCGCATCCGCTTCACCAACTCGGGCACCGAGGCGACCATGTTCGCCATGCGGGCCGCGCGTGCGTTCACGGGCCGCGACCTGATCGCCAGGTTCGACCGGGCATACCACGGCACGCATGACGTGGCCATGGCCGGCACGCCCGGCGTTCCTGCGGCGATCTCCGAGACCGTGGTCGCGCTGCCGTGGGGCGACGCCGAGGGTGTCGAGCGGGCACTCGCCGGCCTCGAGAGCAGGCTCGCCGCGATCATCATCGAGCCGGTCCAGGGTGCCGGCGGCATCCGCGCTGCCGAGCCCGCCTTCCTCCATTTCCTGCGGGAATGGGCCGATCGCCACCGAACGCTGCTGATCTTCGATGAGATCATCTGCTTCCGGTTGGGGCTGAACGGCGCGCAGGGACGGTTGGGGGTGCGGCCTGACCTGACGGCGCTGGGCAAGATCATCGGTGGCGGCTACCCGCTGGCTGCCTTCGGCGGCCGGGCCGACGTCATGGAGCAGTTCGACGCGCGACGCACCGGCGCGATCTCGCACGGCGGAACGTTCAACGGCAATCCGGTCGCCGCGGCGGCAGGTCTAGCCACGCTCCGGGAACTGACGCCCGCGGCCTACGAGCACATCGAAGCCCTGGGCGGGCGCCTCCGTGATGGCCTCGCTGAGGCGATCGAGCGGGCGGGCCTCCCGGCGAGGGTCGAGGGCATCGGCTCGCTCTTCCAGATCTGGATTCGGGGTGGCGACGCTTCCGCGATCGCCACTGGTGCAGGCGCATCCGACTTCTGGCTGGGCATGCTGCTCCAGGGGTTCAGCCTCGCACCACGGGGCATGGGCGCCATCCCGCTGCCCGCCACCGCAGCCGACATCGACGACTTCGTCCGCGCCGTCGCGCGGGTGATCGAAGCCGCCATCCCCGTGCCCGCGTGACCGCGATGACCTCCAACCTCCGAACGATCGAAGAGGTCCCCTTCCAGCTCCTGTGGGAGGGGGTCAGAGGGCGCATCGTGGAGGGTGAGCGCATCACGCTCGCCGTGGTCGAGTTCGAACCGAACGGCATCGTGCCGAGCCACCAGCACGAGAACGAGCAGATGGGCCTGGTCATCCGCGGTCAGGTCACGTTCCGCATCGGCGACGAGGAGCGCACCTTCGGCCCGGGCGGCACCTGGCGCATCCCGTCGAACGTGCCGCACGGCGCGCAGGTGGGGCCCGACGGAGCGACCGTCGTGGACGTCTTCAACCCGATCCGCGAGGACTGGCACGCGAAGCCGATCGACGAGGACCAGCAGGCCTTCTGGCCCTGAGATCGGTGCTCCTGGGCCGCAATCGGCCTACGAAGCCGCGGCGACTCCGTAACGCGCTTCGACGTAGTCATCGAGGATGCCGATGAACTCGTCGACCAGCCCCTCGCCGCGCAGCGTGGTGCGGAGCGCCCCGTCCACGAACACGGGCGCTACAGGCTCCTCGAATGTGCCGGGCAGCGAGATGCCGATGTCGGCGTGCTTCGACTCCCCCGGGCCGTTGACGACGCAGCCCATGACCGCGACGCGCATTTCCTCGACGCCCGGATAGCGCTCGGTCCAGGCGGGCATCTGGTCGCGCAGGTAGACCTGGATGCGTTGCGCCATCTCCTGGAAGAAGCTGCTGGTGGTCCGGCCGCAGCCTGGGCACGCTGACACCTGGGGCAGGAACGAGCGCAGGCCGAGCGACTGGAGCACCTGTTGCGCGACGAGCACCTCCTCGGTGCGATCGCCGCCCGGCTCAGGCGTCAGCGACACGCGGATCGTGTCTCCGATGCCCTCGTTGAGCAGGATCGAGAGGCCCGCAGTTGAGGCGACCACGCCCTTCATGCCCATGCCAGCCTCGGTCAGGCCGAGGTGGAGCGGATAGTCGCAGCGGGCGGCCAGCAGGCGGTAGACGTCGACCAGGTCGCGAACGCCCGAGACCTTGGCGCTGATGACGATCTGGTCGTGGCCCATACCTGTGGCCTCGGCAAGCTCTGCCGAGCGCAGCGCCGACTGGAGCATCGCCTCGATCATCACCTCGCGCGAATCGCCCGGCACGGCCAGACGGGCGTTCTCATCCATCAGCTCCGTCAGCAGCGCCTGGTCGAGGGATCCCCAGTTGACGCCGATCCGCACCGGCACGCCGTTCTCCACGGCGACCCGGACGATCGTCTGGAAGTGCTCGTCGTGGCGCTTTGCGCCGACGTTCCCCGGGTTGATGCGGTACTTGGCCAGGGCGCGAGCCGCGTCCGGGTACTCGACCAGCAGCTGGTGCCCGTTGTAGTGGAAATCCCCGATCAGCGGCACACCGATGCCGAGGTCGTCGAGCTTGCGGCGGATCTCCGGGACGGCCGCAGCGGCCGCGTCGTTGTTGACGGTGATGCGCACCAGCTCCGAGCCCGCGTGGGCAAGGGCCGCGACCTGGAGCGCCGTGCCGTCGGCGTCGGCCGTGTCCGTGTTGGTCATCGACTGGACGACGACGGGATGCCGCGAGCCGATCCTGACCCCGCCGACGTCGACCGTCACCGTCTGGCGGCGTCCGGGCAGGTGCGGCTCGCCCTCGACGAGCGGCGGATCCAGGCGCACCGCCGGCGCACCCGCCCCGACGGCCGGCTCGGTGGTCATCCCCCTGCCGGTCGCTGGATGTCGAACCAGGTGATCCAGACGAGCAGCGCCATGAGTGCCAGGAAGCCGGCCAGGTAGACCGTCCGCTCGAAAGTGGCGCTGATCCGGTTGCCCGACAGGCGCTGGATGATCGAGACCGCGATCCGGCCGCCGTCCATAGGCGGGATCGGGAGCACGTTCACGATGGCCAGGTTGGCCGAGAGCATGCCGATCAGCCAGAACAGGAAGACCGGCGGGAGCTCGCTGCGTACGACTCCCACCGCACCGACGATGCCAACCGGCCCGGAGACCGTCGGATGCGCGATGTTGGTGACGAGGTCGCGCAAGCCTGACAGGATCAGGGTCGACGCCTCCAGCGTGCGACGGAAGCCGGTGGCGACCGCATCGACGGGCGGCTGCTGGGTCATGTCCGAGCGCGTCAATGCGAACGAGCTGATGCCTAGCGCCCCCTGACCCTGGGTCGGGATGCGCAGCGTCACGGTCTTGTCCTCGACCGTGCCGTCGGAGTGGCGCACCGTCAGCGTGATGGCCTGCCCGGCGTGGGAGCTCAACGCCTTGACCGGAGCGTCGCCGGCGGTGATGTCGTCGAAGCTCGGGAAGCGCTGGCCGTTGATCTTAAGGATCGTGTCGCCGGTGTAATCGCAGATGGTGAAGCCGTTCGCGTCGGTGGAGAGCACCCTGCCGCCGATGAGGCCGATCTGCTGGGCCGGCGAGCCGGGCGACACGCAGCCGAGCTGGATGTCCGTCACGGGATCCGCGACGGCCGCGATCCCGCCGAAGATCAGCCATGCGAGGGCGAAGTTCATGAAGACGCCGGCGACGAGGATGGTGAGGCGCGTCCGGAGCGGTTGGTTGACGAAGGCGCGCGGGTCCTGGGACTCGCCCTCCTCCCCTTCCAGGCGCACGAAGCCGCCGATCGGCAGCCAGTTCAGCGTGTAGATCGTCTCCTTGTCGCGCCCCAGGATGCGGGCACGCGGCGGGAAGCCGATCCCGAACTCGTGGACGCGTACGTGGGCTCGCCGCGCAACGATGAAGTGGCCGAGCTCGTGGATGACCACCAGTACCACGAGGATCACCAGCAGCGTGATCCAATTGAGCGCGCTGTCGAGGAAGGGCATCAGCGAACAGCCTCGGCGATGACGACGCTCGAGGCCCAGGCGCGAACCTCCGCGTCGAGGGCGATCAGCTCGGGTAGGTCAGGGTCTGCGCCGAGCCCATACCGCTCGACGGCCGCGCCGGCGAGGGACGGGATGCCCATGAAGCCGAGGCTGCCGTCGAGGAAGCGTCGCACGGCGACCTCGTCGGCGGCGATCAGGGCGGCGGTGGCGCGGGGACCGCGCAGCGCGGCATCGCGGCAGACGGTCAGGGCCGGGAAGCGCTCCGGATCGGGGGCCTCGAAGGTCAGGTCCGCGTGCTCGAGGAGATCGAGGCGCGGCGCAGGACCTGGCACGCGCCGCGGGTAGGTGACGGCGTACTGGATGGGAATGCGCATGTCGGGAAGTCCGAGTTGTGCCTTGAGGGAGCCGTCGACGAACTCCACGAGCGAGTGAATCAGGCTCTGCGGATGGATGAGCACGTCGATTCGGGCGTAGTCGACATCGTACAGCCAGTGCGCTTCGATGACCTCCAGCCCCTTGTTCATGAGCGACGCGGAATCGATGGTGATCTTCGAACCCATCGACCAGTTGGGGTGCGCCAGGGCATCGCGGGGGGTGGCGGCGGCGATCCTGTCGGCCGGCCACGTCCGGAACGGGCCGCCCGATGCGGTGAGGATCAGCCGCTGCACTTCCGAGAGCTCCTCCCCAGCGAGGCACTGCCAGATGGCGGAGTGCTCCGAGTCGATCGGACGCAGCCAGGCGAGCGGGCTGGCCCATTCGCGGGAGCGAGTTCCGCGGACCGGGGCCGTGCTGGACCCGTGGGCCGTGGCGGCGCCGTGAGGGGCGCCTGCGCGCGCGGCGAGTGCCCGCGCGAGCGGCATCACAAGGTGACCGCCCGCCACGAGCGTCTCCTTGTTGGCCGTGGCAACGACCTTCCCTGCGCGGAGCGCCGCCAGCACCGGCCGCAGGCTTACGATCCCACCGGTGGCGACGACCACGAGGTCCACGTCGTCGCGCGTGGCGAACTTCTCCAGCGCGTCGGGCGCGCGTTCGAGCCTGGTGCCACGTGGCACCTCCAGGGACGCCGCGGCGCTCTCATCGGCAAGGACGGCCACGCGAGGGTGGACCTCTGCGAGCTGCGTGGCGAACGTGGCGGCGTCAGTTCCCGCGGCCAGTGCCACGATCGCGAACCGATCCTCAGCGGAGGTCAGCACGTCGAGCGCCTGGCGGCCGATCGACCCGGTCGATCCCAGCAGCGCGACGCGGATCGGCTCCTGCGCCTGGTCCGTCACACCGGGGAGCTCGTGCCGAGCGTCGGGAACGCCGCCAGGACCACGTAGAGCACGGGGGCAGCAAACAGGAACGAATCGACACGATCCAGGACCCCGCCGTGGCCCGGAATCAGGTCACCCGAGTCCTTGGTGCCTGCCGCGCGCTTGAGCAACGATTCCGCCACGTCGCCCGCCTGCGCCGTGACCGCGATGAGCAGGCCAAGCAGCAGGCCGCCCAAAGGATGCTGGCCGAGCGCCCAGGTCAGCAGGGCGCACACGACGCCCGCGGCGATCGTGCCGCCGATCACGCCGGACCAGGTCTTGCTCGGGGAGATATGGGCGAGGAAGCTGCCGCGCCCCCAGGTACGCCCTGTGAGATACGCGGCCGTGTCGAAGCTCCACACCGTCAGCACGAGGAGCAGCAGCCAGAGCCGGCCCGAGTCCAGGACTCCACCGAGGGGCGCGGTCGGCGGCACCCCGGGGGCCACGGCCAGGATTCCGGGCATGAAGGCAAGGAGCGCCACGTACAGCGCTCCGAACGTTGTGGCCATCCAGGCCGTGAAACCGGCGCTGGCCTCAGTAACTCGAAATGCCGCGATGGCACCCACCACGACGATCGCCACGAGGTAGATCACGGCAACGTCCACGCGAGGTCGGGCGACCAATGCACCGAGCACGGCCAGCGGTACTCCGATGAGGATGATCCATGCCTCGACCCGCAGCCCGGCGCTCTGGAGCAGCCTGGTCGCTTCGAGCGCTCCAACCGCCGCGAGCGCGGCGAAGCCCAGCGTCAACCAGGGCTGACCGAGCAGGAAGACGACGAGGACGATCGGAACGAGGATCGCCGCGCCGATGCCGCGCTCCCGCATGGGCGGGCCGTCAGCGGCCGAATCGACGGGAGCGGCGAGCGAACTCGGCCAGTGCCGCGTCGAAGGCAACGGGGTCGAAGTCGGGCCAGTAGAGGTCGCAGAAGTAGAGCTCGGCATAGGCCGCCTGCCACAACAGGAAGTTGCTGACGCGCTGGTCGCCGCCGGTCCGGATCAGCAGGTCGGGGTCGGGAAGGTCCGGGGCATAGAGCCGTGCCGCAAGGGCCTCCTCCGTCAGGTCTTCGCCCGCGAGCCCGTCGGCAATGCACTGGCGGACCGCGTCGACGATCTCTGAGCGCCCGGAGTAGTTGAAGCAGACGTTCAGGGTCATGCGCGTGCCTTCCGAGGTCGCTGCAAGGGCCTCCTCGATCGAGGCACGGAGATCTCCGGACAGCTCATCGATGCGGCCGAGGAGCTGGACCCGCACTCCCTGGCGGACGAGGTCCGGCGTGTAGTCGCGGATCGCGGAGTCGAGCAGCGAGAAGAGCGTCTCGACCTCGTCGCGCTCGCGTGCCCAGTTCTCGCGGCTGAACGCATAGATCGAGAGGACCTGCACGCCGCGCCCCTGGGCGTGCTCCACGATCGGGCGGATCGCCTCGACACCCGCCGCGTGGCCCTGCGCATCGGGCACGCCGCGCTCGCGCGCCCAGCGGCGGTTGCCGTCCATGATGATCGCCACGTGGCGCGGGACCAGATCCTCGCGCTCGTCGGAGGCCTCGGCGGCATCCGCCGGGATCACGCCGGAACGTGGCAGGGTGGCCGAAGGCGCCGCCACTAGACCTCCATGATCTCCAGCTCCTTGGCCTTGCCCACGCGATCGACCTCCTCGATCCATTCGTGGGTCGTCTTCTCGATGCGTTCCTGTTCGCGGTGCGCCTCGTCGCTGCCGAGCTCGCCGTCGCGCTCCTGGCGGCGGGTCTCCTCGAAGGCATCGCGACGGTGGTTGCGGATCTCCACGCGTGCATCTTCCATGCGGCGATGGACGACCTTGACCAGGTCTTTGCGACGCTCCTCGGTCAGCGGCGGAATATTGAGTCGCACGACGGCGCCGTCGACGTTGGGCATCAGGCCGATGTCGCTCTTGAGGATCGCCTTCTCGATCGCGCCGAGAACGCTGCGATCCCACGGCTGGATGACGATCTGGTGCGCCTCGGGGACGCTGATGCTGGCGAGCTGGTTGAGGGGCGTCGGCGTGCCGTAGTACTCGACCAGGAGGCGCTCCACAAGCGAAGTGGAGGCTCGCCCGGTGCGGACGGATTGGAATTCGCGCTCCATGGCCTCGATGGCCTTGGCCATGCGGGCGTCGAGCGCGGGCCTGGCTGCCTGGTCCGTCATCAGCCCTCCTCCCCTCCGTGGATGAGCGTTCCGACCTTCTCGCCGAGCGCGACCCGGCGGATGTTGTCCGGCTTGTTCATGTCGAAGACCACGATCGGGAGGTCATTCTCCATGCACAGCGATACCGCCGT
>JBBRYO010000095.1:0-11370 GCA_038237595.1 Candidatus Limnocylindrales bacterium | reverse complement strand
GACGGACGGGCTCTACCGCGAGACCCGCGGGAAGATCGAGCGGCGGGTTGCCGAGGGATGTCTGACTGTTGAGATGGAGGCTGCGGCCTTCTTCGCGGTCGCACGGTTCCGCGGCGTGTCGTTCGGGCAGATGCTCTACGCGGGTGATGACCTGTCGGGCGAGGCGTGGGATCCGCGCGGTTGGACCCGGCACGCCGATGGCCGGGATCTCCTGTTCAGGCTTGCCGTCGAGGCGGCTCTTGCAATCGAGATCCGAACCTCTACGCCCGGATGAAACGCATCGGCCGTACCCGCCGCGCTGACGCGCCCGGCTGATGGAAGGGGACGAGCTCGAGGGTGCCGACGTGCCGGATGCTCTTTCGCTCGGTCACGCGGCCGACCCCGCCGGCGAGGTGATCGCGGAGCACCGCGAGTGAGGCCTCGTGAAGGAGGTCCGGACAGCGCCACTTCGCGCACTCGTTAGGGACCTTGACCCACGCGGTTCGCTGCGACTTCGTGGGCCTGGCCGGCAGGACGGTGTGGCGCTCAAGGTGCGGGATCGGCATGACGGACGCGGGCGTCCGGGTCGGCTCGGTCAACCCGTCCCCTCGTAGTCATGTGACGCTCGTCCGAAGTGTACGAGTCCCAGGACCTCAACAATGACGGCCCCGCGAGGTTGGCCGCGGTCCGGGGACGCCGCCACGGCTTGCGTCATTCATGCTTCACGCGGATAGCTCGCGGAAGTCGAGGCCGGCTCGGGCGGTCAAGTGACCGGACGTTCGACCGACGCGAGCGTGGCCACGCTCAGATAGCGCCGCGGTCAGGACGTTACGAGGGCCGCAGCAACCCTCAGCCGTCGATCTCCGCGCAGCTATCCGCTGCAGGAATATTTGACCCAACCTACGGCGGCTGGCCGGAACCACGGCAGGAATATTTGACGCAACTCGCAGCGGCCCGTGCGAGCGCAACGGCGAGCCAGACGCTCAGCTTGAACGGCGACGCTCAACCTGAACGCCGCCTTTCGGCGCCGATAGGTCCCTCCGCGCTGGCCAGCCCGACCCCGACCTGAACGCCGCCGCTCAGCGCCGGTACGTCCCTCCCCCACTGGGCGCGGAACGATCCTTGTTGAGCCGCCGATGCAGGTGCAGTCCCTCGAGCAGGAACTCCACCGCGGACGCGATGCCGGCCGGCGATTCGCCCACGCCGAGGTGGGTCACCGCCTCGTCGAGGCCCGGCGTCTCGCGCACCCACCGCACGTACTCGCGCGAGGGTACCGTGTCGCCGGTCTCGATGACCAGGCCAGACTCGAAGGCCTCGACCACCTCGTCCAGCTCGTCGATGTCGACCCGGCGCGTGAAGACGTTGTGGATGGCCCGCGAGAGGAGCCGGTCGATGACGCGCTCCTCGGGCGACTCGTCGCTCATCGACTCGAGCTCGATCTTGCCCGCAGTCGACGGCATGAGCGCACTCAGATCGCTGATCCTTGGCGCCGCGGACGTTTCGCCGAGGCGGATGGCTCGCTTGGTCGCGCTCGCCAGCAGGGTCTCGAGGTTGTCGACGCTGACGCGAACGCTGACGCCAGAGCGCTGGCTGATCTCGGGGGCTCGACGAGCCAGGTGGGAGAGCTCGGCGATCACCTGGAGCATGAAGTCGGGCTCCTCGATCGCCGGCGAATCGTCGTCGTCGAAGCGCAGGCGCTCCTGGAGCATGATCTCGATCTCGTGCTCGGTCGTCCGCGGATAGTGCGTCCGGATCTGAGAGCCGAGGCGGTCCTTGAGGGGCGTGATGATCCGGCCGCGGCTCGTGTAGTCCTCCGGGTTCGCGCTGGCGACGACGAACAGGTCGAGCGGGAGGCGGATGGTGTAGCCGCGAACCTGCACGTCGCGCTCCTCGAGGATGTTGAGCAGCCCCACCTGGATGCGTTCCGCGAGGTCGGGCAGCTCGTTGATCGTGAAGATGCCGCGGTTGGTGCGCGGGATCAGGCCGTAGTGGATGGTCGTTTCGTCGGCCAGGTAGCGGCCCTCGGCCACCTTGATGGGGTCGACCTCGCCGATGAGGTCGGCGATCGTGATGTCCGGCGTGGCCAGCTTCTCGCCGTAGCGGCGGTCGCGTGGAAGCCACTCAATGGGCGTGGCGTCCCCCTCGAGCGCGAGACGGTTGCGGGTCGCCGGCGTGATGGGCGCCAGCGGATCCTCGTGGAGCTCGCTGCCCTCGACGATGGGGACCTCCTCGTCGAGCAGGCCGACGAGCAGCCGGGCGAGCCTGGTCTTGGCCTGGCCCCGCTCCCCCAGGAAGACGATGTCCTGGCCGGCGAGGATGGCGTTCTCGACCGCCGGGATCACGCTTTCCTCGAAGCCGATGATGCCCGGGAAGATGGCCTGGTCCGCCGCGAGATGGCTCATCAGGTTGGCGCGCAACTCGGCCTTCACCGAGCGCGGTCGGTAGCCGCTCGCGCGCAACTCGCCGAGGGTTGCGGGTCTTGCCCCGGCGGCGGGGCGGCGTGTGCGCGGGCGAGCGCGATCGGTCATTCGGGGGCTCCTGGTTCGCTCTAGGAGAGCGCCTCTGATCTGGTCTGCGGTACCGGGGTCGGCGTGGATGGGTGGGATCGCCTGAAGTCGTCGATGGCTGATCGGACCTCGTCGAAGTCAAAGGTGCCCGAGGCCACCAGCTCGGTCAGGAAACGCGCACGGACTGACTGCGCCCGTTCGAAGTCGGCCTGGCTCATGCCGATTCGGGGCGCGAGCTCCGGGCCAAGGCCCCAGCTGAAATGGTCGAGCGCATCGGTTTCCTGGTCCCACGTCGCGAGGACGGCCGGCGGGCGGCGTTGGAGGTGGCCCTGGCCGTCGCGTTCCAGCGGCCGGAGATAGTGGGCGGCCACGATCCGCCGGATAGGCGGCCGGCCGAACGCCCTGACGATCAGCACCACGCCGAGGCGGCGGATCTCATCCTCGGCAAGGCTCACGGGCGGTGCCTCGAGCTCGGCCATGACCTCTCGCAGCGACTCGGCGTGGAGCGTGCCAGCGAGCGTGAAGCCGAGTTGGAGCGCGCGAATGGCGATTCGCGCCTGGATGTCCCAGGTGTAGGACGGAAGGTGCGGGCTGAACTCGTGGACGAGGAGCGTGGTGGTCGCCGGGTCGACGCGATCCCGCATCCGGTCGTCCGGCGCCGTGGATTCGTGGGACACCGCGAAGCCGTGAGCTGGCGCTGCCGCGTTTGTCCACCCTGCGCCCCCCTTCGATCGCCTGGCCGGCCAGCCGAGCTCGCGCGCCTGGGGCAGCCACTGGAAGTCCTCCGCAAAGCCGCGGAGCACCCGCGGCCTTTCGGTCGACGGCTGGAAGGCGAGCAGTGCGTGAAGGACAGTGGACTTGCCTGCTCCCTGGGGCCCGGCCGCGACGACGAGCGGGACGCGTCCCTCAACCAGCAGCCAGAGGAGCGCGGCCAGCTCAGCGTCCAGCGTTCCGGACGCGATCAGGCGCGTGACGGCGAGCGGCTCGGGCGGGCTGACCCACCCGCCTTGTCGCGGGAATTTGTCCACGAGGGACCGCCTTGACGCTACTTCTGGGGAGATCTTAGTGGGAGGTGGCCAAGAAGCGCGGGACCGCCCGGCGCCATCGGCGTGACGTCGAATGTGCCGACTCCATCCGCGAGCGTCAGCGCGATGGGGTGCGCGAGATCCTGGACAGCGGTCACGAGCCTGTCGCGAGCGTCGCCGTCGATCCCGGAGGCAGCCGCCAGGGTGAGATCGGTCGAGTTCGGGGCCGGCACGAAGATGGCGGCGGAGGCCACGTCGACGCGCTCGATGATCGACCTCGAGATCGCCTCGAGCCTTTCGGTTATCGCGGCATTCAGTTCCATGCTGGCCTCACGTCTCCATTGGCGGATGCGAGTCGAAGCTATTGGCAGTGCATGAAAGGGTATCGGCCGGCCTCGGCGTACGATGGCTCCGTCGCATTCAAGAGGTTGCAGGAGATCGCGGTGACTGACGCTCAACCTGTTTCGTGGCGTGGAATCGTGTATGGCACGCCGGTCCTGTCGAGCGAGAACACGCCGATGGGAATGGTCCACGAGGTGCTCGGGTCCGACGCGGAGGACATCTTCCACGGTCTCCGGGTGGGACTCAGCGGCACTCGTCGCGAAGTGATGATCGAAGCGGACGACATCTCCGACTTGTCCGCGGAACAGATTCACACCAGCCTGGCGGCGGCGGACTTCCCGGCCCTGCCGGACTACAGGGAAGAGGCCACGTACCACCTGGCCTCGGTCGGCTGGCTTCGGAAGCACCTCGGCTGGGCAAAGGACTCGACGCGCGACGAGGAGCCCGGCTAGGTTCGTGCCCGTTCGGCGGCGCTACGTCGGCTCGACCGCCAGTGGTATCTCCAACATGACCATGTCGCGTGCCCGTACGCCGTCCGTCCAGATTGGCTCGGGGTAAGCGTCGAAGAAGCCCTCGCGCACGCCGTAGCGACGGAACCCGGCGCGCTCGTAGAAGCGGATCGTCCCTGGCGTGGAGTCGGAAGTGCCGACGATCAGTCGGGAGGCGCCAGTCCGCCTTGCGAGGTCGGTCGCCGCTCCCAGAACGGCTGTGCCGATGCCGCGGCCGCGGTGCTCGGGCGCCAATGCGAGGTTCTTGATCTCGAGGTCGTCTCCGTCGCGGATGAAGAGAACCACGCCCACCTCGACCGCGTCGCTCATGACCGCATACAGGTCCCCTTCATCGATGTAGGCGCGCACCACGACTTCCGCCTCGTCGGCCTCGAGCAACAGCGGCATGAACCGCTCGCGGCTACTCTCGATCTTCTCGAGCGTGACCATGATCTACGCCGCTTCGCTGACCAGCCGATGGAGCCTGCGCGCGCCGGGAATGCCCTTGAGTTCGTGGGTCCCCGCGACGACCAGGGTGATGCCGGATCCTTCGAGCAAGGCCGCGGTCGTCTCTGACACGAGAACCTCACCCGGGCCGGCAGTCGCCATCACGCGGGCGGCGGCGTGGACGGCCAGCCCGCGCGCGTCGTCCTCCAGCAGCTCGACCTCTCCCGTGTGGACCCCGACACGGATCGGCAATCCCACTCTCTCGGCCGCGCGGGCCATCGCCGCCGCGCACCGAACGGCCCGCGACGCGCCGTCAAACACTGAGAGGAGACCGTCGCCACTCGTCTTGACCTCGCGACCGCGGTATCGGTTGAGCTCGTCGCGAAGCCGGGTGTTGTGGAGCAGCAAGCGCTCGCGCCATCCCGCATCCCCGAGCCGTTTAGGGTGGCGGTCGAATCGACGATGTCGGTCAAGACCAGCGTTGCCACCACCATGTCGCCCGGGCCGTCGGACGCCACCCCGACATCCCGGGCGCTCGTCCACTCGATCGGCACCCAGGCTTCGTCTCCGACCACGGTCGTGCGATACTCCCAGGGAGTATCGAGCCCCGTCCTGAAGGATGCCATGGATCACTCGCATCACGCTGATACGGGCACGAATTCGGGCCATCCAGCCAACGAATCAAATGGACCGGGAGCGCGCCCCGGGCATGACCGTCACGCCGGCCATTCGGTCGCGATGTTCCGCGACAGATTCTGGCTGAGCCTGCTTCTGACCATCCCGGTGGTCATCTGGAGCTCGGACATCCAGGGCTGGCTCCGCTACACAGCACCGACCTTCCCCCGCTCGCAGTTCATCCCACCGATCCTCGGCATCGCCGTTTTCCTGTACGGCGGCCCGGTGTTCCTGCGCGGAGGACGGGACGAGCTGCGCGATCGCCAGCCGGGCATGATGACCCTCATCTCGCTGGCGATCAGCGTCGCATTCGTCACGAGTGTGGCCGGCACCTTTGGCTTCTTCCAGGTGGAGATCTGGTGGGAGCTGGCGACCTTGATCACCATCATGTTGCTCGGCCACTGGCTCGAGATGCGCTCGATCGCACAGGCGCAGGGAGCCTTGGGGGCACTCGCTGCGCTCCTTCCCGACACTGCGGAACGGCTCACGGAGGGTGGGACGGAGGTCGTGTCCGTGTCCGAGTTGCGAGTGGAAGATGTCGTGCTCGTGCGGCCCGGAGCGCGGGTCCCGGCTGACGGCATCGTCGTCGAAGGCTCGGCGGACGTCGACGAATCGATGACCACCGGCGAGTCGCGGAGCGTCCCGAAGGAAGCGGGGGCCTCGGTCATTGCGGGCACCGTGGCGGAGGGCGGCAGCCTCCGGGTGCGCATCACCGCCGTTGGAGAGGCGACCGCCTTGTCCGGAATCATGCGGTTGGTGGCAGCCGCACAGGCTTCGGGGTCGCGCGCCCAGGCACTTGCCGACCGGGCCGCGGCGCTCCTCTTCTATGTCGCGCTCGCCTCGGGGATCATCACCCTCGTCGTGTGGTGGGCGCTCGGTGATCCGGAGGGAGCGCTGGTACGGACGACAACCGTGCTCGTCATCGCCTGCCCGCACGCGCTGGGACTGGCGATTCCCCTCGTGATCGCGATCAGCACTTCGCTCGGCGCTCGGAGTGGGCTGCTCGTCAAGGATCGGCTCGCGCTGGAACGGGCGCGCAACCTGGACCTCGTGATCTTCGACAAGACCGGCACCCTCACCCGCGGAATCCCCGTGCTGGCTGGCGTAGAGGCAGCGTCCGGCTTCAGCCCCGAAGACGTGCTCGCCCTGGCGGCGGCCGTCGAAGCGGATTCCGAACATCCACTGGCCCGCGCCATCGTGGAGGGTGCCAGGCGACGTGGCGTCGAGGTGCCGACCGCAACGAGCTTCGAGGCTCTGGCCGGTCGAGGAGCACGGGCCCGAGTAGGCGAGAAAGTCATCGAAGTGGGCGGCCCGCGTCTTATGGCCGATCGCGGGCTGGTCGCCCCCCCGGAGCTGGCCGGTCCGGCCGAGGCCTGGTCCACCGAGAGTCGCACCGTGCTATATGTCATGGCCGACGGCCGGCTCATCGGCCTGCTGGCGGCCGAGGACGATATCCGACCGGAGTCGGCGGAAGCCATATCGATGCTGCACCGACTCGGCGTCCGCGTCGCCATGATCACCGGCGACAGCAAGGCCGTCGCCGATTCAGTTGCCCGACGGCTCGGAATCGACGAGGTCGCGGCGGAGGTCCTTCCGGCGGACAAGGCTGCGGCCGTTGCAGCCTTCCAGAAGGGCGGCCACCGAGTTGCAATGGTGGGTGACGGCGTGAACGACGCACCAGCGCTGGCGCAGGCGGACGTCGGCATCGCGATCGGCGCCGGCACGGACGTCGCGGTCGAGTCGGCGGGCATCGTGCTCGTGCGCAGCGACCCGCGCGATGTTGTTGGTGCAATCGAGCTCTCGCGTGCGACCTATCGGAAGATGGTCCAGAACCTGATCTGGGCCGCCGGATACAACGTGGTGGCCATCCCGGTCGCCGCCGGCCTTCTCGTGCCATGGGGCATCGACCTGCCGATGGCGGTGGGTGCCGTCGTCATGAGCTTGTCAACCATCATCGTGGCGGCCAATGCGCAGCTGCTGCGACGTGTGCGTCTGCGGCCCGATGAAGCGGCAGCCAACGTCCACGAGATCCATCCAGCACCGAAGGGAGCAACCTGATGACGGACGCAGCGACCACCCTCGACCCAGTTTGCGGCATGACCGTGGACATCGCAGATGCACGCCAGAAGGGTCTGCACGTGGAGCACAAAGGCAAGGACTACTGGTTCTGCGGCAAGGGTTGCAAGCTTGACTTCGAAGAGGACCCCGACCGATTCCTCGATCCGACCTACCGGCCCTCGATGTAGCTCTGACGTGCGGCTTGTGATGCGCGAGCGGGACGATCGCGAGTCGTCCTCGCGCACCTTTGATGCGCTGTTCGAGTCCACGAGCCACGCTGTGCTGGCCTATGCCATCCGACGCACCGCAAGCATCAACGATGCGGAAGACGCTGTGGCGGAAACGTTCGTGGTGGCCTGGCGACGCGCGTCGGACATGCCTTCACAGCCTCTTCCGTGGCTGTATGGGATAGCGCGTCGGATCCTCGCCAACCAACGACGGGCGACCGACCGTCGAAATCGCCTGAATGTGCGGCTCTGGCTCCAGCCTCGGCGCAGCGAGCAGGTTCTCCGCACGGAAGGAGGACCCGCCACAGAAGCGCTGGCGCACTTGCGCGATGGCGATCAGGAGCTGTTGCGCCTCGTCGCCTGGGAAGAGCTGGATCACGCTGCCATCGCCGAGGTCCTCGGCATCAGCGTCAACGCGGTCGCGATCCGGCTGCACCGAGCGCGCCAGCGTTTCGCGGAACAACTGGATCTGCATTCCAGCAATGAGGTGAAAGGTTCTGACCCGGTCCGGACATCTGACCAGGTGACGGACAGAATGGCTGGCCGGGACCACCGGGAGGATGCAGGATGACCGGGCCGATCGACCACGATCCGCTCGAGCAACTGCGTCATGCCGACCCAGCCAGGCCTGATGAGCTGCCGTCCGCGAGCCTCGCCCGTGTCAGAGCGAGGGTGGACCGGGAGATCGCACTGATGGAGAGTCAGGAACCATCTCGACGCTCATCACAGCTTCGGCCAGCCCTGGGTGCCCTGGTCGTGGCCGTCGTTGCCGTTGCGGCCATTGCGATTGCGTGGCCGCGTGGCGTCGCACCCGGGACCGTGGGACCCGGCGCGACGCCGCCAACCGTCGCCGTGGCCTCGGCCACCCCGGCGTCCGAGCCGAGCGGTGGGCCGCCGATCGTCGGACCCGGCGCAGCCTCGTGCGTCGAGCCGTACAGCCTTTCCAACCTTCCCCATCGCACCATCGGATTCGACGGCACGGTGACCGCGACCAGCGGCGACGAGGCGACCTTCCGCGTGAATGTCGCGTACCGCGGCGTGACCGGCGGCACGATCACCCTTACGGCAATGGGGATGACCGGTTCGACGATCACCTCTGCGGGTGGACCGACGCTCACCGTCGGGAATCGGTATCTGGTTGCCGGCGAGGACCGCTTCGCCTGGCCGTGCGGTTACACGCAGCCGTATGACCCGTCAGTGGCGACCGCCTGGGCTTCTGCCTTCGGCCACTGAGCTGGGCGCTCAGAACTTCGGCACACCAAGGTCCCATACGCAAAGGAGCACCGTTCCATGCGCCGCTTCGCACTGCTACTCGCCATCCTCACGCTCGCCATCGTGGTCCCGTCGCCAGTGGCGGCGGCTCCCAGGAGCTGCACCATCGACGTCACGCCGCATCGCGGCACCGCGCATACGACATACCGCATCACCGGCAACCACTTCCCACTGTCCACCGACTCGCCACTGGAAGTCGACATGTTCGTCAGCCGCGTCAGCTTCAACCTGGCCGACCTCGGGCGTGCATACGTCGTGATCTACTTCGTGTTCCTGATCCCCGGCGGGACCCACTTCTACGTTGACTTCAATGCACCGTCCGGTGGCGAACCGCCGCCACCCATCCTGCCAGGTCGCTACCTCGTCCAGGCCTTCACGCCACACATGGGCAACTGCAATACGTCCAGCGTGTTCGTGGTCCATTGATCCGCCGGTGACACGCCTCCGCCACGTTATTCCCGTCCGGGACATCACTGCCGTTGTGCAAGGACGAACGCGCTGGGTTCTTCTCACCTATCACCTTCCGCGCGAGCCTTCGACCCCGCGCATCGCGTTGTGGCGGCAGCTGCGACGGCTCGGGGTAGCCCAGATCGCCGACGGCGTCGTCGCCCTCCCGCTCGACGCGAGGACCCGCGAGCAGCTCGAGTGGCTCGCCGAAGAGGTGGTCGAGGCCGGCGGTGCCGCCGCGATCTGGCTCGCGGAACCCGGCTCCGCCGGGCACGAGCGGGCGTTGGCGAAGCAGATCGCGGACGCGGTGCGGGCCGAGTACGAGGCCGTCATCGTCGAGGCAAGCGTCATGGGAGGCGGCGAATCAGCCCGACTCCGAACGCTTGCCCGCCTACGCCGGGAGTTGCGCAGGATCCGCTCCCGTGACCGCTTCCCGGGCGAGGTCGGGAACCGAGCCACAAAGGCGGTGGAGTCTTTCGCACACGGCGTGGAGGCTGCGTCGTGAAATGGGCAACGCGTCGCGGTTGTCACGTAGATCGTGCCATATGCGCCTGGCTGATCGGGCGCTTCATGGATCCTGAGGCCGAGTTCGTCTTCGTCGACGACCCGGACGAGGTTCCAGCTGCCGCGACCCTGTTCGACATGCGGGGAGCGGCCCTCTCGCTCCACGACGGCGGATGCACGTTCGAGACGTTTCTCCACCGGTACCAGCTCCACGATCCGGCCTCCAACGAGGACGGGCGGATCGTTCACGACGCCTACCTCCAGGACGAGCGATACGACGCACCGGAGGCGGCCGGCCTCGACGTCCTGATCCGCGGCCTGTCGATGACCCTCGGTGACCGTGAGCTCCTTTCGGTGAGCAACCGGATCTTCGAAGGCCTGTATGCGTTCAAGCAACGTTCATTGATCCCCGGGCCGAGAACCGGCATGAGAAAGGAGAACTCGAGATGAAATGGGTCACCCGCGAGCACCCGAAGACCGACCGGATCGCCTGTCCCTGGCTCATCCGCAAGTTCATCGATCCGGACGCAGAGATCGTCTACGTCCCGCGCGACGAGGTTCTCTCGTACGCCGAGCGTGAGGGCGCTACCAGCTTCGACGCCCCGGGCGCCAAATTCACCCATCGCGGCAACCTCTGCTCGTTCGAGGTCCTGGTCGACGCATACAAGATCCACGATCCGGCGATCGCGATCCTGGCTCGGGTCGTCCACGGCGCCGACGTCTCCGAGGACATCGGTTCGACCCCCCAATCCGCCGCGCTGCTCGCGATCGCGGACGGCTTCGCGCTCCTGGACTTCGACGACCAGCGACAGCTCGCGCTCGAGCTGCCCGTATACGACGCCCTCTACGCCTGGGCCCAACAGCAGGTGGCCGGCCAGCTCCGGTGAGCACCGGACTCGTCAGCACGCTGGGGAGCGATGGCCGGCTTCTGTTCGCGACCCGCATCCTTCGCACGTTCGGGTACGGTTTTTTGTCTGTCGTCCTCGTGCTGTACCTGGCCGCGCTCGGCATGGACGACTTCCACATCGGGCTGCTGCTCACGCTGACGCTCGTCGGGGACGCCGCCATCAGCCTCTGGCTCACGACCCGTGCCGACGCGATGGGCCGCCGGCGAGTGCTGCGGATCGGATCGCTGCTGCTAGCGCTTGCCGGGGCTGCCTTCGTCGCGACCGGCGATTTCTGGCTGCTGGTCATTGCAGCGACGATCGGGGTGATCAGCGTCAACGGCGGAGAGGTCGGTCCCTTCCAGGCGGTCGAACAGGCTTCGCTCAGCCACATCCTGCCTGACAGGGAGCGCACCAGGATCTTCGGCTGGTACAGCCTCATCGGCAGCTTCGCCACGGCGACCGGAGCGCTGGCGGCTGGACTGCTCGTTGGAGGGCTGCGACTGGCAGGGGTC
>JBBRYO010000094.1:0-11389 GCA_038237595.1 Candidatus Limnocylindrales bacterium | reverse complement strand
GTTCGGCAGCTCGTCCTCGCCGCGGACCAGTTCCTCGTGGAGCGGCAGCTGGCCGACGGCGAGCGGGTTCCGAGCGTCATCGCCGGCTATCCCTGGTTCAACGACTGGGGCCGCGATACGTTCATCTCCCTGTCCGGCCTCGCGCTGGTCACCGGGCGCGCCGACACGGCGGCCGCGATCCTGCGCGCGTTCGCCGGCTACGTGCGCGACGGGCTGGTCCCCAACAACTTCCCGGACGCGGCCGGAGACCCGGCCTACAACACGGCCGACGCCTCGCTCTGGTTCATCGTTGCGGCGGCCGCGTACGAGCGCGCGACCGGCGACACGGAGCTTGCCCACGACCTCTTCCCGGTGCTCACGGAGATCGTGGACGCGCACATGCGCGGGACACGCTATGGGATCGGGGTGGATACCTCGGATGGGCTGCTCCGCGCCGGCCAGGCGGGCTATGCACTGACCTGGATGGACGCCCGCTTCGACGGGCGGTCGGTCACGCCGCGAATCGGCAAGCCGGTCGAGATCAACGCGCTCTGGTACAACGCGCTGTGCATCGTGGCCGCGCTCTCGGCGCGGGAGGAGGATCCGGGCGCGGAACCGCTCTTCATGCTGGCGGACCAGGTGGCGCGCTCGTTTCGACGGCGGTTTCTGCTCCCCGGCGGAGGGTTGCGCGACGTGGTCGACGGGCCGGCCGGTGATGAGCCGCACGTCCGCCCGAACCAGATCCTGGCCGTCTCCCTCCCCTTCCCGCTGCTCACCGGAGCGGATGCCGAACGCGTGATCGAGCTCGTCGGGCGCGAACTCCTGACCAGCCACGGCCTGCGGACGCTGGCCCCTGACGACCCCGACTACCGCGGCACGCACGCGGGCGATCGCGCCGGCCGCGACGAGGCTTACCACCAGGGCACAGTCTGGAGCTGGCTGATCGGGCCGTTCGTCGAGGCACACCTGAAGGTCCACGGCGACCACGCGCTCGCGGCGACGTTCCTCCAGCCGTTCGTCAACCACCTCGCAGACGCCGGCCTCGGCAGCATCTCCGAAACGTTTGACGGAGACGCGCCGTTTGTGCCCCGCGGCGCGCCGGCACAGGCCTGGGGTGTCGCGCAGGTCCTCCGCGCCTGGGCGCTCGTCGAGCCGTGGCAGCGAAACCGCCGCCCGAACGCATAGGCGCGGCCACGGGGGTGCGCGTTGCCCTTCAGATGGCCTCGGCGAGCGGCTCCAGGAACTGGCTCCGGTAGAGGTCGTAGTAGAAGCCGTGCCGGGCGAGCAGCTCGGCGTGAGTCCCCTGCTCGATGATGTGGCCGCGGTCCATCACCATGATCATGTCGGCGTCGCGGATGGTGGAGAGGCGGTGGGCGATCACGAACGTCGTCCGGCCGCGCATGAGGGTGGCCATGGCGCGCTGGATGAGCACCTCGGTGCGCGTGTCGACCGATGAGGTCGCCTCATCCAGGATGAGGATGGGCGGGTCCGCCAGGAAGGCGCGCGCGATCGTCAGAAGCTGCTTCTCACCTGCCGACACGTTCGACGCGTCGTCGTCGATGATGGTGTCGTATGCGTCAGGCAGCGTGCGCACGAAGTGGTCGACGTGGGCGGCCTCGGCTGCAGCCATGATCTGCTCCTCGGAGGCATCCAGCGCGCCGTAGGCGATGTTCTCGCGGATGCTGCCGCGGAAGAGCCAGGTGTCCTGGAGCACCATCCCGAACTGGCGCCGGAGATCGTCGCGGGTGAGATCGCGCGTGTCGATGCCGTCGACCGTGATGCGGCCGCCATCCAGCTCATAGAACCGCATCAGCAGGTTGACGAGCGTGGTCTTTCCGGCGCCGGTCGGCCCCACGATCGCAACCGTGGCGCCGGCCTCCACGCGCAGGTCGAGGTCGTCGATCAGCGGCCGGTCGGGCTGGTAGCGGAACGACACGTCCTCGAACGTCACGGCGCCACCCGCCTTCACGATCGCCTGAGGCGTCGACGTCTCCGGCGTCTCTTCCGGCTCGTCAAGCAGCTCGAACACCCGTTCCGCCGAGGCGACCGCCGACTGGAGCAGGTTGACGATGCTTGCGGTCTGGATGATCGGGAAGGTGAACTGGCGCGAGTACTGGATGAATGCCACGACGTCGCCGAGCGACATCTGCCCGGACGCGACGCGCAGTCCACCAACCACGGCGATGACCACGTAGTTGAGATTGGAGATGAAGCTCATCGCCGGCTGGATGATCCCGGAGATGAATTGGGCCCGGGAGCTCGCCTCGTAGAGCCGTTCGTTCTCGGTCTCGAAGGTCTCGATGGCCTGTCGTTGCCGTCCGAACGCCTTCACAATGGCATGTCCCGTGTGCATCTCCTCGACGTGACCGTTGAGCGCACCCGTTGAGGCCCACTGCGCCACGAACTGTCGCTGCGAACGCCTGACGATGACGAGCGTGACCGCGAGGGACGCCGGCACGGCGAGCAGCGAAACGAACGCCAGCAAGGGGTCGATGAGGAACATCACCATCAGTACGCCGATGATGGTCAGCAGCGCCGTGATGAGCTGGGTCAGCGTCTGCTGGAGTGACTGGCCGATGTTGTCGATGTCGTTCGTGACGCGGCTGAGCAGGTCGCCGCGGGGGTGCTCGTCGAAGTAGCGCAGTGGCAGGCGGCCGAGCTTGCGGTCGACGTCCTCGCGAAGCCGGAGCACGGTCCGTTGCGTGACGCCGGCCATGATGTACGCCTGGATCCACGCGAAGACCGAGCTCAGCAGGTAGACCGCCACGAGCAGCGCGAGGATCCCGCCAAGCGCTCCGAAATCCACGCCCGAGCCCGGCACGAGGTGCAGCGTCGAGATCATCGTGGCGAGCTGGTCCTGCCCCTGGGATCGCAACGTCGCCACGAGCTGGGCCTGGGAGACGCCCGACGGGAACTGCCGGCTGATCACGCCCTCGAAGATGATGTTGATCGCGTTGCCGAGGATCTTCGGGCCGCTGACTGCGAACACCACGCTCACCACGGCAAGCACGAGCACAATGGCGATGCGCCGGCGCTCTGGCCGGAGGCGGGCGAACAGGCGTCGCGACGAGCCGCGGAAGTCCTTCGACTTGGCTGGCGGCAGGCCCATGCCCATCATGCCGGGGCCGCGACCGCCCGGTCCGCCCGGTCGAGCGCCGAGTCCACCCGGTGCGGGCGCCGAGGGTGCCCCCGCCGGGGGGCCGGGTCGAGCGCCGCGAACGCCGGACGTGCCGGGGTTACCCGAGGCGCCGGGGCCGCCGGTGGCGCCGGGCTGGCGGCCGTCCGGGCCGCTCATGCCGCCGCCTCCTCTTCGGACAGCTGCGAGTAGACGATCTCGCGATACGTCTCGTTGGTGGCGAGCAGCTCATGGTGCGTGCCGATGCCCACGACGCGCCCCGCGTCCACGACCACGATCCGGTCCGCGTTCCGGATCGTCCCCACGCGCTGGGCGACGATGATCACCGTCGCACCGCCGAGCTCCCGTCCGAGCGCTGCGCGGAGGCGGGCGTCGGTGCTGAAGTCGAGCGCCGAGAAGCTGTCGTCGAAGATGAAGATCGGCGCCCGTTTGACGAGTGCCCGCGCGATCGCGAGCCGCTGGCGCTGGCCGCCGGAGACGTTGGAGCCGCCCTGCGTGATCGGCGCGTCGAGGCCGCCCTCCATCTCCCGTACGAAGTCGGCCGCCTGGGCGATCTCGAGCGCGCGCCAGAGATCGTCGTCAGTGGCGTTCTCGTCGCCGTAGCGGAGGTTGCTGGCCACCGTGCCGCTGAAGAGGAACGCCTTCTGGGGGATGAGGCTGATCTCCCGCCACACGTCCTCGCGCGCCATGTCGCGGATGTCGATGCCGTCGAGGCGAACGCTTCCGGCGCTGGCGTCGTACAGGCGCGGGATGAGGTTGGCGATGGTCGACTTGCCGGCTCCGGTGCTGCCGACGATGGCCGTCGTGCTGCCGGGCTCGGCCGTGAAGGTGATGTCGCGCAGCACGGGCTCCTCTGCGCCGAGGTAACGGAACTCCACGTCGCGAAACTCCACCCGCCCCTGCGGCGAAGTGGCCGGCTGCACCGGGTGCTCCGGGTCCTTCACCAACGGCATCGTCTCGAGCACCTCGCGGATGCGCCGTGACGAGACCGCCGCGCGCGGAATGAAGATGAACATGAACACCGCGGTGAGCACGGCGAACAGGATCTGGGTGATGTACTGGAGGAAGGCGGTCAGGTCGCCGATGTTCAGCGCGCCGCTGTCGACGCGCTGGGCCCCGAACCACATCACCGCGACCGTCGAGAGGTTGAGGATCGCGGTCATGGTCGGGATCACCAGGGCGAACAGGCGGTTGACGCTGATGGTGGTCTCGAACAGGTCGCGGCTCGCGGCGTCGAAACGCACTTCCTCGTGGTGGGTGCGCACGAACGCCCGGATGACGCGAACGCCGCTGAGCGTCTCGCGCATCACCTGGTTGATTCGGTCGAGCTTGGTCTGCACCGCCTGGAAGAGCGGGATGGCACGCGACATCACGACCGTGATGACGGCCGCCATGAGCGGGATGACCACGACCAGCAGCCCGGACAGCGGCACGTCGGTGCGGACTGCCAGGATGATTCCACCCACGATCAGGATCGGCGCGGAGACGATCACGGTCAGGGCCATGAAGACGAGCGTCTGGACCTGCTGGACATCGTTCGTGTTGCGGGTGATGAGCGACGCAGGCCCGAACTGGTTGACCTCCACCTGGGAGAACGTCTCGACCTTGGTGAAGATCGCGCGCCGCAGGTCTCGCCCGAAGCCCATGGCGATCCGCGCGCTGAAGAATACCGAGGCGATCGCCGTGAGCCCCAGCAGGCCCGCGACGGCGAGCATCACCACGCCGACTCGGAGGATGTGGTCGGTGTCGCCGCGTGAGACGCCCCCGTTGATGATGTCGGCGTTGAGGTTCGGCAGGTAGAGGTTGCCGATCGCCTGGAACAGCAGCAGGACCAGGACGAGGGCAATCTGGCCGCGGTACGGGCGAAGGTAGGTGCAAAGCAGGTTGATCATGCCCGTGCCGCCTCCACGCTCGGTGGTGCCGGCGTCGGGTCAGGGGCCTCGGCTTCGCCGGACGCGGCCTCGGCCTCCCGGGCGACGCCGAGAGCGCGGAGGCCCCGGAGCAGGCCGACCAGCTCCCGCGAGGTGAGGCGATCGAGCAGCCGGGTCAGGGACTGCCTCCGATGCTCGGCCAGCTTCTGGAAGATCTCGGTACCTGCGTCGCTACATCTCGGGGGCCGTTCACGCTAGCCGCCGCCCGCGAGCTGGAGGTATTGCTGCATCAGCTGGCCGCCGATCGGCACCGCGTGCTGGCTGCCTGGGCCCGCGTTCTCGGCAATGACCGCGATCGCGATCTGGGGGTCCCCGGCCGGGGCGAAGCCGATGAACCAGCTGTGCGGCCGCTTTCCGTCGGCGAGCTGGGCCGTTCCGCTCTTGCCGGCGGTCAACACGCCGGGGACCGCGGCCCCGCCCGCGTATCCGGCAGCGAACGGCCCGTTGACGGCGCGTTCCATGGCCTTGGTGATCTCGAACGCGGTCGTGCCGGACATCACCTGGCTCATGACGTGCGGGTCAACCGTCTGGACATTGCCGTTCTCGGAGACCAGCTTGTCAACCAGCGTGGGCGCCATCATCGTTCCGCCGTCGGCGATCGACTCCGCCACGAGCGCCATCTGGAGTGGCGTGACCAGCACCTCGCCCTGGCCGTAGGCGGCGTTCGCGAGCTCGACCTTGTCCTGGAAGCCCCCGTATGGGCCGCCACCGCCGGTGACCTGGCTGGTCGCGGTCGGAAGGTCGAACGGGATGGGCGCTCCGAAGCCGAGCCTCGCCGCCGCGGCCACGTAGTTGGCAGGGCCCGCGTCGAGCCCTGCGTGGGCGAAATAGATGTTGCAGGAGACCTCGGTCGCCTCGTAGAAGTTGAGCGGGTGATCAAGCTGCACCGTCCGTGGAGCGTCGTGCACGTCGAAACCCGCGACGCGGAAGCCGGTCTGGTACTGCCTCGGCTGGTCGGCGTAGGTCGTCTCGGGTGTGGTGGAACCGGAGTCCAGCGCCGCGATCGCGGTGACCATCTTGAAGACCGACCCGGGAACGTAGCGTCCCTGCGTGGCGCGGTTCAGCAGCGGCGAGGCCTTGTCGGCGCGAAGGGTGTCCAGGTAGGCGCGGGCAGTGGCCGGGTCGGAAAGCTGGTTGGGATCGTAGGTCGGGTTGCTGACGAGCGCGAGGATGCGGCCGGTCTTCGGTTCGATGGCGACCACGGCGCCGCGGTCGTTGCCGAAGGCCCTGAGCGCCGCCTCCTGGAGCCGCACGTCGACCGAGAGGTGCAGCTCGCTGGGGTCGTAGGGATCGCTCCGGAACTTGCGCAGCAGCTCGTCGCCCGGGCCGAGCTGCTGGAACCCGGTGAGCTGGCCGTCGTAGGTGTTCTCGAGGCCGCCCGTCCCGAACAGCAGGCTCTTGTAGCCGACGATCGGCGCCATGGCCGGGTGCGGATACCGGCGCAACGGATCTGCGCCCGGCTGCTTGACGCTCATCGCCAGCACCTGTCCGCGGCTGTCGACGATGCGACCTCGCGGGGCGTTGCGCTCCGCGGCCAGCACCAGGGGGTTGCGGGGATCATTGGTGAGCGGCCCGGCTTGGGCCACCTGCCACCAGCCCATGCCGAGCACCAGGCCGGAGTACACGATCACGAGCGCCAGGCCGACACGGAGCAGCGCCGTACCGATGCCCGGAGCGCTGGCACCGGACGGGAGACCGCCGCTCGGCAGGGTCATTCGGCGTCCATCCGGAGGTCCCGTGGGGCAGCTTCACGCACCGGGACGGCAGCGGCCTCCCGCGCCGAACGGCTGCGCACCGGTGGCGGGACCACGCGCCCCAGGCCGCGGTCGCTCAGCGCGAGCAGCAGCCCGATCACGATCGCGTTCGAGAGCATCGACGACCCGCCGTAGCTGACGAATGGCAGCGTGATCCCGGTCAGCGGCACGAGCTTGAGGTTGCCGCCGATGATCAGCGCCGCCTGGATCACGATCACCAGCGTCAGCCCGGTCGCGAGCAGCGTCTGGAATTCATCGCCGGCACGAGCGGCGATCCGGAGGCCGCGCTCCGCGATGACGAGGTAGAGCCCGCAGATCGCGACGCCGCCCAGCATGCCGAGCTCCTCGGCCAGGCCCGTGAACACGAAGTCCGTGTGGATGGCCGGGATCGCCGGAATCGAGCCCGCCTGCGGCAGGCCCGCCCCAAGCCCCGTGCCGAGGATGCCGCCTCGCCCGAAGGCGTAGAGCGCGCGGATCACCTGGTAGCCGGCCCCCAGCGGGTCAGCGTACGGGTCCAGCCAGATGTCGACGCGCGTCCGGACATGGCCGAAGAGGTGGTACAGGACGAAGGCGCCGACCAGGAACAGGACCGTGCCGAGCGCAACGTAGGAGAAGCGACGCGTCGCAACGTAGAGCAGCGTCAGGAACACCGTGAAGAGCAGAAGGGCCGTACCCAGATCGCGCTGCACGATGACCACCGCAAGGGCGATGCCCCACATCGCGAGCATCGGCAACAGGTACGGGAGCGGCGGCACGTTGAGCCGCCAGATCCGCGTGCTCTGGCGCGCAAGGAGGGCGCGGTTGTCCGCGAGATATGCCGCCAGGAACACGACGAGGATGACCTTGAGCAGCTCCGACGGCTGTCCCGTGAACGGCCCGATCGTGACCGACAGCCGCGCACCGTTCACCTCCTGGCCGAGGACGAACACCAGCAGCAGCAGCACGATGCCGACGGCGGCCCACGTGTACTTGTAGTAGCGCAGCCAGCCGTCCTGCCGGACGAGGATGGCAAGGGCAGCCAGGACCACGAATCCAATGCCCAGCCACAGGAGCTGAAGCTCGGCCAGCTGGAATCGCGTACCGGCGATCGTCTGGACCACCAGGTCCTGCGGCAGCCGGGACATGAGCAGCAGCGACAGACCGCCGAGCATCGCCGTTACCGGGAGGAGGATCTGATCCATGCGCCGGCCGCTGATGATGAAGGTCACGTGGATCGCCATGAGGATGCCCAGGTACGTCAGCAAGGGGCCCAGGTCGCCGGTCGACAGGCGGCCCGCCCGGAACGAGGCGAGGCTGACCCAGCCGACAAGCAGGGTCAGCGCTGCAAGGCCCAGCAGCAGCGTCTCGCGGGGACGCGGACGCGGTCGGATGCCTGCGCGCCAGAGCGAGCTCCGCGCGCTTGCCATGTGGTCCGCGAGATCCTCGCGGCGCTTCGCGACCCTGCCCGGCGCCTCAGTCGTCCCCAGATCAGGGTTCGTGAAATCGGGCGCGGCCGCTGGCCAGGTCATCGCCGGCGTCCGTCACGTTCGGGCGTGATCGATCGCTCCAGGCGCAGGCGCACGCCCCCGAGCTGGATCTCGTCGCCATAGCCCAGGGGTATCTCGCCCTGGACCGGCTGTCCGTTGAGAAAGGTCCCATTGGTCGAGCGCCGGTCCTCGAGGAACCAGACCCGGCCGCGGAAGGTCAGCATCGCGTGGTCCGCGGACACGAAGCTGTCGTCGACCATGATCGTGTTGTTGACGTCCCGGCCAAGCGTCGTGACCGCGTCGAGGGGGATCGAGGTGCCGGCGGGTGGCTGGCCCTCCGGCGAGGCGAGCACGACGAGACGGCCGAGCGGCGTCCCCGCGGTCGAGACCGTGGAGCGGAGGTCGCGCCAGAGCGCGCGGATGACGATGAAGAAGAAGCCGTAGATCAAGCCCACGAACGCGAGCCGAAGGATCCACAGGGTCAGGGTGAAGGTATCCATGGTGGAGCGGCCTGCGGCCGATCAGTGATGGGGCTTGATGGTCAGCGTCGAGTTCCCCAGCCGAACGACGTCGCCGCTGCCAAGGGCGATCTCGCTGACGCGAACACCGTTCACGAACGACCCATTCGTGCTCCCCAGATCGCTGTAGACGAGCGCGCCATGCCGGGTGGTGAGCTGGCCGTGGCGCCGAGACACGCGGTCGTCGGGCAGGACGATCTCGTTCTGCCAGGCGCGACCGATTCGCGCCGCCCCACCGCTGAAGGTGAACTGGCTGGCCGGCCCGGCGAGCGTCCGGATCTCCACGACGGCCAGCGGCGCGCTGACGCGGGGGACCTGGTAGGGCGCGGTCGCGGAATGCGGTTGCGCCGCAGCGACCTGGACGGCAGGCGGCGGGGGGAGGAGCTCAGGCTGGGGCGGTGGCGCCGCCACTGCCTCGGGCGTCAGCGGCGCGCTCGGCTCGGGCGCCGGCGGCGGCACGGGTGGGGCGACCGGTGGCGGTTCCATGGCGGCCACTGGCTCCGGCGCCAGACCGGCAGCCTCTGGGGTGAATGGAAGCGCCGCATTGGCGGCCGGGAAAGCGGCCTCGTGCCCGATCGGCGGGAACGGGGGCACCATGAACGGCGGCGGGTGCTGGACCGGCACGAGGCCGCCACCGACTCCAGCGTCGCCAGCCGCCGCCGCTGCGACCGGCAGGTTCAACGGCCCGCCGGCCATGCGGGTCTCTACTGGTCGCAGTGCCGGCACCGGCCTCCGTGCCGCGCCCGCCTCCAGGAGGGATGCGTCGAGCAGGTCGGCCGTCACATGGATGTCTCCGACATCGATGCGGTCCGATCCGACGAGAGTCACTTCGGGTCGGGCAAGCAGACGGTAGCCGCGCGTCCGGGCCTTCTGGTGGAGGGCCTCCGCGAGCTCGCCTTCGACCGTGCCCTGGTACGTCTCGAACGCGACGAAGTCGGCCGGGTTGAGCGCGACGCGATAGCGGTTCGGCACGTACGTGCGATCGGCGCTGAAGACGCGTCCCGCATCCATGGTCCGCTCCAGCCGTCGCTGAAGTTGGACCGGTTGCAACGGGGCCCTGAAGAGCCGCGAAGCCGGTCGCTCTAGCAGCCGTTCAAGGAAGCGCTCGAGCGCGGCGAATGGCCGGGTCATCGGGCGGCCGAGTCTATCAGAGGACCTCGCCTGCCCACTCCGACGCGTGCGGTTGGGGGTGGAACAGGACCATCGAACGTTCACCCCCGTACCCATTTGGTACTGGCAGCCGCATTCCTGCGCACGTAAGTCTCGTTGAACCGTCGATCCCCAGGAGGCTTGCCTGCCGCTTGTGCCCGCTCCGAGCGTCGAATCATTCTGCGAGCGTTGTGGCACGAAGTACACCTTCGAGGCCCCGCCGCAGCGTGGGCAGCGCCTGAAGGGGCTGGGCCGCACGCTCGGTCTCCTCCCGGACAGCCCCGAGCTGGAATCGGTCGGGCTGGTTGCGTCGCGCGACCCCTTCCACGGGACCTTCCACTTCTGCCTCGACTGCCGCCAGTACACGTGCCCCAACTGCTGGAACGAGGCTGCCGGCTTCTGCCAGGGCTGCGTTCCACTTCCCGAGAGCCCCGACCTTGGCGGCGCAGAGGCGTTTGCCGTGCTCGAGGCCGAGTCGGCCCTCCGCGACGCCGCCGCCGAGCACCGACTGATGGGCCGGGCCGAGGCATGGCCAGACGTCGACCTGCCGCAGCCGGAGGTCGAGCCCGAGCCCGAACCCCTCATCGCGTTCGCGCCTGAAGTGGTTCCGGACTACGCCGCGCCGGAGCCCGAAGTCGAGCTTGTCTACGCAGCCGAGCCGGTCGAAGACGCGACCGAAACGATCAACGCCCAGCTCATGCGCGCCCTCGCCGAGCTCGATCTCCCTGAGCCCGAGGCCGTTGCCGAGCCCGAGATGGTCGACGTTCCGCTAGAGCCGCTCGCCGAGACCGAGACGGTCGCAGCCGACGCCGAGATGATCGCTGAGCCGGCTGTCGAAGCTGAACCGATTGCCGCCGCCGCGGCCCAGTCTGAGGCGGCCCAGGCCAGTGCGCCTGCCCACGAGATGCCGCTCGCGGCTGCCGTCACGGATGGCATCGTCGAGCCCGACGGCCTGATGGAGCGCGCGTGGGATGTGCTCTACACGCTTCCCGCCACCGTGGAGTTCACAGAGGACGACCCGTCCGCCGGCGACTGGGCCGTGCTGGCCGCAGAGCCGGTTGCCGACGCCGAGCCCCAGATGGGCGCCGAGCCGGTAAGCCGAGCCCGTCGTTGCCGCCGAGCCCGAGATGCCCGCCCAGCTTGCCGCCGAACCCGACATGACCTTCGCGCCTGAGCTCGAGCTCGTCGCTGAGGCCGAGCTCGTTGCCGAGCCTGCGTTGGTCTTCGTGCCCGAGCTGGTCGCCGTTGCCGAGCCGGTCGCCGAGGCCGAGCCGGTCGCCGAGGCCGAGCCCGACGCCGAGGCCGAGCCGGTCGCCGTTGCCGAGCCGGTCGCCGAGGCCGAGCCGGTCGCCGAGGCCGAGCCCGACGCCGAGGCCGAGCCGGTCGCCGAGGCCGAGCCCGACGCCGAGGCCGAGCCGGTCGCCGAGGCCGAGCTGGTCGCTGTTGCCGAGCCGGT
>JBBRYO010000093.1:0-11422 GCA_038237595.1 Candidatus Limnocylindrales bacterium | reverse complement strand
CGATGACGTCGCCACGCGCGACGGTGTCGCCGACCTTCTTCGTCCAGGCCCCGATCTTGCCCGACTCCATGTCGTAGCCGAGCTTGGGCATCTCGATCGCGATCCGCATCCGTTCCTCCCGGCGACGTGCTGAAAAGCCTGTGCAATCGTGGTGCAAGCGTTTCCAGCCATGATAGCCTGCGGGCCCAGCCGCGAAGCCGGCATCCGCAGCGGAGTCGATTCAGACCCTGTTGCGGGCGTATCGACGGCAGAGGCGTAGGCGCTCGGGCAGCGCAGCGGAGGCGATGGGGTTGGCGTCGATCACGGGCTTCTTTCACGGTGGCATCACGGTCTCGGACATGGAGCGCGCGCTCCGTTTCTACCAGGAGGGACTCGGGCTGGAGACGGAGTTCGACAGGATCCTCGACGCTCCGTACCTCAGGACGGTGCTGGGCCTCGACTTCGGGGAGATCCGAGCTATCTACCTCCGCATCCCGGGTGGCGGCTTCGTCGAGCTCCTCGAGTACCGCGGAATCGAGCGCCATCCGGCGGTATCGAGGCCGTGTGACTACGGTGCGGGTCACCTCTGCCTGTATGTCGACGATGTCGAGGCAATGCACGCACGCCTTGTAGGACTCGGTTTCGCCGCCCGCTCGGACTCCGTGGTGGATATCACGGCCGGCCCGAACGCCGGGGCACGCAGTTGCTACATGGCGGATGCGGACGGGTACGCGGTGGAGCTCTTCCAGAAGCGGCCCACGGCATGAGGTCGCGCCGGGACGCCCTTCAGTTCCGGTGACCACGCAGCGGAGGTAGCCATGCGCAAGCCCATCGAGACCCTGGCGGATGGACTGGGTCACCCGGAGGGGCCCGACGTCCTGCCAGACGGGCGCATCGTCATGGTCGAGACCTACAGGAGCCGGATCGCTGCGTGGTCTCAAGAGCGCGGGATCCATCGTTACGCCGACTGCGGTGGCGGCCCGAATGCGTGCATGCTCGGCTCGGATGGCGCGCTGTACATCACGC
Source organism: Candidatus Limnocylindrales bacterium (assembly GCA_038237595.1). GTDB lineage: Bacteria > Chloroflexota > Limnocylindria > Limnocylindrales > CSP1-4 > JAFMJV01. The sequence goes on along the minus strand of JBBRYO010000093.1, from coordinate 10,417 downwards.
AGAACGGCGGCACGGTCGGCGCCTGGCGCGCCGAGGTGATGGAGCGACCCTCGATCCAGCGGGCCTGGCCCGACGGCCGGGTCGAGACCATCGTGACCGAGGTCGACGGGATCGCGCTACAGGCCCCGAACGACCTGACCTTCGGACCCGATGGACGGCTCTACTTCACCGACCCTGCCGACTACCTGCCCGACGACCGCAGGCCGGGCCGCATCTTCGCGCTTGGCGCCGACGGCTCGGGCGAGTGCCTCGAGGAGCTCGATGCCGCCTATCCGAACGGCATCGTGGCCGAACGCGACGGCGCCCTGGTGTGGGTCGAGTCGTACGACCGTGGCGTGTACCGCCGGCCCCCCGGAGGACCGAGCGTCAAGATCCATCAGCTGCCGGCGGGGCACATCCCGGACGGCCTCAAGATCGCCGCAAATGGCGACCTGTGGATCACGACGTTCATGTCCGGCGGCGTCGACATCATCGCGGCGGACGGCACCGCCATCGACTTCCTGGAAACCGGAGGCGTACCGCTGAACTGCCGGTTCCACGAGGGTGACCTGATCATCACGGACTTCGGCGATGTCGGCGAAGTCACCTCGGCTGCGCCGATGGAGGGGCGGCTGTGGCGAGTCGAAGTGGGCGTACAGGGCATGCCCCTGTTTCGCGGTGCGATCGGCTGAACCCACTTGGCGCTGCCTGCACGATCGCTACGCCGACCTGATGTCGGGGGTCCTGGCCTTCGTGGCGAAGCGATTCGGTGAGTCGAGCCTGGAGGACTGCTACAGGTTTGTGCTCGAACCGTATATCCAGGAGCGCTACAGGTCTTCGACGTTCGCGAGCACGACTACGAGACGACCGACGAGCGGAACCTGTACCTGGTGTTCGAGGCGATGCGCGCCCACCTCGTTGGTCCGCAGCGCGACGGGAGCATGGGATTCGAGGAGTTCGAGGACCGGTTCGTGGTGAGCTTCGACCCGCGGCTCGGGCGGGCATTCGCTGCGCGGCGACGACGTGGAAGGTACCGGCTCACGCGTCCTCGAGCCGTACGAGTTCGGGGTCACGCAGGAGCCGCACGACTGGGCCTGGAACAAGAAGGAACGCTGGGGCCATCCTGTACGGGTCGTCGACCCGCCCACCTGGGGCGGCTCAAGCCCCAGCTCCGGTTATCCAGCCGACGGCAGCACGGCCGACGACGAGGTGACGATTCTCATCCACAGCGCGATGCAGGACGAAGGAGGGCGATCTCATGGCCGGCATGAAGTACGACTACGCGGCGGAGAGCCGAAATGCTGCGAAGGCGGACCGCGGCATCCCCTTCATCGACGCGCATCACCACCTATGGGAGCTCGGCCGCTTCCACTACGACTGGCTCACCGATCCGGGCTGGGAGGGCCACAACGCGCTGCTCGGCGACTTCAAGATGATCCGCGTCGACTGGCCCATCGAACGGATGCTGAAGGAGTTCTACGGCTCGAACGTGGGCAAGTCGGTGCACGTCGAGGCGGCGTATGCGGGGCCCGATCCCGTCGAGGAGACCGTCTGGCTCGAGGGCATTGCGCAGACCTACGGCTTTCCGCACGCTCTCGTCGTCTTCTGCGACATCGAGAAACCGGATGGTGCCGAGCAGCTGCAGCGTCATCTCGACGCGTCGTCGCGCGTTCGCGGAGTGCGCATCCGCGCCCATCCGGACGATCCGACGACCCCCGCCTTCAATCAGAGCTACCGGGCCCTGGCAAAGTACGGGTTGTCCTACGAGTTGAACGCGTCGCCGGGCAAACTCCTGTCCGGCCGTGACGTGGCTCTGGCCTTTCCCGACATCCAGGTCATCCTCGGCCACGCCGGGTTCCCCGTCCAGCGCGACGCGGACTACATGAACCAGTGGAAGTCCGAGATCAGCGCGCTCGCGAAGGCCCCGAATGTCGCCTGCAAGATCAGTGGCTTCGCCATGGTCGACCACGACTGGACCGTCGAGAGCATCCGCCCCCTGGTGCTGCACTGCATCGAGTCATTCGGCGTCGACCGTTCGATGTTCGGGACCAACTGGCCCGTCGACGTCGTCTTCAGCTCGTACCTGCGCCAGGTGGACGCCTACCGCCTGATCCTGGCGAGCGAAGGGTTCAGTCGAGAGGACCAGGAGAAACTGCTCTACCGGAACGCCGAGAAGTTCTACCAGATCTGACCGGTCCCCCGAGCTGATCCCGCGGGCGTCGCCGAGGTTCCCAAGAGGGTGAAGCAGACCTTCGCCTCATCGATGAAGTAGCTGGAGAGCGTGGCCGCCTCGTCCCAGCGAGCCGCGATCAGGGCCTCACCGATCTTGCGGCAGGTCGAGACCTTCTGGTCTTCCCAGGGTCCCATCCGCACTCGCCGACCAACAAGCTCCGTGAACGCTCTGGACGTCTCGGTCATCTGGCCCTCTCCGGTCCTGCTAGCATGACGGACGATACCGGCATCGTTTGCAGTCCAGTCCGGGCAGCGTACGACGGCGGGTCTCCGCGTCCAAGAGGCGAACTGTCGTGACCCTGGGGAGCTCGCCGTGATCTCGGTCGGGTCGGGCCTGGTCGCAGCGGTCGCCAATGCGTCGCAGGCCGTCATCAACAAGCAGCTCACGACGCGCTACCCCGCCCGGCAGCTCATCGGGGCGCTGTACCTCTGCAACTTCCTGGTGCTGCTCCCGTTGGCGCCCTTCGCCGAGTGGCGCTGGAGCGCGGAGATCGTGGCGCTGCACCTGCTGAGCGTCGCCCTCATGGCCGTGACCGCGCTCTCTGCGTCTGGGACATGTTCGAGGCGGGCACTGCCTCGTCCACCACCACCGCCACGGCCATGAGCCCGATCGCGACCGCCATCGGCGTGGCCCTGCTCGTGCCGGGCTCCTTCCGACCGCTGCAGGTGGTGGCGGCGGTGGTCGTGACGAGCGGGGTGCTGCTGGCACTTCGCGGCGCCTTCGTCGACCTTGGCAGGCGCGGCACGGTGGTCCGCGTCCTTGGCGCGGCCATCGGCACCGGTCTCCTGACCGTCACCGCAAGGCTGCTCGGGGACCTCGGCGTCGGCGTGGTCGAGACCTACGTCGTGCGCACGGCTCTCGCCGCTGCCTTGTTCCTGCTCATCATCCCGCCGCGCGACATCCCGCCGCGAGGAGCGCCCGCCCTCGTGGTGCGCTCGATCCTGGTGACGATCTCGTTCGTCTTCATCATCGTCGGGGCCCAGCAGGGAAGCCCCGTGGTGGTCCAGACGCTCGTGGCGATCACGCCGCTGCTGGTGCTCGGATGGGAGTCCCTGCGTGGCCGGGCCGTCCCGCCTGCTCACGCGATCGGAGCGGCGGTGATCGTCATCGCTGGCGTCCTCATCGTCCTGCTGGCTTGAGCTTCCGCTCAGCGCGAAACGGCTGGTACCGTTTGCAGCAACGTTGTTGGGACGGTCACCACGCTCGGCTGTCGCGACAGGAGACCCTGCATGGAACGCGCCTGCTTCTACCTTCGGCTCTTTCCGGGAACGGAGGCCGAGTACGACCGGCGCATGCGGCCATCTGCCCGGAGCTCTCCGCCGAGATCGTGGTGCACTCGAGCCCACGTCAGGCGGTTCGAGGACAGACGTCCGTCCACGACCAAGGGATCCATGCTCAGCATGAGGGTCTCCCCGTCATCGGAAAGCGTGACGTGGCGCACCTGGCGTGTGCCCACCCAGTTCGGAAAGAGGCTCATCTCGACGCTGTGGACGACGTCCGCCCCGTCGTACTCGTAGCGACCGCCGTACGCAATGAACGATCCAGCCGCAGCGAGGCGCTCATCGGCCGGGCCGCCGATGAGGTCCTCGGTCGAGAGGCGCGGCCTGCCGTGACGGCCGATGGTCGTGATCATCGTGCCGTCCACGGAGTAGACCAGCAAGCCCTCGACGTCGGCGCCCATCGGCTGCGAGATCGATCCGTCGGGATCGATCGAGTCCCATGAGCGCAGCCTCCAGGAGCCGGCAAGTCGGCCGACGCTCACCGAGCGCGATTCCGGCCGCGGCCGGCGGGCCCCGCTTCAGGCCGGTGTCGGGGCATCGTTCCTCAGGAGGCCCTCGTGCTTCAGCTCCGCCCACAGCTCGGCGGGAATCGGGTGGCGGAACGACGCCACATTGCGCTCGACCTGCGAGGGTTTGTAGGCGCCCGGAATGACCGAGGCCACGTTCGGGTGGCCAAGCGGGAACTGGAGCGCGGCGGCCGCGATCGGCACCCTGTGTCGCGTGCAGACGGCCTCGATGCGTCGGACACGGTCGACGACCTCCAGGGTGGCCGGAGCGTAGTCCGAGTGCGCTCCTTCCACCACGCCAGTCGCCAGGATCCCCGACTGGAACACCGCGCCGATGATGAAACCGATGCCGCGCTCCACGCAGGCCGGGAGCTCGCTCTCGAGCACGTCCTGGCGGAGGAGCGTGTAGGGCATGGCGATGAGGAAGAAGTCGAGGTCGACCAGCTCCAGGAAACGCGGAATCAGGCCGAGGTCGTTGATCCCGGCGCCCACGCCCTTCAGCATCCCGCTCGACCTGAGCTCCTCGACGGCGCGCCAACCCGACGTCGCGAGCTGCATGAAGTAGGCGGCAAGCTTCGATTCCGGCTGGTGATACAGGTGGTCGAGGTCGTGGATGACGGCCAGGTCGTACCGCGCGATGCCAAGCCGCAGCTGGCTCTGTTCATACGACCGCATGATCCCGTCGTAGCTGTAATCGAAGACCACCTCGAAGGGTGCGCCGCCGACCCACGGTGCCCCGCGGAAGCTCCCGGGGTCGTTCGGCGCGCGGAGCCAGCGCCCGATCTTTGTGGAGAGGACGAACTCGTCGCGGGGCCGGTCGCGGAGGCCGGAGCCCATGCGCAGCTCGGAGAGGCCGCGGCCGTACCAGGGCGCGGTGTCGAAGTAGCGGATGCCGGCATCCCAGGCCGTTCGCACGGTGGCGACGGCCTCTTCCTCGGGCGCCTTCCTGAAAAGCTCCCCGAGCGAGGCGCCGCCGAAACCGAGCTGGGTGACCTTCACGCCCGTCCGCCCGAGCGTCCGCGTCGCGATCGGGTCCATCAACGGCCTCCGATCGGGGCTCGCCGCCGCCCGGTCCGAACTTCAGTCATGGTCGAGCCAGGGTTGGGTCGCGGTGGGCACCTCCCAGCTGGGGATGGGAGCCTGGAGCGGATCCTCGACCCAGCAGAACTGTCCGTTCGTGTCACCACCCGCGTCGCTCGTGAGGCGCAGGATCAGGTCCACGGCCTTCTGGGGCGGATCGCCCCCTGTCTCATCGACCCACTTCGCCCACTGCCTGTAGGCCTCGGCTTCGGCTCCCATCTTCTCCACCCGATCGCGAATGTCGGCCCACATGTCGGTCTTCACGTCGCCGGGATGGATGACATTCACCGTCACGCCACTGCCGGCGATCTCCGCCGCAAGGTGTCGCGTGAGCTGGTTCAGGGCGACCTTGGCGGTGCCGTACGCGCTGTTGAGAGGACCGGGTGGATGGAGTGAAGCCGCCGATGTGATGTTGACAATGCGACCCCATCCGGCGTCGAGCATCCCCGGCAGCAACGAGCGGATGACCAGGTATGGCGCGATCGCGTCGACCATCACGCAATCCACCCATGCCCGGGGATCGCTGTCCTTGATGAGTGCGATGGGCCCGAAGACCCCGGCGGCGTTCACAAGGATCGTGGGCGCGCCGAAGCGTTCGGCCACGATCCGGGCGAGCCCGTCGACTGCTTCGATATCGCTGACGTCGGCGCGGATCCCGACGACGGCGCCGGCGCCGGCGGTTTTGGCCATTCGTTCCGTCTCCCCGAGCTGCGCGACGCTGCGCGCGACGGCGACCACGGTCGCGCCGCGACTCGCGAGTCCCAGGGCCGCCTGCCTCCCCAGCCCTCGGCCGCCTCCCGTCACGACCGCGACACGGCCGTGATGGTCAGCCATCGGATATCTCCTCATCGGCGCCCGTCTGGAGATGAAAGACCTCCCGCACCTCGGTGGAGTCGACGATGCCGTCAGGCCGCATTTCCATGAGGGGGTCCATGATCTCGCCCCACCGATCGTGGATGGCGGTGTGCCACAGGCGATCCCATGCCTCCTGGTCGCGGATCTCCGAGTACAGGAAAAGCACCGGGTCGTTCTCGAAGATGGTGATCTGCGCGATGCCCTGCCTTTCGATCTCGGCCACGAGCTCGGGCCAGATGCTGTCGTGCCTTGATCGGTACGCGGTGAGGCCGCCCGGCTTGAGCCGCATCGTGAACGCGCGTCGGATCATGGCTGGAGCTCCTCCATGGTGGCGGCTTCTGCGGCCCTGCCGGTGTTGATGGCGTGCAGCACGTCCCTGTCGGTCGCCTCCCCGCCCACGAGTTCGAGCGCGAGACGCCCACGGTAGAAGACCAGGATGCGATCGGCGAGGCCGACCAGTTCCGAAAGCTCCGTCGAGCGGAACAGAATCACTCGACCCTCGGCCGCGAGCCGCCGGATGAGCATGTAGATCTCGCGCTTCGAACCCACGTCCACGCCCCGGGTGGGATCGTCCAGGAGCATCATCCGCGGCGAGACCTCGAGCCATTTGCCGATGACGACCTTCTGCTGGTTGCCGCCGGAGAGCCGGTCCACCGTCGTCGCCGGAGACTCCGCTCTGATGCCCAGGTTGGCCATTTGCCGTTGCGCAGCGACCACGAGCTCTCCCTGCCGCAGCCACGGGTTCCCTGACGCCACCGCGCCGACAGCGACCTGCGCGATGTTGCGAGCCACGCTCCGCTCGAGCATCAGCCCGTGTCGGCGTCGGTCGGCCGGGACCAGGGCAACGCCGCGCCGCGCCGCGATGGTGGGCGAGGCCGGCAACCCACGGCCATCGGGATATCGCACCTCTCCAGCGGCCTGTCGACGCGTTCCGAACAGGACGCCGAGCAACGTCGCCACGCCGGAGCCCTCGAGGCCAGCGAGCCCGACGATCTCGCCGGGAGCCGCGGTGAACGTGACGTCCGAGAGCTCGTCTCCGACTGCCAGTCCGCGTACCTCGAGTGGGTTGCCCGGTGCCGGCAACCGCGCGCCGCGCGGAGGGAAGAGCTTGTCCTGGCGCGTCCCGACCATGGCCTGCACGACCTCGGGCATGGTCACCTTTGCCCGGTCGCGCGTGAACACGGCGCGCCCGTTTCGCATCACCGTGATGCGATCGGCGATGGCGAAGACCTCCTCGAGCCGGTGGGACACATAGATGATCGTCATGCCCGTCGCGACGAGCTCCCGAAGGAGGACGAACAGCCGTCGCGTCTCGAGCTCGTTGAGGGCGGAGTTGGGTTCGTCGAGGATCAGCACCCGCGGACGTTCAACGAGCAGCCGGCTGATCTCCACCAGCTGTCGCTCGTCGATGGCCAGCTCGGAGACCAAGGTCTCTGGGTCGGCTCGGAGCCCGATGCGCGCCAGCACCGGGCGGGCCAGCGTCAGCATGCGTCCGCGGTCGACGAACCCCAGCCGCGTCGGCTGGTGATCGGGGAAGAGGTTGGCCAGGACCGAGCGTTCCGGGAAGAGGCTCAGTTCCTGGTACACGATGCCGATACCGCGCCGGCGCGCGGCTTCCGGCGCGTCGAATCGGACGACCTCACGCTCGACTGCAATCTCACCGGCATCGGGGACGACGGCGCCCGCCAGGATCTTCATGAGCGTCGACTTGCCGGCACCGTTCTCGCCCACGACTGCGTGCACCGTTCCCGCCTCCACGGTCAGGTCCATGCCGACGAGCGCCTCGACGCCGCCATAGCTCTTGGTCAGGCCGGAAACGGCGACCGCGATTGTCGCGGCCGCCGTCCCGGGCGCAGTGGCAGAGGGCGGCGTCCCGCCTGTGGAGAAGGCCAGCCGAGCGTCGAACCCTGCCATGGGGAGGTTTACTTGGACTCGTTCGCGATGGGTTCCAGCTTCGACGACCAGTCAGCGATGACGGTGTCGACGAGCGGCTGGTAGTACTCGCGCGTCTTGGCGGGTGAGCCCGCCAGGATCTGGAGCTCGTCGAAGGTCAGCGCGGGGAGGCCGTACGGCTCCTGCACGCTGTCTGCCGTCACGATCTCCGTGCCCGCGTCGATGAAGCCGCCCTTGGACAGATCCACGGTTGACTTCCCTGTGATCGTGTCCACGAGGATCTTGATGGGCAGGTAACCCTGCATGAACGGTGTCTGGCCAAGGCTCACATAGGCATTGCCCGCTTTGATCGCGGCCAGGTTCTCTGTCGTCAGGTCGTAACCGCCGGAGATGAACGGTTTGTCCTTGTTCGCGGCCTGGAGCTGGCCGAGGCTCGCTATATCCGGTGCACACAGGCCGACGAGGGCCTTGGCGTCGGAATTGGCCCCTAGCAGGGCCTCCCACGCGGCGAAGTTCTCATTCGCATTGACCTTGACGTCGAAGGGACCGAGGATCTTGAGACCTGCGGCTTTCTTGAGGGACTCCTCGACACCGCTGGCTCGGTTTTCCAGGACCGGGAAGCCGGGGAAGCAGTTGCCGATGATGACCGTGCCGGTGGCACTCACGCCGCCGAGCTTGTCCACGATCTTGCCTCCGAGGATGCGGCCGCTCTGCTTGGAACGTTCACCGACGTACGGTGCATTGACGCCCGTCTGGAGCAGGTTGAACTGCACTACCGGGATGCCCGAGGCGACGATGTCGTTGAGCGCACTGTTCATGGACTCACCCGGCACCGAGGTCGCGATGCCCTTCACGCCGGCGGCGACGAGGCTCTGAACAGCCTTCAGCTGCGCATCGGCGTCGCCGCCTTCAGGTCCGGTGACCTGCAGGTCGACGTTGAGGTCGGTGGCCGCGGCCTGGGCTCCGTCGATGATCTGCTGGATGAACGGGTTCCCGATCACGTGCGTGACGAACCCGATCTTGATCTTCTCCGCTGGGGGGGCCGGAGTTGCGGGGACGGGCGTAGCAGGAACGGGCGTGGCGGGGATCGCCGTCGCCGGCACCGGTGTTGCGGGTACTGGCGTGGCTGGCACCGGCGTTGCGGGTACTGGCGTGGCTGGCACCGGCGTTGCGGGAACCGGCGTCACTGCACCACCGCAGGCCGTCACCACGATGGCAACGGCGAAGGGCAGTGCCAGCAGTCTTGAATGGGACATGCGGTACCTCCTCGATCGTGTGGATCTCATTGCCGCGCGCGGCGGCTCATGGCCTGGGTTTCTCCGATCGTGCTCGTGGCTCCCTCCTCCTCTTCCTGTCCTATCGGGCGCGTGCCCATCTGCGGTGGTGGTTCATGCGAGATCAACAGCGTCGCGGATCCGGCGTGCGCGTTGGCGTCGAACGAGCTGGTCGACGGCGACAGCGACGATGATCACGGCGCCCGTGACGAACGTGCTCCATTTCACATCGACGCCGAGGAACAGGATCCCCGTCGTGATGACCTGGATGATCAGTGCCCCGATGACCGCTCCGATCACCGTGCCGCGCCCACCGGACAGCGCGGTGCCTCCGATGATCACGGCCGCGACGACCGGCAGGAGGTAGTCACCGCCGGTGACCGGGTCGATCGCCTGCCGGAACCCGAGAAAGATGACGCCCGCGAGGCCGGCGATGGCGCCCATCAGCACCAGCACCATGATCCGCGTGCGATCGGTGGGGATCCCGGCCAGCCGAGCCGCTTCAGGGTTGCTGCCCATCGCCTGGACGCGATATCCGAAGCGCGTGTGATGCAGCAGGAGGTGCAGAACGATTGCGAGCACGACGAACGCGATCGCCACGCTGGGGATGATCCCGAAGAGCTTCGTGCTCCAGATCTGGAAGAAGAGGCTCGTTTTGTCGGGCGGGTGCACCGCCCTCGACTCGTTCACCACGAGCGAGAGCCCTCGATAGGCCGAGAACGTCCCCAGTGTGATGATGATCACGCGGATTCGGAGTCCTACCGTTAGCAGGCCGTTCACGAGCCCGAGCAGGCCGCCGAATGCAACGCCCGCGAGCGCTGCCAGCCACGGGTCGATCCCGAGCACCATCGCCTTGGCGCCGACGACGGCGGCAAAGTTGAACATCCAACCCACCGACAGGTCGATGTCCCCGATCGCGACCACGAACACCATGCCCAAGGCAAGCATGCCGATGAAGGCTGCACCGGCCAGCTGCTGAAAGAGCGTCGACGGCTGGAAGAATGACGGCTTGACGAGGCCCACGAGGACGACGAGGACGACGAGCGCAACCATCACGCCCGTTTCGTCGGGCAGCCGCGGTCGACTTCGCGATCGCACCGCAGGTGCGGCGCCCTCGGGGTCCGTCGCGTGCACATCCGGCCCCGCCGCGCTCACTCGGCGGCCAGTCACACGCCAGTCGCCAGGGCGAGGTGCATGGTGGGTCCCTCCTCACTGGAAACGATAGCGGAAACGTGACGCAATTGAACCCCCCGATCGGTTACGCTCCCGCGAATACCGTTGACGACCTTGCGCCCGATGCGATGATCAGCGGCGCGT
>JBBRYO010000092.1:0-11490 GCA_038237595.1 Candidatus Limnocylindrales bacterium | reverse complement strand
GCCCGGCGCCAGCCCAACGCCCGGCGCCAGCCCAACGCCCGGCGCCAGCCCAACGCCCGGCGCCAGCCCAACGCCCGGCGCCAGCCCAACGCCCGGCGCCAGCCCAACGCCCGGCGCCAGCCCAACACCCGGCGCCAGCCCAACACCCACGCTCGCGCCGACGGCGCCGCTGCGATCGATCCGATTTCTGCACGTGGGCATCGACGGATTGACCGCCGCGACCCCGACGCCGCGCACCATCACCTTCGCTTCGGAGGGCCCTGGCGACGTCACGGCCACGCTGTTCCCGACGAGCGCCGGTGACGTGAAGTTCTGCCTATATGCCGGGAGCCAGCCGGCAGCCCACGATTGCCGGACCAGCAGCCACGCCATTCTCACCGGGTCGACCACCGCCGCCGGCAACACGCGCTGGCACGTATCGATGATCGGCGTGGACCAGGGGACGTCGCCGAGCGCGGACGTCAAGCTCGAGTTCCGCACCAACTCGCCGCGCGTAACCGTCGACGGCTTCCGCTTCCAGGGGACGACCTTCGCCGACTACAACGGGATCGCTGCCCAGTTCAAGGCCGGGGCAGGGGATGTCCACGTCAACGGGAACTGGGACGGAGCGGCGCGCCCGTGGCGGGCGGCCATCGTGAACTCGGACAGCGGCGAGAACGCCGGCTCGGCCAGCGGCACCGGCAACAGCCTGGCGTTGGCAGCCACTCTGAGTCAGGGCATCTTCCGCTTGACTGTCCAGAACACAGAGGAGATCGCGGACCAGGAGGTCTTTCTCCACGCGGTGATCAGCTGGCCGTAGGCGCGGCCCGCGTCAGCTCAGAGGCTGATCCCAGGCGCTGATCTGCGAGGCTGATCCCAGGCGCTGATCTCCGAGGCTGATCCCAGGCGCTGATCTCAGAGGCTGATCTCGCCGCGCGCGACCAGCCGGTCGAGCCAGAACAGCCCGCAGATCGACTTGGCGTCGACGATCGTGCCGTCCTCCGCGAGCTGGACGGCCTCGCGCCAGGGGATGCGGAGCAGGTCCAGGCGCTCGTCGGTCTCGGGGCCTGCGTAGCCCGGAATGGGGCTGAGGTCCGTGGCGAGGTACAGGTGCATCTCCTCGCTGGCGAAGCCGGGCGCGGTGAAGAAGCGGCCGATCCTGCGCCACGAAGCCGCGGTGAATCCGGTCTCCTCACCGAGCTCGCGTGGAGCGGCGAGCTCGGGATCCTCGATCGATCCGTCCGGCTGGCGATCGAGCGTGCCCGCCGGGATCTCGAGCAGGATCCGACCCACGGGCGTGCGGAACTGCCGGACCATCAGGACGTCGCCCTGATCGATTGCGAGGATGGCGACGGCTCCGGGGTGGATGACCAGCTCCCGCTGGTGTCGCCGGCCCTCGGCGTCCTCGATGGTGTCTACGCGGATAGTCAGGTACCCGCCCTTGAGAACCACGCGTGAATCGACCGTTTTTTCGAGGAGCCGGGCGTCATCCATCGGCCCAGCTTAGCGGGGTACTAGTACGACGGTGCCATAGAGGGCATGACGGTCGGCTCCCATAGTCCAGCTCGCTGGGGAACAACCCGGCCGAGCCCCGAGGCTCGAACCCCTACCAGGGTGTCCCCGGCCAAGTGTCCACATCCCGCGTGCCCATCGGAGTCGCCCAATGTCTCGATTCATTGCTATCGCGCTGCGTCTGGCGGTCCTCGTCTCGTTCGTTCTCGTACTGTCGGCGCCCTTTCGCTGGTTCTGATCCCACGCTGATTCCGAGCCGGCGACAGTGATCGCAGCCACTGTCGCCGGCACTTTTCTGTCTCCCGCGGCGCGCCATGCGGCGCGCCGTGTTCCATATCAAGAGCGTCCCGTCGGCGAGACCGTGCCAGTGCCTGCAACGCACATACGGCCACTCGAGGCGGCCGGCTGATGCTGCTGCTCTACTTCATCGCCGCGGGCCTGCTCGTCGGAAAGCTGGCCGGCGGACGCATCGCGGCCCTTGCCGACGTCAAGTTCCACTGGTGGGGACTGGCGCTCGCCGGCCTGATGCTTCAGGCCGTGCTGTTCGCGCCACCCGTTGCCGCCCAGGTCGGAACCGCCGGCCCCGCGCTGTACGTAGCGTCGACTGTGGCTGTCCTCGCGGTTCTGTTGCGCAATCTCGGCTTCATGGGCATGCCCGTGATGGCCGTGGGCGCGGGCCTCAACCTGCTGGCCATCGCCTCGAACGGCGGCTACATGCCGTCCTCACCGGGGGCGTGGCAGGCGCTCAACGGCGTCGCCGCGCTGCCGACCACCGCATTCACGAACTCCGCCCTGGCCACCGCCGCGACCGCATTCACGTACCTCGGCGACGTCCTGGTGCTGCCGCGGCCGTTCCCGTTTGCCAACATTTTCTCGTTCGGTGACATGTTGATCGGGGTGGGTGCCGCGCTGTTCCTCGTGTGGACCATGCGCCGGCCGATCGCCGTCTCGAACGGCTTTGAACCTTCCGCCCCGACTGGTGAAGCCCTGCGTGGCCCGCGTGCCGGGCAGCATGGGAGCTCCGCCCCATGAAGAAGTCAGCGGACCAACTGGAGCGACTGCTCCAGGATCTCGCGTCGGCTGTTGCCGCGGATGCCGGGGCAGGGCTGTACCTCGACGACGGCGACGGCACGCTCCAGCTCGTGTCGCAGACCAAGGCCCGCAGCCACTCCTTTCTCGGTCGCTGGCGCAAGGGGGCGCCGGTTGATGATCTGGGCCGCACCCTGCTCGTATCGGTGCCGGACGTGCGCGGCGGTGTCCTCGTCCTCGAGCGCGGGAACCGTGACGAGTTCACCCCCCAGGCACTCCCCCCAAGCCACTCCCCTTACGGCACCTTCGCCCTAAGCACCTCGAGCCGGGCATGCAGCGCCAGCACAAGCGGATGGAGGCTCGGGACTCCGACCACGTTGTTGAGCTCGCACGGGTCGCCGGGGCTGCCGACGTGCCACGAGAAGCAAGGGCCGCCCGAGACGTCGTAGAGCTCCTTCTCACCGTCGAGGTACTCGACGTAGTGCCAGAGACAGCCGTGCGTGGCCCAGGCCGCGCAGCCTGCCCCGCCCAGATCCGACGCGCTCGTGGTCCGGACCGCATACCAGGAGGGGACCTTGAGCGACGTCGGCAGGTCGAAGATCACCGAGTCGCGACCCATGCTGGTGGCCGTGCCCAGCAGCAGCGGGGCGAAGCTGCTCCCGTCCGGCGCGTGCTGGCCGTTCGGGTAGGGGCCCATGGTGCAGCCCGCCAGCTCGCAGATCGTCGGCGCGAAGTCGATGTTCATGACCAGGTCGTCGACGTTCCGAGGCGTCGTCCCCAGTCGCGCCGGCCACGTGATGAAGAACGGCAGTCCCGTCTCGTACGGCGCGAACTTGGCCTCGAGCCGGTGCGAGCCGAAGTTCATGCCGTTGTCGCCGGAGAACACGAAGATGGTGTTGGCGAGCCTGCCCTCGCGCTGGAGCTCGGCCCGCACCCGACCGACCATGTCGTCTGCCGCGAGCATCGCCCGGCAGACGGGCTCGAGGTCATAGCCGGTCGGATCGCGCAGATCGGCGTGGTCGTACTGCGGCTCCGCCTGCACGTAGGCCGGCTTGTCGGAGACGACGGCCTCGGCGTAGTTGGGCGGGCTCCAGTCGGGCACCGACACGCAGCGCTTGTCCTTGGCGTAGCGCGGCGCCGGGATCCACGGGCGGTGCGGCGCGGTGACCGCGAACCAGGCGAAGACGGGTCGGTCCGGCGCGGCCGCACGGAGCTGTGCCACGGCCTTCTGGCTGACCACGTCGGTGAAGTAGTCCGCCGGCTTGTGACCGTGGCGTTCAGGCTTCTTGTCGTGGTCGTTCCAGATCGTGTAGTCGTAGTAGTCGTTGATCGAGGTCTTGGCGCTGAAGTGGTCCCAGCCGGGCGGCACCGTGCCTGCCAGCGGGCCGTAGTGGTTCAGGTACTTCCCGGCGAGCATCGTCTGGTAGCCCGCCCCGTGCAGCTGCGTCGCCAGCGACATGGATGGATTGAAGAGGGTGGCGTCATTGACCGTGACGCCGTGGTGAAAGGTGTGCTGGCCGGTGAAGAAGCCGACGCGCCCCGGGCAGCACAGCGGTGTCTCACCCTGGAAGTTCGTGAAGTCGACGCCCTGGTCCACGAAGGTCTGGCGGATGTTGGGCAGCACCGAGTATAACCGCCCGTCGAGAGGCGGCAGGTCGTCGACCATGATCATCACCACGTTGGGACGCGCGTCCGGCGTCCCGGGCGAATGGACCGCATCCACGGGCGCCGCGCCATCCGCTACGCCGCCCGCCACGCGGATTGCCAGCCAGGTGACCACCAGGGCCGTTGACCGGGCAAGCGGCCTTGGACGAGAGGTCACTGGCGCAGCATATGGGCCTGAACCTGAATCCGGGCTGAGTGCGGCGCGGACGCTGCCCCACGCTGATAGAGCGTCGCGCGGCGAGGCAGCCCGCGGATGACGTAGCCTAGGCAGCGGTCGGGTCGCTCAGCTGTCTCCACGGCTGGAGTGACGGTCGGGAGTGAGACTTTGATTCGATGAGTGCAATCCAGCAGGAAGCCTCCGCGGCCGAGCTGCGGATCCCCGGCGGCGAGGGCCGTCGGCGCGCCGCCGTGGAAGCCGTGACGCCTCGCGTCGACGACGGCCGCTTCCCGGTCAAACGCACGCTCGGCGACCGCCTGGTGGTGGAAGCGGACGCGTTCGTTGATGGACATGACGCCGTCTCGGTCGTGCTTGCGCACAAGCGGAGCACCGCGGCGGGCTGGACGGAATCGCCGATGGAACCGCTCGGCAACGATCGCTGGCGCGGCGAGTTCGCGCTCCAGCACCTCGGGCGGCACGCCTACACCGTGATCGCGTGGCCCGACGCGTTCGGAACGTGGCGACGGGATCTCGCCAAGCGCGTCGAGGCGCGCCAGGACGTGAGCATGGACCTGCTCGTCGGTGCGGCCCTGGTGGCTGCGGCCGCAGAGCGCGCCACGCTCGAGGATGCGGCACGCCTCAGGAGCTGGGCGGCGGAGCTCTCCGGGGATGGTCCGATGACGTCACGAGCCGCGCACGCGCTCCAGGAGGAGCTCGCCATCCTCATGGCGCGCAACCCGGATCGCCGCTTCGCCACGACCCACGACCGCGTCCTCGAAGTCGTGGTCGACCCGGTGCGGGCGCGCTTCTCGGCGTGGTACGAGCTCTTCCCGCGCTCGACCTCGCCGGAACCGGGCCGCCACGGCACGTTTCGCGACGTCATCGCCCGTCTGCCCTACGTCGCCGGAATGGGCTTCGATGTGCTCTACCTGCCGCCCATCCATCCCGTCGGGCGCACCTTTCGCAAGGGCCCCAACAACGTCACGACCTCGAGCCCCGACGATCCCGGCGTGCCCTGGGCGATCGGCTCCGAGGAGGGCGGCCACACCGCCATCAACCCGCAGCTGGGCACGCTCGAGGACTTCCGGGCCCTCGTGGCGGCTGCGGCCAGGTACGACATCGCGGTCGCGCTCGATCTCGCCTACCAGGCGTCGCCGGACCATCCCTTCGTGCGCGAGCACCCGAGCTGGTTCCGGCAGCGGCCTGACGGCACTGTCCAGTACGCCGAGAACCCGCCCAAGAAATACCAGGACATCTATCCCTTCGACTTCGAGTCGGAGGACTGGCCGGCACTGTGGGCAGGCCTGCGCGACATCGTCCGTTTCTGGATGGACGAGGGCGTGCGGATCTTCCGCGTCGATAATCCGCACACGAAGCCCTTCGCCTTCTGGCAGTGGCTGATCGGCGAGATCAAGCGCGAAGACCCGGACGTGCTCTTCCTGGCGGAGGCCTTCACGCGGCCCAAGGTCATGTATCGCCTCGCCAAGGTCGGCTTCTCGCAGTCCTACACCTACTTCACCTGGCGCACCCTGAAGCAGGAGCTCATCGACTATTTCACCGAGCTCACGGCCACGAACCTGCGCGAGTTCTTTCGCCCCAACGTCTGGCCGAACACGCCGGACATCCTGCACGAGGTGCTACAACACGGCGGCAGGCCGGCGTTCGAGCTGCGCTTCGTGCTGGCAGCCACGCTCGCCTCCACGTACGGCATCTACGGCCCCGCCTACGAGCTCGCGGAGCACGAACCCATCGAGCCGGGAAGCGAGGAGTACCGTGATTCGGAGAAGTACCAGCTTCGCCACTGGGACCTCGAGCGGGAGGACAGCCTGGCGCCGCTCATTTCGCGCGTGAACGCCATCCGGCGCGACCATCCGGCGCTCCAGTCGAACGAGGGACTGGCCTTCCACCCTATCGACGACGACGCGCTGATCGCGTACTCGAAGCGCACGCCTGATCGCTCGGACGTCGTCCTGACGATCGTCAATCTCGACCCGCAGCACCCGCACGGCGGCGCGCTCGAGCTTCCGCTCACCGAACTCGGGATCGAGGAGGGGAGCGCCTACGAGGCGATCGACCTGCTGACGGGCACGACGAACCGCTGGCAGGGGCCGCGCAACCGCGTGGAGCTCGACCCACTCACCGGTTCCGCGCAGATCCTCCAGCTGCGGCGCCGTCCCCGCTCGGAAACCGAGTTCGAGACCTACCTGTGACGATCACTTCGCGGCCGCCAAGCCTCGACCTGGCGGCGCCCGAACAGCGCGGAGACGCACGCGGCGACGCTCCCGGCAGCCGTCGCTCCAGCGACCCGCTCTGGTACAAGGACGCGATCATCTACGAGCTCCACGTGCGCGCCTTCCGCGACAGCAACGGCGACGGCACCGGAGACTTCGTGGGCCTCAGCGAGCGGCTCGACTACCTCCAGGACCTGGGCGTCACGGCCATCTGGATCCTGCCGTTCTATCCTTCGCCGCTGCTGGACGATGGCTACGACATCGCCGACTTCACCAGCGTCAACCCCGATTACGGAACCCTCCGCGACGTGCGCAGCTTCATCCGCGAGGCGCACCGGCGTGGGCTGCGCGTCATCACCGAGCTCGTCTGCAACCACACCTCCGATCAGCACCCCTGGTTCCAGCGCGCCCGTCGCTCGCCGCCCGGGAGCCCGTGGCGCGACTTCTACGTGTGGAGCGACACCGCGGACAGGTACCGCGACGCGCGCATCATTTTCAAGGACTTCGAGACCTCCAACTGGACCTGGGATCCGGTCGCGGGTGCCTACTACTGGCACCGCTTCTACTCGCACCAGCCCGACCTCAACTTCGACAGCCCGCGGGTCCGCGCCGCGATCATGAAGACCATGGACCTCTGGCTCGAGATGGGCGTCGACGGGCTGCGGCTGGACGCCGTGCCGTACCTCTACGAGCGAGAGGGCACGAACTGCGAGAACCTCCCGGAGACCCACGGTTTCCTGAAGGAGCTGCGACACCACATCGACGAGCGCTTCGCGGACCGCATGCTGCTGGCCGAGGCCAACCAGTGGCCCGAGGATTCGGTCGCCTATTTCGGGGACGGCGACGAGTGCCACATGGCCTTCCACTTCCCGGTCATGCCCCGCATGTTCATGGCGATCCGGATGGAGGACCGCTTCCCCATCATCGACATCCTGGCCCAGACCCCGCCGATCCCCGAGAACTCGCAATGGGCGATGTTCCTGCGCAACCACGACGAGCTGACGCTCGAGATGGTGACCGACGAGGAACGCGACTACATGTACCGGGCCTACGCCAGCGACCCGCAGGCGCGGATCAACCTCGGGATTCGCCGCCGCCTGGCGCCGCTGCTGGCCAACGACAGCCGCCGCATCGAGCTCATGAACGGGCTGCTCTTCTCGCTGCCGGGGACGCCGGTCATCTACTACGGCGACGAGATCGGCATGGGCGACAACGTCTTCCTCGGCGATCGCAACTCGGTGCGCACGCCAATGCAGTGGAGCGGCGATCGCAACGCGGGCTTCTCGTCGGCCAACCGCCAAAGGCTGTACCTGCCGGTGATCGTTGATCCCGAGTACCACTACGAGGCAGTCAACGTCGAGGCACAGCAGGCAAACCCGAGCTCGCTGCTGTGGTGGATGAAGCGCCTCATCGCACTGCGCAAACGCTACCCCGCCTTCGGTCGCGGCTCGATCGAGTTCCTCCATCCTGACAACCGGCGCGTGCTGGCCTTCGTGCGCAGCTACGAGGGAGAGACGATCCTCGTGGTCGCCAACCTGTCGCGCTTCGTGCAGTGGGCTGAGCTGGATCTGTCCGCTTTCGACGGGGCGACGCCGGTCGAGCTCTTCGGCCAGGTCGAGTTCCCGACCATCGGCGCGTCGCCGTACTTCGTGAGCCTTGGTCCACACGCCTTCATGTGGCTGGCGCTGACCCGGCCATCGTCCGCCCCGTCGACCACGAGCCTGTCCGAGCTGCCGACGCTGCCACCGATCCGGACGCTTTCCGACCTGGCGACCGGGGCCCGGCGCTCGCAGGTCGCCGACCTGCTGGCCAACTGGGCGAAGGACCGGCGCTGGTTCCGGGGGAAGGCCCGCACCATTCGATCCGCCGACATCAAGGATGCGGTCCCGGTGACGCTGGGCGGCACCTCGTCCCTGGTGGTCATCCTGACCCTCAACTTCACCGAGGGAGACCCGGACGATTACCTGGTGCCGGTGATCGTCCTCGCGCCCGAGGCCGCCGGGCCGATCCTGGCCGACACACCCTGGGCTGCCATCGCGCGCCTGGGGCCTGATGCCCGGTCGAGCGCCTCGACCGACGGTGCCGCGGCTCCGGTGGCGGGTGGCGTTGCCGCGACCGCCGGGGACGTTGCGCAGGCGATTGCCGCCCTGCGCGGCGCCAACGTGCTGCTGGACGCCATGCAGGTGCCGGCCTTCACCGAAGGCCTGCTGGCCGCGCTGCCCGGCCGGCGCCGGTTGCACGGACTGCGAAGAGAGCTCGCCACCTCCCCGACGCGCCTCTTCCGCAAGCTGCGCGGGCCGGCCTCCGAACGCCTCTCCGCCACGCCCTCACGCGCGGAGCAGAGCAACAGCTCGGTGATCTTCGGCGACCGCCTGATGCTGAAGCTTTACCGTCGACTGGAATCCGGCATCAATCCGGATCTCGAGATCGCGCTGTTCCTGACTGACCACGGCTTCGAGCGGATCGCGCCTGTTGCCGGCTCGATCGACTACAAGGGCGGCGATCGCCAGCCTGCGACGGCGGCGATCGTGCAGGCCTACGTGCCCAACGAGGGGGACGCCTGGAGCTACACGCAGCATGCCCTCGGCGACTACCTGGAACGAGCCGCGGCCACCGCCGGGCCGCCACCCCAGGCCGGTCCATCGCCCGCGGCCGCGCTGCTCGAACGCGCGCGCTCCGAGGTGCTCCAGCCGGTGCGTGAGACCGTCGGCGCCTATCTCGACACAGCCGAGCTGCTCGGCACGCGGACCGGCGAGCTGCACCTGGCGCTGGCGTCGGACCCCGACGACGCCGCGTTCGCGCCGGAGCCGTTCAGCCCGCTCGACCAGCGGTCGCTGTACCAGGCAGTGCGCTCGACCGTCCGCCAGAACATGCGACTGCTGAGCCGCAAAGTGGAGAGCCTGCCCGAGGCCGCCATGCCCACGGCCCGGGCCGTGCTGGCGCTCGAGTCGAGCGTCGACGATCGCCTCCATTCGCTGCTTGGCCGCAAGCTGGGCGGAGTGCGCATTCGCTGCCACGGCGACTACCACCTTGGGCAGATCCTCTCGACCGGGCGCGACTTCGTGATCATCGACTTCGAGGGCGAGCCCGGCCGTCCCTTGAGCGAGCGCCGCCTGAAGCGGCTGCCGCTCACCGACGTGGCCAGCATGCTGCGCTCCTTCGACTACGCCGCGAGCGGGACCCTGCTCCAGACGAGCGGCGGTGGAGCGATCCGACCGGCGGATGTGCCGAACCTCGAGGCCTGGGTTCGGCACTGGTACAGCTGGGTTTCGGCGGCGTTCCTGCGCGGCTACGGCGACGCGACACGGGGCAGGGAGTTCCTGCCGTCGGATCCCGAGCAGGCCGCCATCCTGCTGGACGCGCTGCTGCTCCAGAAGGCTTTCTACGAGCTCAACTACGAGCTCAACAATCGCCCGGACTGGGTGACCATCCCCCTCCAGGGGGTCCTTTCACTGCTGAGTTCGTGAAGCCATATGGACGAACCTGTTCCGTGCTCCCACCTCGACATGATCCACTCCGACGTCAGGGCCTCGTCGACGCGTGGCTGCGAGGACTGCCTCAAGATCGGGTCCACCTGGGTCCACCTGCGAATGTGCATGACCTGCGGCTATGTCGGGTGCTGTGACTCCTCGCGGAACAAGCACGCCTCGCGCCACTCGCGCGTGATCGGCCACCCCATCGCGCGTTCGATCGAGCCCGGCGAGAACTGGCTGTGGTGCTTCGTCGACGAGGTGCTCCTGGAGCCCGCCTGAGCTACAGCCCGGCCACCGTCAGCTCGTCCTGGACGTCCGTCACCCCGTCGACCTCGGAGGCAACCTCGACCAGGGCGTCGTCGTCCTCCAGGTCCTCCACCACGCCTCGCAGGACCACGATGCCGGCCGCGGAGTCGATCTCGATGCTGTCCGCGTACTGGGTCGTGGCGGCGTCCGCGCGGATGGCCTGGCGGACACGCGCGGCCATCTCGTCCTCCGCCGAGAGCTGCGTGGACGCATGGTGTTCGTCGTAGGGCTCGTCCAGCGAGGTCGTGCCGGAGCCAGCCGCGATCTCGAGCTCCTCGTCCCCGTCGCCCGGGACCACCGGCGCATCGGTGGGCGGGATGTAGGCCAGGCCTTCCTCGGCGGCGACAGTCGGATCGTCCGTCTCGCCTGCGCGAAGCTCGATGGCAGCCAGGTCCTCGATGCCGTCCACCGGCTCGTCCCCGGGCTCCGGCAGGAGCTCGTCACGCTCCGTATCCGTGTACTCGCGCTGCTCTTCCACCTCGTCGGGCACGACGACGGCCCCCTGGTCCACCGGAAGCGGCGTCCCGCTGAGCTCGTAGAGGTCCTCGACCGGCAGGTCGTCGTCCGTGTCTGGGACTGTCGGGTCGCGGCGATCGGCGTTCATGACTACCTCAATATCCGTCGATGACGACGTTGCGAAGGGGTTCCCCGGCGGCGTAGCGGCGGACCTGGTCGGCGACGAGTTGCCATGCCCGACGGGTCTCCGCGGCGACGTCGCCGCCCACGTGCGGCGTGATGAGCAGGCCGGGTGCCGTCCACAGCGGGTGGCCCTCGGGCAGCGGTTCGGGATCGGTCACGTCCAGGGCGGCGCGGATGCGGCGTTGCGTGAGCGCCTCGAGCAGTGCGTTCGTGTCCACGATGGCGCCCCGTGACCCGTTGACGAACAGGGCACCGGGCCGCAGTTGGGCGAGGAAGCCCGCGTCGATGGAGCCGCGTGTCACCGGGGTCAGGGGCAGCAGGTTGACCACGATGTCGGCGCGCGGCAGCAACCGGGGGAGCTCGTCCGTGCCGTTCACGCCGTCGCGTGGCCGTCGCGCGACGCGCGTCACCTCGACGCCGAACGGCGTCAGATAGCGTTCCAGGGTTCGCCCGATCGAGCCGTAGCCGAGGATCAGCACCCGCGCGCCCTCGAGGTCCT
>JBBRYO010000091.1:0-11519 GCA_038237595.1 Candidatus Limnocylindrales bacterium | reverse complement strand
CGCGATCCTGCGAGCGCGTTCACCAGAAGGATGATCGCGATCGCACCGACCGTGGCGATCACGATGCTCTCGATGTTGAAGCCGTTGACGGAGCCAATGTGAAGCACCTTGGCGGCAACGAACCCGCCCACGACGCCGCCCACGATGCCGAGAATGATCATCCGCAGCCAGCCCTGACGCGATCCAATGACCATGTTTGCGAGGAAGCCGGCTATGGCGCCGACCACGATCCATGCGATCCAGTCCATCGAATAAGTTCCTTTCCTGTTGCGTGGCGCTCCGGCCGACGCATTTGCGGACGAAGACCTGCCCGCGTGGGGACCGCAGCGCGGTCAGGCAATGGTTGTCACGCGGGCTCCCGCCGGAAGATGCCAACGGCCCAGATCACGATCAGCTCGAGGATGGTCCAGCCGACGAAGGCCAGCACGGCAGCTATATCGAGCACCGAGCCCGAGGCGTGCAACGAGTTCGTCCGGAGGATCCCCTCGAACGGTGCGACGAACAGCTGGCTGATGTTGAGGATGCCCGACACGAGGTCGTTGCCTTCCCTTGCACTGAGCAACAGCAGCACGAAGCGCGCTGCGATCACGACCTGGATCAACCCGAAGATGAAGATGATGACGCGCCGGGTCAGCTCTGTGCCGGCCGGGCCGGACCTCGTGATGCGACGGCTGTCGGTCCGCACCGTTTGCTGGCCGGCTCCCGGGGTCGGCTCCTGCGTGACGACGGTTTCGTCGACCTCATTGATGCTCATGGGTTCTTACCTCGTGCATGCGTGGCATCCGGGGAAGCGGGGCACCACTGCCACGCCGGGTGACGCTCCGGCCATTGCCCGTGCTTGCAGTACAGCACGCCCCGATGGTAGTGTCAACTGTAGTTACGCCACCCAACTGTAGGACCAGCTGCACATGGGACCATCACTCGGAGCGGTTCTGCGCCAGGCGCGGGATGTCCGCGAGCTGTCGGCCGCGGACGCAGCCCGGGCCGCCGGCATCTCCGCTGCCTACCTCAGCAAGCTTGAGAACGACGCGGTCAAGAAGCCTTCTCCGCACGTCCTCCACCAGTTGAGCGAGGCCTTGACCCTTCCGTACGACGAACTCATGCGCCTTACCGGCTACCGCGTGCCCGGCAAACCTGCAAACCCCTCCGAAACCGTGAGCGCGGCGCTTTTTGCCGACCTCACCGACGACGAGCGCGACGAGCTCCTCGAGTACCTCGCGTGGTATCGCACCCGGCGACGATCGATCCGAGGCGCGACGGCCTGACTGAGGGATCCACAGGGATGCCGCCCTGGCGTTCCGTGGAGGTTCGCAGCTGCCGGCTCAATCCGGCAGGAGCGTCGGAGGAATGATCGATGTTGGCTCGATATCGGAATCTGGTGACCCCGCTCGCGCTCATGACCGCGGGCATCCTGATCTACATGGAGAACCCCTGGTTCGGGCCGGAGCCGGGCTCCGCAATTCGCACCGTGGCAACCTTTGCGTTCTGGATCCTGTCCATCGTGGTGCTGGTTCTGATGTTCCAGCACCGCAAGTCACCGCAGGCTCAGACCGTCGAGAGCGAGGGCCCCGCCTTCGCGCGATACCTGTTCAAGAATTCGCGAGCGGGACTGCTGTGGCTGCCGATCAGGATCTTCCTGGGCTTCGAGTGGTTCGTGGCTTCCTCCAGATGCTCATCGACAACCACGCCGAGGGCTAGTTCGCCTGGCGCATCGTGCTCGGCGAGATGGCCATCGGCATCGGCCTGCTCGTGGGTGCGCTCACCGGGATCGCGGCCTTCTTCGGCGCGCTGATGAACATGTCGTTCCTCCTCGCCGGCCCCGCCTCGGTCAACCCGATCATGTTCACCTTCGCGGTCGGGCTGATGCTCGCCTGGAAGGTCGCCGGTTACTACGGGGTCGATCGGTACCTGCTCCCGCGGCTCGGTGTCCCCTGGCGCGCGCCGATCGAAAGCAGCAGACCGACCGCCGCCCCGGACGCGCTCGGGCCCGGAGCTCGGAATCATCGGCCTTCTTCTCGTACTGACGGTCGGGGTCGGTATCCTTCTTGTAACCCGTGCTGAGCACATCGGCCGAGCTGTGAAGCCATGACCGAAGTCCTTCCGGCTGTGGATGGCCGGCGACCAATCAGTGGGCTCTGCCCGGCAATCGACGGTCAGGTGACGATCGGGACAGCGGCGAGCCTGGCGGATCGAGCACGCGTCACGACCGCCTCACGCCGTTGTATAGAGGCGATAGATGAGGGCGCCCAGAACGACGAACGAGTGAGCAGGAGCGCCGACGCGCGGCGGTCGCTTGCGCGGCTGAGGAACGACCTGCCCAGCGGGATGAGCCCGATCGCAACCAAGGCATACAACAGGTGGAGACCCTCGGTCGGCCGGGCCCCGTAGATGAGCAGTAGCCCTCCGCTCGCCGCCCCACGATCAACACGCTGACGACCGCGGCCTGGAACCGTTCGAAGGCCGGCCCTCCGCGACGCCCAATGAGGGCAAGCACGAGGGACCAGCCGATGCCAACCGCGACAACGCCGACAGCGACGTATGCGATGAGGCGGTGGATCAGGTCCAACTCAGATCGTACTCCTCAATGTGCGCCGCTCAGGAGTATCCAACCAGGTGGGAGAGCCCGGCACCGGCGCTATTCGGTGAGGTGCATGGGCCACAATCCATGCTGCATGACCTCCCCGCGGATGTCCGAAGGCCGCCCAGCCACGCCCCCGTCCGGCGCGGGCGGCCAGCCGATCGCGCCCGAGCTCCCAGCCGACCTTTCGCCGACGCCCGCAGCCGGCCTCACCGGCGCGGAGGCGGATGCCAGGCGAGCAAGGGGACTTGGCAACGACGCGCGCATGGGGACCGGGCGCACCTACTGGGACATCCTGCGCGAGAACGCCTTCACGGTCGTCAACATCCTGCTCGTCCTCATCGCCCTGGTGCTGATCGGGTTGGGACTCTTCGGTGACGCGGCCGTCACCGGCGTGCTCGTCATCGTCAACATCGTGGTCGGGCTCGTGCAGGAGGTCCGTGCCAAGCAGAGCCTCGATCGCCTGAGCGTGCTCACTCGCCCGACCGCCACCATCGTGCGCGACGGGGTCGAACGCATCCTCGACCCGACCCTCGCTGTGCTCGGAGACCTGATGGTCATCCGGCGCGGTGATCAGTTGCTCCTCGACGGGCGCGTCACCGACGGTACCTTTCAGGCCGACGAGTCGCTGCTGACCGGCGAGTCGGACCGGATCCCGAAGAACCCCGGCGATAGCGTGCTCTCGGGCAGCTTCTGCGTGGACGGGGAGGCTCGCTACGTTGCCACGCAGATCGGCGCACAGAGCTTCGCGAACCAGCTGACCGCCGGCGCGCGCGCGTTTCGTGAGGACAAGACGCCGATCCAGCGCGACGTGGCTCGCGTGCTGCGCTCCATGAGCCTGCTGGTCGGCTTGGCGGCCATCCCGGTTGCCTTCGTGATGATCCGCGACAACGGCGGTTCGCTGCCGGCCGTCGATGCAGCGCGGGCGGCGGCCGTCCTGATCGCGCTGATCCCGCAGGGACTGGTTGTCATGGTCACGGTTACCTACGCGCTGGCGATCGTGAGGCTCGCCGGCAACAAGGCGCTGATCCAGCGTTCGAACGCCGTCGAATCGATGAGCCGCGTCAGCGTGCTGTGCCTGGACAAGACCGGGACCTTGACCACGCCGAACATCGAAGTGGCCGAGGCCCGGGCATTCGGGTTGGAGGCGGAGCTGGCCGAATGGCTCGGGGCGTTCATTTCGAGCACGTCGCTCCAGAACCGGACCTCCGACGCCATCAGGGCGGCGTATCCGAACGGCAGGGTCTGTGTCGCGGCCGAGGAGGTGCCGTTCTCGTCCGAGCTGCGCTGGAGCGCGATCCGTATCGAGGAAGGCGACCTCGCCGGACTACTGGTGCTGGCTGCGCCGGAGGTCCTGCGCCCACACCTGAGTGGGGAGGGGCACGAGGAGCTGGACGCGTTCGTGTCCGAGCGTGCCAGCCAGGGATTGCGCGTGGTGGTCTTCGCGCGGCGTCGCGGCGGAGGCGTGGGCCTCACCGGAGCTGACGGGAAGCCTGGTCTGCCGCCGGACCTCGAGCCGATGGCCGTCCTGGTGCTGCGAGAGCAGATCCGGAGCGACGCACCGGCCACGCTGGCACGCTTCAACGATGCGGGCGTGCGCCTGAAGCTCATTTCGGGCGACAGTCCCCAGACGGTGGCCGCGATCGCCCGACAGGTGGGCCTCTCGCTCGACGGGAACGCCGTGTCCGGGCTCGACCTGGAGCACCTGGACGATGCTGGACTGGCCGCAGCCGTCGCTGCTGGCTCCGTATTCGGCCGCGTGCCGCCATCGCTCAAGGCGCGGCTGGTTCTAGCCATTCGCAGCAACGGCGAATGGGTGGCGATGGTCGGCGACGGCGTCAACGACGTGCTGTCGCTCAAGCAGGCGCACCTCGGGATCTCCATGCAGAGCGGCAGCCAGGCGACGCGCGCCGTGGCCGACATCGTGCTGCTCGACGACTCGTTCGCCGCCCTGCCGGAGGCGGTCATAGAAGGGCAGCGGATCATCGCGGGGATGCACGACAGCCTGCATCTGTTCCTGACCCGTGCGATGTACATGGCACTCGTGATCCTCGGTGCGTCCCTGGTAGGCCTTGCCATCCCCGTGACACCGAGGCACAACACGGTGCTGGCCCTGCTCACCGTCGGGGTGCCGGCGCTGTTCCTCGCCTTGTGGGCGCACCCCGCGCGTCCCGGCACGGACGACCTGCGCCGCATCCTGCGTTTGGTCGTGCCGCCGGCCGTGGCACTGACCGTGCTGGGGCTGCCACTCTACTGGTGGGCGGCGCGTGACGGCGACATCGCCGCGGCGCGCACGGCGTTCACGACATTTGCCACATTCTGCGGCCTCGGCCTGCTGGTGCTGCTCGATCCGCCCGTCGGCGACTCGCTGAGCGGCGCGGACCACGATGGCCCCGACCTGCGGCCGACGATCCTGGCGCTTGGAATGGTCGCGATCTACGGCGCCTTCTTCATCGTGCCCTGGACGCGCGACTTCTTCGAGCTCACGCCGCTGCCACTCGCGGAGTTCGCGGCCATCGGCGTGCTGGCCGTGATCTGGGCCGTGGCGGTGATGGTCGCATGGCGCGGCCGCGTCTACGACCGCATCGGCATCACCTGGCGCGAGCTCCGCCGCGAGCTCAGGCGGGCGCGTCCGCGACATGACGCGAGCAAGTCATGACAGTCGAGACTTCATTTCGACGTCTGAACGATTGGGAGAAACTCTTCGAGCGTCTGCTGTAGCCTGCATTCCCGGGACGTGATGCGCTGCGGACCCAGCTTCAGGAGGCCACGGCACGGCAGATTGAACACGATGGAGCTTGGAGCTGCGCCCGGGTGCGCAGGCGGTGGCTGACGTCGCAAGGCGGGTGCCGACGGAGGGCGCAGCGGCGGACGCCGACGGTACGACGATCCATTTTCTGCTTCACGTGGTTGACGGCGACATCAACGAGCTCGCGATCTACAACGACGACTCGTCACCTGTGATTCGACGGCCCTGGTGAGCTGTCCTCCTCAGGCGGGCGACTGCGTCACCACCGAGCGCAGTTCCGCCTCAACCTCCGCTACCTTCGACAACACGCCATCCCGCATGCGGTCGAGTCCTTCGTTGACCGCGCGTGACGTCGAGCCGATGGAGGTGAGCTGGACCTTCAGTGCGCGGATGGCATCGAGCTGGCCGCGAATGCCGGCGAGCGCGGCGGCGATGGCGGCCGAGTCAACCTCGACCTGGCGCTCGCGAAGCGTGGCAAGGGCCAGGAGCCGTGCGAGGCGGACCGCTGCCTCCAGGACCGCCTGGTCGGGCGCCTCCGGATCGATGACGCAGTAGACGTCCGACTGGCGCACGTCGAACGGGGCGATCCCGGCCGGAGCGTGCTGCGGCGTGAAGATGACGAGACCGACGCATGCGCCGCGGTTGGTCCGCGCGTCCGTGAGTTCGTCGCGCATGGCGCGCCCGGACATGGCCCGGTCCTTGCACTCGACGACAACCCGGAGGTCGGCGCCGCGCGTCATGGTGCTGTCCACGGTGAGGAGGAAATCGCCCTTCTTGGAGCGCGCGACGTCACCCGCCTCGTCCGCGGTGCGGTCCAGGACGTCGCCGGTGCCCCGGGTCACGTCGCCCAGCATGGCGCCGACCAGCTCCTCGAAGTCGCCGCCCTTGGCCGCGGACTTTGCCCGCTGAGCACCGCGCGCGGCGGCGGCAGCCTCGATGGCCGTGAGCCGGTCGTTGAGCTTCTCGAAGCCCTCGCTGACCTCGACACGGAACTGGTGGAGCGGCGAGCCCATGCGCGTCGGGTCCAGTAGCTGGGCGAGCCGTGACGCGTCACCGTCGAAGTACGTGCCGAGCAGCGCGCGCATGCGCCCGATGGCCGAATCGCGCTTGCCTTCGTCGAAGAGCTCGCTCACGAAGGAGCGGAGCTGGCCGCGATCACCGAGGAAGCGCTCCAGGGTGCGCGGCAGCCGGCCGTCACCGTCCGCGAAGTTCTGGCGCAGCACCTGGTCAAGGGCGGTCGCGGCGCGCTCGTTGGCCGCCTCCGTCCGCGTCATGAGCGACTCGAACTCCTTGCGGACCACGTCCACATTCAGGGAAACACCCGCGTCCTGGAGCGCCACCAGCCCGATCCGAAGCGCTCGCTCGACGAGCAGTGGACGATCCTCCTCCGCGCGCTGGCCCACGAACGCGGCAAGCGACGGCTCCGCGAGGGTGAGGTGCTCCACGATCAGTCTGTCCCCGCTGACGACGACGGAGGCGGCCGCACGCGGGGTCGGGGACGGGAGTTGGACCAGTCGGGCTCGTTCCATGTCCCGAAGATTGGGACCGGCCTGTGACAGCTTGGGTGTCACGACCGCGGGAGCCGCGCGAAGTCCGCAAAAAACGCGGCAAACAACCTGCTAGCAGGCCCTCCGCCAGGCACCAAGCTCCAGGTGCTTCCGGATCGCGGAGATGCCCAGCTCGCCAGCCTTTGCGCAGAACGACGTGCGTGGAATCTCGTATTCCACGTTGAAGACCGCCTTGCCCGCGTCGAGGAAGGGCTGGTAGTGCCAGCACTCGTGGTACTGGAAGCATTGCTCGTTGACGGCGAAGTCCCAGGTCCCGACGAGCGCCCCGACCAGCGGCAGCGCGTTCTTCAGCCCCACGGCCAGTCCCCGATGGTGGGCGGCGCGAGCCAGCCAGCGGTCGAAGGCGAGCTGGTCCGCCTTCGTCAGATCGAAGCCGGTGTTGTGAAGGTAGCTGTCAGCCCAGTCGTAGTCGACCCCGTCGAAGCCCTTGGCCACGCAGCGTTCGAGTCGGTCGCGCAGGATCGGCGCCACCACGTCCATGCGGCGGATGTCTACCCAGCGCTCGTCAGGCCACCCGGGTACGGATTTCCCGAGCACGGCCCAGGGATAGCGGCCGGCGTCGGGGCGGTAGGACTCCCAGGTGCCGGCGTCGACGTAACAGACGGCATGCCGGCCCGTGTCGTGGAGTGTCTGGACCACGCTCGCCTTCGTGGTGAACGCGTCGATATCGAAGACGGTCGCGTCCACGGAGGTGTCCACCTGGCCACTCAACTGGTACTGCCAGGTGTCGGATGGATTCGGCGTCCAGGTAACGTCGGCGGCGCGAGCCCGGCCAACGCCGAGTATCGCCACCAGGAGCCCCAGGGCGAGCGCCGCGAGCAGGGCGTGCGTGTGCCGTCGCATGCCCCTGACGTTGCCGAGGGCGGCCGCCGCGGTCAACCCTGACCTTCGGATGACGCGGGCTGGTAGCCTCTGACGTGATGCGGCTCGTGATCGCTCCAGGCGCCTCCGGCAACGCTGCCAGCATGCAGGCCCACGTCGACGGCCTGCGCGCACGCGGCATCGACGCCACGGCCATCGACATCCCCAGGAAACGAGCCGAGGACGCCGTTGCCGGGTATCTCGCGCTCTCGGGCAGTGGCCCGGACGTCGCCATCGGGGGCCAGTCCTACGGGGGCCGCGTGGCCAGCCTGCTCGCGGCGGACGGCGAACGCGACTTCGGGGCCCTGGTGCTCTTCAGCTACCCGCTGCACCGCCCGGGCCACCCCGAATGGGAGCCGCGCAGTGCTCACTGGCCGGAGATCCGCTGCCCGGTGCTGTTTCTGAGCGGCGAGGCGGATCCTTTCGCCAGCATCGATCTTCTGCGGCGCGCCATCAGCGGGCGCATGCCGAACGCGCAGCTGCACACCTACCCGGGCGTCGGCCACGGCCTCAGGCCGGTCCTCGACGATGCCCTCGATCGGACTGCGGCCTTCCTCAAGGGGCTTGACGGGAAATCCTGATCGGAAATGCTCGGTGGCGCGGCGAGCTTTCATCGAGCTCGCCGCGCGACCGGCAAACTGGCCAGACTGGAGCGGCGGGTCACCAGCTCCACCCCCAGGGCCAGGTATCAATGGATGCGCAGCGTCACCGTCTGGCTTTCGACCTGGCCGCCACTGTCGGTGCCGACAACGTGGAATGTCACCGTGCCTGCAACGCCGGCGCTCTTGAGCGTCAGGTAGAGGCGGGCGTGGGTGCTCGAGACCCATCCCATGTTCAGCGTGTACGCGGCAAGGCCCGGCTGGGTGATCGTCAGCGACGGCGCGCGCTTCTGTGGCTCGGTGCTGTAGACAGTCACCTTCACTCGCTGGCCGCGCGCCGGAGTGCCGTCGTCGATGCGGAACCGGTAGGCCCCGACATAGACGTCCCTGGTGTAGTGCGCCGTGCCGTCGGCGTCGATCGCGGTGACCACGGCGTGATAGGTGCCGTCGGCAACCGGCGAGCCCGACGCGTTCTTGCCGTTCCACGCCCAGCCGAGCGTGCCCGACGACCTCGGCTGCGAATCGAGGTGCGTGAACACCGTGCTCCCGCCCGAGTCGAGGATCTTCCAGGTCACCTGCGCGTCGTGCGCCAGCGTGACGCCCAGGCGAACGGAGGAGGCCAGCGAATCGCCATCCTGGACGTCGATCGCAGCTCGTGAGCGCGTGGGCGCCCGCAGCGTGGTGAGGACCAGCACGTTGATCGAGTGGGTCTCGCCGACGTTGCCCGCCCGGTCGCGAGGCGTCAGCGACAAGTGGTAGGTGCCGTCGGGGACGCGCGCGCCGCTGTCGCCCTGGCCGTCCCAGGTCGTAGCTCCCGGGCCCTGGCCCGACCAGTGGCTGAACTGCTTGACGCGGTTGCCGCCGGCATGGGAGATGTCGACGTCGATGTAAGCCGGCTCCGAGAGCCTGTGGTCGATCACGAGGCTGTCGGCCAGGCCGTCGCCGTTGGGGCTGAACGAGGCCGGATTGGCCGACGCAAGGTGGACCTTTCCATCGACTTTGGCATCGATGCCCGACAGGGTCGGCGCGGTGGTGTCGGGCGGAGCGGGCTGCCCGCGCCATTCAGTCGCGGTCATGTCCAGGTTGCCGCTCAGCGCTCGCAGGTGCCCGTACACGGGGTGCGGGTCCAGGTGGATGCGGGCACCGCTGGTCCGCGATGAGTCGCGGTAGTAGTCGTCGGTGCCGATGAAGGCGTTCGGCGAGCCAGTCGCGTTGGCCTTGTCCGAGAAGATCCTGTCCATGCTGAGATCCGTCTCGGCGAGCTGCTTCGGCAGGTTGATCTTCTGCGGCCAGCCCCATGCAAAGACGACCCCGGCTCCCACGGCGAGGAAGGCGGCGGCGAAGTTGTCCACGCGCTCCGTCGCGACGTTGCGATCGCCGGCCCTGCTCGGCAGCTCCGGCGCCATGCCCGACTCGGCGTTGCCCTCCGCGTAGCACAACCGGTAGAAGACCACCACAGCGTTCGCGGCGAGCGTGACCTTGCCGCGGATGTTGTCGCCTCCGTGGTAGTCGGTGGGGCTGCTGAAGCCGCCGCCGGACGAAGGGTTGAGCCCGAAGCCGTCCTTGCTGTCCTCCTGGAAGGGCGGATAGGGGCTCGGCCAGCCATTTCCGTGACCGAAATACACGACGAGGTTGGCGCCCTGGATCACGTCGAGCACCCGCTGCCAGGTCGCGTGGGGGGTGAAGACGCGGACGACCTTCATGCCTTCTGCCGCGGCCTGATTGGCCATCCCGTTGGCCTCGTCGATGTACTCCGACGTTGAGCCGCTGGCGGGTCCGACGATGAAGACGGCTTTCTGGCCGGCTCCGCCAGTGCTGGCGGCACGGACGCCCTGTGCGGGAAGGAGCACTTGGCCCCCGAGCGCGATCAGGAATGCCAGTGCTGCAACTGCCGTTGCCAAGGCGATGCGCGAGCTGTTCGCCTGTGAATGGTGGCTGGACGCCCTCTGGGCGCCTCTTGCGCGTCCGCGCAATAGCTTGCCTCCCCTCTGCCGGAACGCCGTGCTGGGGCACGGCGACGGTGGGCTTGGTCGCGCGGACAGGAGGCACTGACGGTCCACTCGGCGCGCAACCGCACTCGCCGGGTACTGGTCGTCGCGACGAGAACAGGTCTCGAACCGCTGGGGCGGCTCGTGACGGAGGTTGGTCCTGGGGGACCCTGGCGACTCCTGCTCGAGCGGCGGTCTTCTGTTTTTGAGCCTCTGCCCGTCTGCGGGCGCAGGCCGCTGGGGGGAGGATAGCCGCGGTGGTGCTTCCTGTCACCCCTGTTGTGTCCGCGACCCTTCTTTGCAATGTCTCTGAAACCGTCATGTGATCAGGGAGTTGAGGCGTTCCGCGGCCGCGGCAAGGGTCGTGTGGCGCTTCGGGAACGCGAACCGCAGCTTGCTGCGTCCGAGTTCCGGGCGCGAGTAGAACGACGAACCCGGCACTGCCGCGATGCCCGGTTCGGCCACGATCCGGCGCGCAAACGTCACGTCGTCCTCGTCGGTCAGGCCGGCGATGTCGGTCATCACGTAGTAGGCGCCGTCCGGCAGGAAGGTGCGGAATCCGGCCGCCTGGAGCGCGGGGACCAGCAGGTCGCGACGGGCCTGGTAGTCGGTGCTGAGCGCGTGGTAATAGTCGTCGGGCATCGCGAGAGCCACGGCCCCGGCCTGCTGGAGTGGTGCCGCCGCCCCGACCGTCAGGAAGTCGTGGACTTTGCGGATGGCGCTGCTGAGCTCCGGAGGGGCGATCACCCAGCCGATCCGCCAGCCGGTGACCGAGTACGTCTTGGACATGGCATTGATGGTGACCGTGCGCTCCTCCATGCCAGGCAGCGTTGCCATCGGAATATGCTCGCCGGCGTAGCGGATGTGCTCGTAGATCTCGTCGGTGAAGGCGATCGCGTCGTGGGCCTGGCAGAGCTCCGCAATGAGCTCCAGCTCCTGTTGCGTGAAGACCTTGCCGGTGGGGTTGTGCGGCGAGTTGAGGACAATGCCGCGGGTTCGGGGCCCGAAGGCGGCACGCAGCTCGTCGGGGTCGATGCTCCAGTCGGGCTCGTGGAGGGTGACGTAGCGCGGGACGGCGCCGGTCAGGATCGCGTCGGGCCCGTAGTTCTCGTAGAACGGCTCGAAGACGACGATCTCGTCGCCCGGGTCGATGATCGCGAGCATCGCGGCCATCAT
>JBBRYO010000090.1:0-11521 GCA_038237595.1 Candidatus Limnocylindrales bacterium | reverse complement strand
GACCGGCCATTTCGACCTGTTTCTTCCGGTTACCACGTACCTGGCGATCCTCCAGGGCTCACTCGGGTCAGTCAACGGCCTGGTTGACACGGTCGTTTCGGCCACGCCCCTGATCCTCGTCGGCTTGTCCGTTGGCCTCTGCTTCAAGGCAGGCCTGTTCAACATCGGCGGCCAGGGCCAGTTCCTGATGGGTGCTGTCGCGGCAGCAGCGGCAGCGACGGTGTTGTCGACGGCCTCGCCGTTTGTCGCGGTGCCTCTGTCCCTGCTCGCCGGCGTCGTGGCGGGCGCCATTTATGGCTTCATCCCCGGGTTCCTCAAGGCATTCACGGGTGCCCACGAGGTCGTCACCACCATCATGCTCAACTACGTCGCGATCCAGATTGTGGCCTGGCTGATCACGGGGCCACTTCGGGTCGAGGGCGCGTCCTTCGCTCGCTCGGCGGATGTCGGCAACGCGGCACTGCCCCAGATCCTCAACCTGGGAGGGGGCCACGAGGGCCACCTGGGGATCATTCTCCCGTTTCTGGCCGTGCCGGTGATCTGGTGGCTCCTCTACCGCAGCACCATCGGATTCGAGATCCGCACCGTGGGAGCAAACCCCGACGCTGCGCGCTATGCAGGCATGCGGCCGAGGGCCCTCGTGGTGCTCGCGATGACGGTCGGAGGACTGCTCGGAGGACTTGCCGGGGCCACCGAGATTCTCGGCGTTCAGGGCTACATGCCGGCCGCGTACGCTACCAACGTTGGCTTCGATGCGATCACGGTGGCGCTGCTGGCGCGAGCAAACCCGCTCGGCATCCTCTTCTCGGGCCTGCTACTCGGCGCGATGCGTGCGGGTGCACCCCTCATGCAGGTCGTGGCGAACGTGCCGGTCCAGATGATCGACCTGCTGCAGGGGCTGATCCTGTTCTTCCTGGCAGCCCAGCTGATCGTCCGCCGCATCTTCCGCATTCGAGCAGCGGCTGGAGTCGATGAGCTTGCGACCGTTACGGCCTCATATGGCGGCCAGACCACGGCCCCGTAGCAGATGCTGAGCCCGCTCTTCGATATTCCCGTGCTGGGCATCGTGTTCCAGCTCATCGACTTTCTCGTCAACGTCCTCACGCTCAACGGTGCGGTGATCCTGGCCCTGGCTGCCCCGCTGGCGCTTGGCGCGATGTGCGGGGTCCTGAACGAGCGGTCCGGCATCGTCAATATCGGGATCGAGGGCACGATGCTGGCCAGTGCCTTCGTGGGCTGGTACGTGGCATCACTTGTCGGCCAGTCCATCCACGCAGAGGCGAGCGGCTTCTTCGGAGCGACACCAGCGACCCTGATCGGGCTGTTGGCCGCGTTGGCCACCGGCGTGCTGATCTCGCTGGTGCACGGGTGGTTGTCCATCACCGTTCGAGCCGACCAGATCATCAGCGGGACCATCATCAACATCGTTGCGTTCGGTGTGACCGGATACCTGGACCTGCTGCTCAGCCAGAGCTCCCCGCCGACAGGTGGGAAGTTTGTGCCGTTTAGCCCGCCCGCTGCCATCGTCGACCTGCCGTTCGTGGGCTGGCTGTTCCGGATGTTCCTGGAGCAGGGCCCGATCACAATGTCGGTGATCGTCCTGGCCGTCGTAATGCAGGTCCTCCTCTTTCGGTCGCGGTGGGGACTTCGCACGCGGGCCGTCGGCGAGCACCCGAAGGCTGCCGAGACCGTTGGCATCGACGTCGTACGTCTTCGCTACCGCAACGTGATGCTCGGAGGACTCTTCGCGGGTCTGGGCGGAGCCTGGTTCACACTGGACTTCGGCAACTCGTTCCAGATCGCGATGACCAACGGGCGCGGCTTCATCGCCCTGGCTGCGCTGATCTTCGGCCGCTGGAATCCCCTTGGCGCGTTCGGGGCAGCCCTTCTGTTTGCCGCATCCGGAGCCCTTGGGATTGCCATCCGCACCTCGCCGCCGCCGGGCCAGCTTGGCGACATCCTGTCCGCCATCCCCGAGCAGTTCTTCGCGGCCCTGCCGTACATCGTCACGATCATCGTGCTGGCCGGTGTCGTCGGCCGCAGCACTCCGCCCGCCGCCGTAGGCAAGCCATACGAGCGCGAAAGCGCAACCTGAGCACAGCGATGAATGACCGCCTGCGGGCACGAGACATCATGGACGCCCAGGACGGCAGCGGGCCCGTCGCGATCCTGGACCTGGACGGATCGCTGGACGTGCTGCGTCGAGCGCGGCGCATTGCGATCGTCGGCGCGTCGCCCGACCCGGGTCGTCCCTCGCACGGCGTGATGCGCTATCTCCAGCACCACGGCTACGAGTGCGTGCCGATCAACCCGAACGCGCGCGACGTCCTCGGAGTCCGCGCCTACGGCACGCTCGAGGAGGCCGTCCGCGACGGACGGCGGTTCGACATCGTGGACGTGTTCCGGCGACCCGAGCACGCGGTGCAGGTGGCGCGCAGCGCGGTCGCCACGGGCGCGTCAACGCTTTGGTTGCAGCTCGGCGTGGTCAACTGGGAGGCTGCTCAGATCGCCAGCGAGGCGGGCCTCGCCGTGGTCATGGATCGCTGCACGGCGATGGACCTCCGCCGACTACGGGCTCAAAACCCGGCGCGATAGGTCCCAACCGGGCGCGCAGCTCCCCGACCCCCGGCGCGCTGGCTCCCGGCCTGGGCGATCAGCGGACGACGAAGCCCGCCACGATCAAGACGATCCCGACCACGATGGCGCCTGACCACAGCAGCACCCGCTGGCGCATCTGCGCCTTCATCACGTCCGCGCCCGTCGTTCCGCCGTAGTCGACCGCGGTCCGGCGGCTGCCGCCGCGCCAGGACTCGTAGCGGCGCAGGTTCTCGTCGGTCTGCTGGAGCTGCTGGTAGCGCGCCAGAGGCCCGCGGACCATGGCGATACCAGCTCCGAGCAGCGCGAGACCGCCCAGCCACAGGATGACGTTCAGGAGCACGCGACGCTCATGCTGCGTCCAGCCTCTCTCGCAGCAGCTTTCCGACCAGTGCCGCGTTCGCCTGGCCACGCGTCTGCTTCATCACCTGCCCGGTCAGGAACCCGAGTGCCTGTGCCTTCCCGGCTCGCACGTCCGCGACGGCGCCCGGATTCGCGGCAATCACCGTGTCGATGGCGGCCAGCAGCCCGCTCTCGTCGCTGATCTGCC
The DNA here is from genome assembly GCA_038237595.1 of Candidatus Limnocylindrales bacterium. Classification (GTDB taxonomy): domain Bacteria; phylum Chloroflexota; class Limnocylindria; order Limnocylindrales; family CSP1-4; genus JAFMJV01. Next base: position 8,376 of record JBBRYO010000090.1, on the reverse strand, counting down.
GCAGCCCGAGCGCCGCCACGATGCTCGCCATGCCTTCGCCGGTCTCGACGTGGCGCGCGAAGACCTCCTTGGCGTTCGTACCGGAGAGCTCGCCCGCCTCGACCATCGTCATGAGGCGCGCCAGCTCGACAGGGTCCACCCTCGGTGCCCCGCTTCCTGCCGCGCTCGCGCCCGCCTTTGCGAGCCGCAGGTACTCACCGGTCACCCAGTTGGCAAGCCGCTTTGCCGGGAGCCGTGGGTCCGCCTCGAGGGCGGCCTCGAACAATGCCGTGGCCGCGGGATCGCCGACCAGCACCGCGGCGTCGTAGGCGGACAGGCCGAGCGCATCCCGGTACCGCGCCCGTCGGGCCGCCGGCAGCTCGGGCAGGGCTGCGCGGATCTCCTCCAGCCACGCCGGGTCGCTGCGAAACGGCGGGAGGTCCGGCTCGGGGAAGTAGCGATAGTCGTCGGAGGACTCCTTGACGCGCATCCGGTAGGTCACGCCGCGGTTGTCGTCCCAGCCGCGCGTCTCCTGGACGAGCGTCTCGCCCGCGTCGAGCGCCTTCGCCTGCCGTTCGATCTCATGGTCGATGGCTCGCTCCACCGACCGGAACGAGTTCATGTTCTTGACCTCGACGCGCGTCCCGAACGCCTCTGTGCCAACTCGCCGCAGCGAGACGTTGGCCTCCACACGCATCTGGCCGTTCTCGAGGGCCGCGTCGGATGCGCCAATGGTCACGAGCAGGAGGCGCAGCTCCTCCGCGTACCGACGCGCCTGCTCGGCGGTGCGGATGACCGGGTCAGTCACGATCTCCATGAGGGGCGTGCCGGAACGATTGAAGTCGATCAGGCTGATCTGCCGGCCACCTTCCTCGGTACGGTGCAGCAGCCGAGCGGTGTCCTCCTCGAGATGGGCGCGGGTGATCGCCACGCTCACGGGCCCCGCCGACGTCTCGAAGGCCAGCGTCCCGGCCATGCTCAGCGGCAGGTCGTACTGGCTGATCTGGTAGCCCTTGGGCAGGTCGGGATAGAAGTAGTTCTTGCGATCCCAGCGCGTGACGTCCAGGATGCGCGCGCCGATGGCGAGCCCGGTGGCCAGCACGTGCCGGACCGCGAGCCGGTTGATGACGGGCAGCGTGCCGGGCATGCCGAGGCAGATCGGGCAGGTGTGCGAGTTGGGCTGCGCCTCCTGGAAGTCGGTCGAGCAGCCACAGAACATCTTCGAGGCCGTCCGCAGCTGGACATGGCACTCGATCCCGATCACGGCCTCCCACGCCGTCGCCACCGGCGCCGCCGCGACGCTCAGCGCGTTCCCTCCGGCGCGATCATTTCGCGGTGCCCTTGGCCGAGCCGGTCAGCGTCGTCCCGGTCGTCTTCGAGTGGAGGAGGCACACCAGCTGATGGTCGCCCCCCTTCCAGCCATCGGCGGTCGGCGCAAGCTGGCCGATGTCGTACGTGGTGGAGGCGGTGAAGTCGACGCCGACGTAGGCCTGGAAGTCGGTCGGGCAGCGGGCTGCTGCGGCCGTACCAATGGCCGCATCGCCAGGAAAGTCCGCTGGTGCGTCCGGATAGTCGAAGACGCTGAACACCTCCGAGTCGTGCGCCACGGCGCAGTCGACCTTGTTCACGTCCGACAACTGGCCCTCGGCTGCTCCGGAGAAGCAATCGCCCACCTTCAGCGAGAAGACGTTGCCCTGGCAGCCGGCTGCTCCGACGGCGACGAAGGCGAAGACGAGTGCACCGAAGACTGCGACCAGGGGGCGGGTGGGCATGCGCGATCCTCCGTCAACCAAGGGATGAGACGAAACGCTCGATCCGGATGAGCGCCTCCTCGAGATGCTCGTAGCTGGTGGCGAGCGTGGCTCGCACGTGGCCCTCGCCGGACGGCCCGAAGGCGCTTCCCGGGATGACCGCCACCTGGTGCTCGTAGAGGAGCCGCTCGCTGAACTGCTCGCTGCTGAGACCGGTGCCGGCAATCCTTGGAAAGGCGTAGAACGCGCCCTTCGGCTCGACCGTCGGAAGCCCGATGCGGTTGAGCCCCTCCACGAACATGCGGCGGCGGCGGTCGTATTCGTTGACCATGCGCACGACGTCAGGCTCGGCACCGTTGAGCGCCACCAGGGCCGCGTCCTGCGCGGTGGTCGGGGCCGACATGATCTCGTACTGGTGGACCTTGAGGATGCCCTCCAGCAGGTCCCGCGGAGCACATGCGTAGCCGACGCGCCAGCCGGTCATGGCGTAGGCCTTCGAGAACCCGCCCAGCAGGATCGTGCGCTCGCGCATGCCCACGAGCGAGCTGATGGCCTCGTGCCGGTGGCCGCCGTAGACGAGCCGGTCGTAGATCTCGTCGCTCACCACCAGGAGGTCGTGGCGTCGCGCGATGTCAGCGACTGCCCGCAGCGTTTCCGGCGAGAGGACCGCGCCCGTCGGGTTGCAGGGATAGCCGAGGAACAGCACCTTGGTGCGCGGCGTGATGGCCGCCTCAACCTGCTCGGCCTCGAGCTGCCAGCCGTCGCTGGGATCAGTTGGCAGCATCACCGGCACGCCGCCGTTGAAGATGATCGCCGGCAGGTACGCCACGTACGAGGGCTCGTGAAGCAGCACCTCGTCGCCCGGGTCGACGATGGCCTTCATGGCGGCCGCCAGCGCCTCCGATGCGCCGACCGTGATGAGGATCTCCGACTCGGGGTCGTAGCTGACGTTGTAGAGGCGCTCCAGGTTCTTGGCGAGCGCGCGCCGCAGCTCGAGCGTGCCGTAGTTGCTCGTGTAGTGGGTCCGCCCGGCGCGCAGGGAGCGCACGCCCTCCTCGACGATCTGCGGGGGCGTCGTGAAGTCCGGCTCGCCCACGCCGAGGCTGATGACATCAGGCATCGTCGCGATCACGTCGAAGAAGCGACGGATCCCGGACGGCGGGACTGCTCGGACGCGCGCCGACAGGCGCTGACGCGACGTGGCGATCGGTTCAGTGGTCATCGAGGCCCTCACACGGCGAACGACGCCGAGTATATCGGGGCAACGACCGCGCCCGGCCGAGTCGCCGGGCCGCCGACTATTCCTGGGCGGTCCCGGGCTGCGGGTTGGAGTCCGCGACGATACCGACGGCGGTCCCGTAGGCAACGATCTCGCTCATGATGTCGCCGATCGCGGATGAGTCGAAGCGCATCGAGACAACGGCATTGGCGCCCATGGCCACGGCGCGCTCCGTCATCCGGGCGAGGGCATCCATGCGGGTCTGCTCGAGCAGCTGCGTGTACTCATGGATCTCGCCGCCGCCAAGTGAGCGCAATCCGGCCATCAGGTTCCCGGCCAGTCCCCGGCTGCGGACGACGACGCCGAAGACCTCGCCGTAGACCGCCGCGATGCGGTAACCCGAGACGGTCGGCGTAGTGGTGATCAGGATCCTCGGGGTCTGCATGGGAGCTCCCACTACTGCTGGTTGAGGACGAATCAGCTGCTCAGGCCCTGCTCAGGCGCCGGTAACGGACCTTGTGCGCCCGGCCGGCGATGGCGTTCCCGGATGGTCCAGGACACGGAGGTCGGCGGGCTCGAGGGACCGCCAGTCGGCGGCCGCCGTGATCGCCTCGTAAGCGCGACCGAGCTGGAAGAGACGAGCCTCGTCCCACGGCCGGCCGATGAACTGGAGCCCTACGGGAAGCCCCTCCGACAGGCCGCACGGCACGGAGATGCCGGGCAGCCCGGCCACGTTCACGGGCAGGGTGCACGCGTCGGAGAGGTACATGGCGACGGGGTCCTCGAGCCGTGCACCGAAGGGGAAGGCCACGGTTGGGCTGGTGGGCGCGACGATCGCATCGACCGATTCGAACGCCCGGTCGAAGTCGCCCTTGATGAGCGTCCGGACCTTCTGTGCCTTGAGGTAGTACGCGTCGTAGTAGCCGGCGGAGAGCGCGTACGTGCCCAGCATGATGCGCCGCTTGACCTCGGCCCCGAAGCCCTGGCCGCGGGTCGCGAGGTAGTTGCCCAGCACGTCCCCGCCGCGAACGGAGAGGCCGTAGCGGATCCCGTCGTAGCGCGCCAGGTTCGCCGAGGCCTCGGCCGGCGCGATGATGTAGTAGGTGGCGAGGCCGTAGTCGGTGTGCGGAAGGTCGACGTCGACGATCTCTGCTCCGGCGGCCGCCAGCGCCGCAACGGCCTCCCGCACGCGCGCTTCGACGCCGGGCTCCATGCCCTTGACGAAGTACTCCTTCGGCAACCCGAGCCGCAGGCCGCGCAGTGATGCCGCGGCCTGGTCGTCGCTCTCCGGGAGCGCGGCCGCGTAATCGGGAACGGGCTCAGGCGCGGACGTCGAGTCGCGTTCGTCGCGGCCGGCGATCGCGCCGAGCAGCAGGGCCGCGTCCCGCGTGTCCCGGCCGAACGGCCCCACCTGGTCGAGCGAGCTGGCGAAGGCGACGATGCCGTAGCGGCTGACGCGGCCGTAGGTCGGCTTGATCCCGACGGTCCCGGTCAGCGCGGCCGGCTGCCGGATGGAGCCGCCCGTGTCGGTCCCGATGGCCAGCGGAACGTGGAACGCGGCCACCGCGGCCGCCGATCCCCCGCTGCTGCCGCCAGGCACGCGGCCAAGATCCCATGGATTGCCCGTCGGGCCGAACGCCGAATGCTCGGTCGAGGAGCCCATTGCGAACTCGTCCATGTTCGTCTTGCCCGGCACGACAGCCCCGGCGTCGCCGAGGCGTTCTGCGATGTGCGCGTCGTACGGTCCCACGAAGCCTTCCAGGATCCGGCTTCCGGCCGTGGATGGCCGTCCGCGCGTCACCACCAGGTCCTTGAGCGCCACCGGGATCCCGAGAAGCGCCGGCAGGTTGCGGACAGCGTCCGCACCCGCCCTGCGAGCGTCGCCCAGGCGCTTGTCGGCCGCCCCGGCGGCGTCGCGTGCCCCATCCTCGTCGATCGACACCCAGGCGTTGAGCGCCCCGTTCTGAGCCCGGATCGGCTCGAGATGCGCCTCGAGCAGCTCGAGCGCGCTGAAGTCGCCCGCGCGCAGGCCCGTCGCCATCTGATGGGCACGCAGGCGCGTCAGCTTGCGGTCGGCCGCCATGTCAGGCCGCGGGGTCGCCGATGATCGCCGGCACCACGAAATAGCTCCCGGAACGTTCGGGGGCGCCGGCCAGCGCGACGTCGGCGGGGAGGCTCGGGGCGACGATGTCCTCTCGCAGGATGTTCTCGACCTCGATCGTCTGCGCCGTCGGCGGGATGTCGTCAGTCGGAAGCTCGGCAAGGACGGCGTACTGGTCGAGGATGTGGTTCAGCTGTCCCTCGAGCCTGTCCAGCTCCTCGTCGGTCAAGCCGAGACGCGCGAGATGGGCAACGTGTTCGACGTCGCTACGTGAAAGGGCTGCCACAGCGCAAGGATAGCCGCGGACGCCCGACGTAGACCGCGGGCATCGACTCGGCGATCCCCCGGTCAATCCGGATCGCGTCGCGTCACGGCGTCCCGACCGTCCGCGCCACTCTCTGGACGATGAGTGCGCTGATGGTCCCTGACAGGGCCCCGACCCCCTCCTCGTGAGGATCCAGCCTCCGGCCCAGCGGCGCGCGAGCGCGAGCAATCCCGTTGCGCTCATCGTGCTGCTGCTGCTGGCCCCTGGGTCTCGCCGGCGGGATCTTCGCGCTGCCTGGGGCCTTCGCGCGCATCGACTCGGCGCCTGCCTTCGCGACGTCCAGTCCGGCACCGGGCACGCTGACCGCCGACGGCCCGCTCACCACCGATGGGCCCACGGCCGGACCCACGCTCCCGCCCGGGACATCAGCCCCGAATGGCGCCACGTCGGACCCGACCGCCGGACCGACACGGAAGCCGACGGCTCGACCGACGCCTCGCCAGACCCAGCGCCCGAACTCGGGCCTACCTGTGCACCCCACGGCACGGCCGACAGCCAGACCGACCCCGAGACCGACCCCGAAGCCAATCCCAAGTCCCAAGCCCACGCCCACGCCCACGCACTCGCCCAGGCCTACGCCAATCCCCACGCCGAGGCCGTCGCACACGCCCTCGCCGTCGCACACGCCGAAGCCGACACCAACCCCGACGCCGAAGCCATCGCACACGCCGAAGCCGCCTCCGCCCACGGACACGCCGACGCCCGCTCCCACAAATTCGCCAGAACCGAAGAAGTCTCCCGCAGCCGAAAGCAATGCATCGGCCGGCTCCGTCGCGGCTGAGCGGCCGGCCGAGCGTCTCCCGTCCAGCCGCGAGCGATCCGATGGCGGACGGCCGAGTCCCGGATCAGCCCCGAAGAGCTCCGAGGCGGCGATCCTCGGGCCCGCCGCCCCTCATCCTGTGAGGCGCCGATCGCGCCGCCCGCGCCGTCGCCCGTGACCCGGCTGATCGGGACGACGGTGGAGGCGCCGCGGACACCGGTGGCGCCCGCACGGGCCGACCTGCCGGGCAACATTGGACTTCAAGTCAACACCCACGGTCGAATCTGACGACCCAGGCAAGGGTGCGAGCCGGCACGAGTCCGCCCGACGTTCCTCTCGAGCGTGGTTACGGTGCAGTTCGACAAACACCCAGGGCAAATGGCCAGGTTCTGGCCCTCTGGGTCACCGTCGGGTCGGATCCTGTTGACTTGAAGTCCAATCTCGTCAGCCGCTCTGGCCACGGCGCCCAGGCGGGGCCCCGCGGCCCGCGCCCCGTTCGGCGGCTGGACTCGGCGGGGGTCGAGGAGGCTGAAACGGGAGAACGCTCAGAACGCGCCTGCCGACCCCTCCGGCAGCGCGAAGGCGACCAAGAGATGGAGCTCGTCCTCGATGTCGTGGAAGCGATGCGGCACGCCCGCAGCCACGAAGAGGACGTCTCCGGCTCTGACGTCGCGCGTTTCGTCTCCCGCGGTGAAGCGGCCGAACCCCGCCAGAACCACGTACGCCTCGTCCTCGGTGTGCGGCGACTGTCCGTCCATTGCGTCGGCGGGCAGCACGTATAGCCCGAGGCTCATCGACGCCTCGCGCAGGAATTCGAGGTAGGGACGCCCGCTCGCGGCTTGCCTGCGCAACAGCTCGGCCAGCGCGAACGAACTCACGCCGGCGGCTCCCCTGCCAGCAGCCGCACGAAGGCCGCCTCGTCCAGGACGGCCACGCCGAGCTCCTGCGCCTTGGCGAGCTTCGACCCGGCGTTGTCACCGGCGACCAGGTAGTCGGTCTTGCGGCTGACCGACCCACCAGCCTTGCCACCCGCCGCGCGTATCGCGTCCTCCGCGCCCTGCCGGTCGAACCCCTCGAGCGTCCCCGTAACGACCAGGGTCCTGCCCGTCAGTGGACCCGTCTCGGCGGCCGCCCGCGGGGCCGGCAGCTCTGGCTCCACGCCGACGTCGGCGAGATCCTCGAAGACCTCGGCACCGCCGCCTTCTCCGAAGTAGCGCGCCAGGCTGGACGCGACCAGAGGACCTACGCCGGAAATCTCCTCGAACCGCTCCGGATGCTCGCGCGCCGTCTCCGCAAGAAACCGGCCGGCCCGCGCCAGCCATCCGTCTGCGCCCGTCATCTGCTCCGCGTCATTCGGCGGCAGCTGCTCTGCCAGCCACGCCGCGAGGTCGATGGCTGTCGTCCAGCCGACCTGGGGCATGCCCAGCGCCGCGAGGATCCGCTCCAGCGGTCGGCGTTTCGAGCGCTGGATCGCCGCATACAGGTTCTCGGCGCTCTTGCGTCCGAAGCGGTCCAGCGACTCGAGGTCCCCGACGGAGAGCCGGTAGAAGTCGCCCCGGCGCTTGAGCAGGCCGCGCTGGAGCAGCTGACTGACCGCGATCCAGCCGGCTCCCTCGATGTCCATGCCGCCGCGCCCGGCGAAGTGCCCGTACTCCTGGCCGACCCGCGCCGGGCATTGGAGGTTCGGGCAGTAGTGCCTCACCGCGCCCTCGTCGCGCACGATCTCTGTCCCGCAGACGGGGCAGACGGCCGGCATCTCGTACTCGCGCTCCGCGCCGGTCCTCCGCTCGATGATCGACCGCACGACCTCCGGGATCACGTCGCCTGCCTTCTGGAGCACGACCGTGTCGCCGATGCGGATGTCCTTGCGACGCACCTCGTCGAGGTTGTGGAGGGTCGCGCGGGCGACGGTCGAGCCGGCGACCTTCACCGGGCGCAGGTGCGCCACGGGCGTCAGCGTCCCGGTCCGACCGACATACGGAACGATGTCCTCCACGACCGTCTCGACCTGCTCGGGCGGGAACTTGTAGGCGATCGCCCAGCGCGGGGCCCGCGAGACCATGCCGAGGCGGCGCTCCTGGTCGAAGCGATCGACCTTGACCACCACGCCGTCCGTCTCGTACGCGAGCTCGTGGCGAGGCTCGTGCCAGCGCTCGAGGAACGCGACCACGCCGTCCATGTCGAGGCCCGCCTGGCGGTTCGGCTCGACCGGAAAGCCGAGCTGCTCGAGGCGGTCGAGCG
>JBBRYO010000089.1:0-11581 GCA_038237595.1 Candidatus Limnocylindrales bacterium | reverse complement strand
CCGCGTTCCTGGCAGCGAAGGCACTGGGCCGCGAGCCCGAGAGCGTCGTCTGCCTTGGCGATGATGCGCACGTGCGCTTCCCGGACGGCCGGCTCGAGCGCTCGGAGCTCGACACGCTGGAGGGATCTGGCGAATGACATACTCCGCAGCTCGAAGGCCTTCTCCCCGCCCTCAAGTAGGGAGACGATTTCGTCGCGCATCTCTTCGACCGTGCCTACGCCTCGAAGAGTCGCCCGGTCGGGGCCATCCATGCCCATCACGAACACGCGCTCGGCATCACCGATTACGGGAATGTTCGCGTTGTGCGTCACGAAAATGAGCTGACGCTCACGCTTAAGAGCGTCGATCTTCTCGACCAGCGTCTCGAAGATGAAGCGGTTATCCAAGTCGTCTTCGGGCTGATCGAGAATGAGGGGATAGTCGGCAGGACGCAGAACCAGCGGCAGAATCGCCGTTGCCTTCTGGCCCTTAGACATCTCGGCCACGGACTTCGGAGCACCTTCTACGAACATCGTGATCTCTAGCTCATCGTCGGCGATTTCGCTCTCAAGCCCGTACAACTCGTCAGTCTCGCTCAAGTGAGACATCAGCCGCATCATCTGCCCGGAGTCCCGATTGAGGATGGACGCCATCCCTGGCGCGTCGTCATCGTCGACAAGAGACACGAGCTTCTCGGGCGGGACGGCGGCAGCGATCTGCTCGCAGAGCGCAGTTCGATCCCGCAGCCGTGAGCCAGCGAGCAGCTCGTCGAGCCTGTGGCGATAGCGGCCGCTGTGGGTTCCGTGGTTTAGCGCTAGGACGATGTGATCGGAGAATTCCGTATTGATCCGTTCAACTTCGTCAAGCCGTCGATGAAAGATCTTGGTCCGAAGCTCCCGAAGGTCCTTGCGACGTGAGGTCCTCACCTCCTCGAGCTCAGCGAGCCGGTGCCCATGACGGACGAGCTCGGATTCCACTCGCTCGAGCTTGCCTACCTCTTCCCCCAGCCGGTCCTCGCGATTGATCGCTTCCGTGACGGCCTGCTCTTCGCGTAGAAGCTTGTGGTACGCCGCTGACTCGTCCTCGAACTCCTTCTGTGCCGCTACACGAGCCACTTCGAGTTCCTGAGGGTCCGTAAGACGCTTGACGAGGTCGGTCGCGGTCGTTGCGGAGGTGGCGACCATTTCGGCAATCTCGCCAAGGGCGGCGCTGCCGGATCTGCTCAACTCGGATACGGCCGCTGCTGTCGAGCCAAGGCGGCCCACCGCTTCGGTTATCTCGCTGATCTCCGCCTGGTACGTCGCGATCGCGTCGTCGGCTCGGGCTTGCAATTGCTCTCGTTGTTGGAATTTCGCTCGACCTTCGCTCATCTCGGGGGACATCGCGGGCCGTGCGGCCTGGGCTTGGGCCAGCTCCTGACGGAGTGGTTCACCGCCGCGCAGGATCCGGCGCGCGGAGCTGATCGATTCGCGGAGCTCGCGGATCTGCGGCCCGAGGCGTGCAATTTCCTCGGCGAGGCTTGCCGACTTGTCCTCCCACTCCTCGATCAAAGCCTTGTGAGGCCGGTCGACAAGGGCTAGTCGTTTTGCCGGAGACGTCGCGATCTCTTGCAATTCACCCTGTGAGTAGATCTCGACCTCGCTTAGCAGCGGTGACTCATCCACAGCTTTGACGCCATCGACGTAGACGCGCGTCTGCGAACTCGTGTCTCGCTCCACGGTCGTCGTGCGCCCACCTTCCGCGGCGGTCATGGCGGAGAGCTGAAGCCGGCCGGTCCCACCCTTGAGCGTCGCCCGTATCAGCCCGGTGTGAGACGGACCCTCTACGCCATCTGGAGTTTTGAGCAATTCTGCGACCCGCTGAGAGTCGTCGTTAAAGACGAAACGGATCGTTTCGACGATTGTCGACTTGCAAGTGCCACGAGCGCCGATGATGCAATTCAGCTCCGGCGACAGTTCGAGTGGCATGTCGCGCAGGTGGCCGTCTGTGGTCTCAACACGGCCTATGTGCATTGCCTGGCCGATCTCCCTTGTTTGATTGACCCACGGTATCCGGTAGAGCTGTCGCCTCGCTGGAGAGACCCCGCCGGACGAGGTCATGCACCGTGTTCCGGACGGCTGAAAGCCCCGCACCGGTCGAGACGAGGAGCGGAGCCAAGCGCCGCTTGATGCCGCGCGAGCTCCCGTTTTCGCGTGGGGCGATCGTGTCGCAACCGACCGCAGGCCCTCCGCTCAGGACGACCTCAGACGTCCGCTCCGGACGGAGGCTGTCGCGTAAAGATCGCCGGGTGCGGGGCGCCTGGGCGGGGTGGTGGCGCGGTGGCTGGTGGATGCTTTGGGGGCGATCGACGATGGGGAGGCGCTGGAGGGCCCTTCAGGCCCCTTGGGCGGCCGTTTGGTAGCGCCAGAGCTTCATTAGGTTGTGGGTCGCGGTGATCAGTCGCCATTCGGAGCGGCAGGCGGATCTGCCGCGGCGTTGGAAGCGATCGGCGTGTCGGTTGTGCTTGATGTGCGCGAAGACGGGTTCGATCATCACTTGGCGTTGCTTGTAGAGGTCGTGGCCGGCCTCGCTCTCCAGGACGCGGCGCATGAACGCGTAAAGACCGCTGTCTCGCCCGGGCCGGGGCGCGCTGCGTTTCAGTGCCTCGGGGCAGACGAGTGTCTGGATGCCTTGCCCGACGACGTGCTCGATGTCGGTGTTCTTCCAGTAGCCGGCGTCGGCGACCACGACCTCTGGTCGTTGGGTGACGCCGGCCGCCTGTAGCTCCTCACGCGCGGCAGTGATCATCGGCTCCAGGTGCCCGGCATCTGACGAGGTGATCGTCACCTCGGCGGCGATCACGATCTGCTCGCGCGTGGTCACGGCCTGCGCGTTGTAGCCCTGCATGTAGCCTCGCGGCGTTTTGACCTTGCGCGACTCGGGGTCGGTGACGTTCGCGATCCCGCCCGGCTCATCGGCTATCGGATAGGGCTCAGGCTCAGGGCCGCCGAACCTGCGTCCGTCGGCGCTGATTCCCCGCGCGCGCCAGGCCTCATAGTCGGCGTTCACGCGCCGCTCGAGCTCCCAGTCTTCGCGCAGCGCCGCTCGGCCTGCTCGAGGCGCTCGCTGCGCGCCTGGGTCACCGTCGAGGGCCGGGCGGCGCGCTCGGCGTCAAGCAACCGCCTGGCCTCTTGGAGGCGCTTGCGACGATCGCCGCTGAGCCGGAACTCCGGCGGCAGCTCGTCCCCCCGAGCCTCGCCAAACGCCTCGTCCTCCCGACGGTCAATCTCCTCTGCCTGCTCGAGGATCTCGCGAGCGATCTGCTCATAGGTGCGGTTCGAGCGATCCGAGGCGTTGGCGTGCACCTTCGTGCCATCCACCGCGATCAACCCCACGCTCACCAGTCCGGCCTTCGCGCAGAGCACCAGCACCTCACCGAACAAGCCCGCCAGCGCGTCCTCGTGATCGCGTCGAAACCGCGCCAGTGTCGAGTGATCAGGAATCTCGTTCGCGCTGAGCACGCGGTAGGCGACATCCTCCGCGCAGCGGCGCTCGATCCCCCGCGACGAGCGCTACGCGCGCGCGTAGGAGTACAGCAACAAGGCGACCATCATCGCCGGGTCATAGGCCGGGCGACCCCACCCATCCTGGCGATAGGCGGCATAGAACGCCGACAGATCCATCTGCGCCACCGCGTCAAGTACCAGCCACGCCAGATGACCCTCCGGCAGCCACTCCCGAACATCGGGCGGCAGCAGGAAAGTCTGCTCACGATCTACGGCAATGAAGTTCTGAGGCATACCCAGAAGTCTCTTAACCGCCCCGGACCACACCAGGTTTACGCGACAGCCTCGACGAGCTCCGGAAGTCTGAGCTGGCACTCCGCGTGCTCCCCCTTTTGACCTGAGCGGTAGCGAGATTTGCGGGGCGCTGGGTGTAGCTGCTCGACGCCCGGCCGGGCACTCAGAGGGGCTCGGTCCACGCTGGTCGGGGACCGATGCTCCGAGTCTGGCGCGGACAACTGGAAGTGGGCACGACAGGCGGATTCCTGGAGGGCGTGCCCGTTGACGGGAGCTGCCGCAGGGACCGGGATAGGGCCAGCGTTGCGGTTGCCACGCTTGACAGAAGCGATAATATATGTGTCATGTCTGTCAAGCCCCGATCGGGTTGGCGAGAGTCCCCATCGGCATCTCAGAAGTCGACGACGGCTCGGCTGAAGAGCGCAGGGGGCGCGGGGAAGGCTTCTGGAAAGTCCGACCAGTCGGCTTCTACCAAACTCGATGCGGCAGCGGGGACGTCGCGCCAGGTGACGGCTTCGGCGGCCAAGTCGGCCGTTGCTTCGGCGAGGTCCACTATTGGCGGTCACTCTGCCGAGGCCGTAGGTGAGCTTCTCGTCGATGCGACCCGCAAGCTGCACGAAGTCGAGCAGGTCCTCGAGGAGCTCCGGATCGAGGTGGCTGGACAGCAGACTGCGACAGACGCGTTGGGCGGTGTGGCGGAGATCTTTGTCGATGAGCTGCGCTCCCTGCTGGGCGACGCGCCTCCGGATGCTGGTGCTATCAGGCGTGCCGCGCGCCTAACAGTTGCCGAGGAGGCTTGGGCGCAGCGCCTGGGAGAGCTTTGGGAGACCAAGGACGTCGTTGCACTGCTCGGGGTTAGCAGGCAGCGGGTCAGCGCTCTGGCGAAGACCCACCGGCTAATCGTTGTGCCAGGCGGCGGTCGCACCCGCTTCCCGGCGTGGCAGTTCGCCGGCACCTCAAGCGAAGACCGCGACTGTTTGGGCAAGGCGCAGCAGCTGCTCGTCGACGTCGGGCACATCGATCCGTGGTCGGCTGCAAGCTGGTTTCTCACCGGTCACCCCGACCTCGACGGCCGCGACCCAGTCGATTGGGTGCGTACCGGCGGGGCTCAGGATCGCCTCCTCGCTGCGGCCGGTCGGGATGCGGCACGCGCCGCGCAGTGACGGTCGACGTCGCGAGGCTCCCCGGCAAGACGCTCAAGGCCGGCACGCTGCTCTATCGCATCCACCGAGCAGACTCCGGACCATGGTTCTTCGATGACTCAGGCAACGGCCGGTTCGATCCCACAGGGACGCCTGGTCGAGGCGCCTCCTACTGGGCCGAAGACCCGCTCGGCGCCTGGGTCGAGGTCTTTCGCACCCGCATGTTGCTGGCCGAGAGCGAGCTTGGTGCCCGAGCGCTGAGCGTTGCGACGCTCGAAGATGACCTGGTGGTCCGCGACCTGACGGTCCGGCGCGCGCTGCAGGCGGGAGTCACCATCGCCCTGACCTCGGGTGGCGACTACACCGACGCGCACGCCCTCGCCGACGCATTGCAAGGCCAGCATCCGGCCGTCCGGTGGCGCCTGCGCCACGACCTCAGGCAGAAGCTCATCGGTATCGCATGGTTCGGCTACGTCGGGCCGGCGGCCAGTGCTGCGCTCACCGAGCTGCCCGCGACCGAGACAAGGGACGTCCCCGACGACCTCGCCGATCGCGCCTGCAAGATCTTCGGGTACGCGGTGCTTCCGGATCCACCGTCCTGACCGGCCGCCGGAGGACGCCCCTGCTCCGGCCCTCGAGGGAACCGACCACCATGGGCCGACGACCGCTCAGCCATCCCAGAATCTCGACCCCATCACCAGCGATTAAGTGGTCAGACTCCGGTCAACATTTCGGTCAACATCGGACGGCCAACCGACTGAAACGTCGCCGAACGCCACCAATCCAATGAAATTGGTCAGTCAACATTCCAGTCAACATCAGCCTGGCAAACGGTGTCCCAAGCCATCGCACCGCAAAACGCAGCATCAGTTTAGATTCAGGACTTTCTACGACACACTAGAACATAGAAAAGTGGCCGATTCGGCCTCGTGATGAAGGGGTCCTCGGTTCGAGTCCGGGCGTCAGCTTCGGTCCATTCCGCGCGCGAGACCTCGTCTACCCTCGTGCGCGTCATTCGACGATTCTCGGGCGCTGGGTCGCACCTTTCGTGTCCGGAGAGCGCCCAGCGGCGGTACCCGCCGGGCGTCGAGGGCGCAGCAAGGATGAGCGCGCGCGTCGAGCATTCGGGGGTCGGCGTGGCTCACGCGCCGCGCGACGACTTGCGCTCGGCCTCTCGGCCGTCGAGACTCGGAGCGTGCAAGATCCAACTGACGTCGGCCTGCGGCGCGCAGCGCTCGAACATGTCCGCCACCTGCAGCGACGTTACGACGACCTCATCCCGCTGGAAGCGCTCCGGCCAGGTTTCGTCTTCCAGAACCAGCGAGTTAGCTTCGGCTCGTTTTACAGCGGCATCTTCCGGCCTAAGGAGATGGCTGGGCCCGCGGCACTGTGCCTGGTGACCGCGCCGCCCAAGGAGGGTCGGCCGGCGCCCTACGAAGATGAGTTCGACGAGGCGACCGGCCGATTTGCGTATCGGTTTCGTGATCCCGCGGGTGCATCGCTCGCAGCACATCGCCACGCCGAGGCAGACAACCGGGCGCTGCTCGCGGCGCACGAGCATGCTGTTCCTTTGATCTACTTCCGCGGGATTGCCCCCAAGCAGTACGCCGTGGTGGCGCCCGTGTTCGTCACGGCTGTCGATCACAAACGCAGGCTCGTCGAGTTCGAGGTCGCGCTCCCGGTCGCCGACACCACTGCTGCTGGACTGGTTTCGAAGCCCGATGTCCGACGCTATGCGACTCGCGAGGCGCTCGTTCGCCTGCATCAGCATCGCTTCCGCGACGCCGTTCTGCGCGCCTACGCGAACCGATGCGCCGTCTGCGCGCTTCGTGAGGCCGCCCTCCTTCAGGCGGCACACATCATCGACGACCGCGATCCCGGCGGAGCTGCGACCGTAATCAACGGCATCTCACTGTGCGCCATTCATCACCTTGCCTACGATCGAAACCTGCTGGGAATCGATCCCGGCGGGGTGGTCCACATTGCGCGGCGCCTGCTCGACGAGGCCGACGGACCAATGCTGCGCACCGGCCTGCAAGGCTTTCACCGAGGCACGATCCTTCAGCCTCGCAGGTCCGATGAGCGTCCTGACCCGGAGCGGCTCGAGCTGCGTTTTGGGCAATTCAACGCGGCGGCCTGAGCTCGCGGTGCTGGAGGAGTGGGGACGCGCCCGAATGACGCCTATCATCTCACTTCGAGATGCCTGTCATCACGAAGCAACCGTGGCCCGACGAGCTTCTAACTGCGCTGAGCGAGCAGCTCGCAGTCGCGGGTGCGCGCTGCGAGTTGGTAGTTGTAGGCGGCGCCGGGCTGTTGGCACTCGGAATCATCGACCGGCCGACGCGCGATGTGGATGTTCTCGCGCTCCGTGTTGGCGGCGAGCTGGTCAACGCTGACCCGCTTCCACGCGAGCTGGTCGCCGCTAGGGATCGCGTAAGCCGCGACTTCGGGCTCCCTTGGACGTGGCTCAACGCGGGGCCCTCGAGCCTCCTCGACTTCGGGCTGCCCGAGGGATTCGTCGGTCGCCTGGAGACCAAGGCTTACGGCGACGAGCTCACGGTGCACTTCGCCTCGCGCCTCGATCAGATCCATTTCAAGCTCTACGCGGTCATCGACCAAGGGCCGGGCAAGCACGAATTCGACCTGCGGGCGCTCAATCCAGCGCCCGATGAGCTGGTCCGTGCCGCGCGCTGGACCCGAACGCACGATCCGTCGCCTGGCTTCAAGTATCTGCTCGAGCAAACGTTGTCTCGCCTGGGGGTCGCGGATGCGGATCTCGGAGCTTAGGCGCGAGGTCAGCGAGGCCCTGGTCGCGTTCGCGTGGGATCAGTGGGCTCAGATGGGCGTTTCGGCTAGCACCGGCCGGCGAGACCGGTGGGTCGCCGATCCCGAGGCGTTGTTGCTCTTGACCTTCGAGGTTGGGCGCGACGACCCCCGCCTCTTCGATGAGGTGCTCGACTGGCTCGTCGTCAATGAGCGCCTGATCAGCGTTCAGCGAATACGCAACCTGGCGCGCGACGAGGAAGACCGAGCCCTCGTTGAGGCGGCGCTTGGATGGCTCTCCCGTTGGCGCCCTCGTCCGCGACTGGCGGCCCGGGCGACGGGGGCGCCCGCGGGTGACGGCGCCACTGGACGACCACTGTTTCGGGCGGCCCACGCCGCGATCCAGCGGCCAGACGATGCGTTCCTGCGCCATGGGCTGCTGAGAGCGCACGTTGCGCCAAGCCACAAGTCACAGGCCCCCGACCTAGACGCCCCGATCAACTTTGCCTTTCGCATCCGTCACCTCCTCGGTGTTGGCGCTCGGGCCGAGGTCATGCGCGCGTTGTTGTGCTCGGATGCCCCTCGCCTCTCTGTCTTTGTCATCGCCGAGGCAGCGGGTTATGCAAAGCGCAACGTCCAAGAGGCGCTGACCTCCCTCGCCCGTGCCCGAGTCATCGATTCCATCACGATCGCCAACGAGCAACGCTACGGGGCGCCCCGTGACCGATGGGCGCAGCTGCTCCACCTTGACAAGCTTCCAGCACTGGCTGACTGGCCGCAGCTCTTTCATGCGCTACGGCGTATCCTGCGGTGGGTCCACGAGCCTGGGGCCGAGGGGCTCTCGGACTACATGCTGGCCAGCGAGGCCCGCGTGCTCATGGAAGAGCTCGCGCCGGAGCTGCGCTTCGCGGGCGTCGCGGCCTACGACAGCCATGCGCGCGGAGTGGAGTACTGGCCCCAGTTCGTAGAGACCGTGCGCGCCGCGGTGAGCGCCGTGTCATAGACATCGCATCCTCCACCCAGGAGTCGCCCGCGACGCGCTCAAGCGCCGCGCCGACCGCCAGAACGGGCCCAGCCGTGCTCCCAAGTGGGCGCCGCGGCTGCGGCGCAGAGGCAACGGTCCTGTGACCGGCGATGAGTTTGTACTCGCACGACGGTCTAGTGGTGCAGTATCCGTCGCGGGAAGCCGTTCCCGCCCTACGAGAGGACGCACGGCCATGCAGCAGAAGATCACCCCGAACCTGTGGTTTGACACCGAGGCCGAGGAGGCCGCGGCCTTCTACACCTCTGTCTTTGAGAACTCGCGCGTCGTGAACGTTACCCACTACACCGAGGCCGGGCCGCGACCGGCCGGCATGGTGATGACCGTGGAGTTCGAGTTGGACGGTCAGCGGTTCGTCGCCATCAACGGCGGCCCCCAGTTCACGTTTGACGAGGCCGTCTCCTTCCAGATCGACTGCGAGGATCAGGCCGAGGTCGACTACTACTGGGAACGCTTGTCCGAGGGCGGGCAGGAAGGGCCGTGCGGTTGGCTGAAGGACCGCTACGGCCTGTCCTGGCAGGTCGTACCGACCGGGATGGAGGATTTGCTCACCGATCCCGACGCGGGGCGGGCCCAGCGCGCGATGCAGGCGATGCTCGGAATGGGCAAGCTCGACATCGCCGCGCTGCGCAACGCGGCCGACGGCGCGCCGGCGACCTGACGGGCCGACGACGAGAGTCGCAACGCTTGCGTCGCAGACTGCCGGCGATCGTGATCGTCCTCGCTCTCTTCGCGGCCGGCTGCGGGGAGCAGAACGAGTCCGACACGGCCGGCTCGAAGGCTACGGCCGGCACGATGACAAAGGACGAGGTCATCGCCGCCGGCGATGCCGCCTGCGCCGAGTACCGGCGGAGGGCTACGCCCCTCGTCGATCAGCTGAGGAACTCGTCCGATCGCGGAGAGCGGGCCGGCCTTCTGCGCCGGCTGGCCAGCGCCGCCGAGCCCTCAGTCCAGCGGCTGGCGACCGTCGTGCCGCCGCCGGACGGGCGCCAGGCGCTCGACGACTACGTCCTGCTGGGCAGCGACCAGATCGTCGTCGTCCGGCGCGCAGCCGACCAGCTTGACAAAGGGGATGAGGCGAGCGCTTGGGCACTGCTCGGGTCAGCTTTGGAGAACGTAGCCAAGCTCCGGGGCCTCGCTGAGGGCTACGGATTCAAGGTATGTGGATCAGAGCTCGATGGCTCGTGACGATCCACCGACTTCGGCATGAGGTAACAGTTCAGGTTGGTGCGCCGGTCCGGTGGCGGTAGGCGGCGAGCAGGCGTGAGGCGGAGGTTGTCCCGTCCGTCGTGGAACTTCGCGGCGGCGGTCGGGTGAGTGAATTATCTCAGACGGTCGATAGGGCGACCTCGGGCGCCGTGGTCGTGGTGGTGGTGGGAGACGGCTCGATGGTGCGCTTGGCAAGGTCGCGTTCGACGGCGTTGGCGAGCTTGGCGAGGTCTGAGTAGCCGATGATCTTGCGGAACTGCTGCTCGGCTTCGAGCATCCCGGCGGCGGTCCAGCGCAGGCACATGTCGCCGGATTGCCAGCGCTTGACGTTGCGGCTGGTGCGGTGGACGATCTCGATCATCGATTCAATCGGGTTGGTGCTCTGCAGCGTGCGCTTCAGGCTCCCGCGGATCCCGAGGCGGGTGAGCGTGAGGGTCTCTTGGAGTCCTTCGCGCAGCGACGCGGCGGCGCCTGGGTGCGAGCGGTCAAGCTCGTCGGCGAGCGTGTGCAGGCCCTCGAGCGCGAGCGTGTGGTCCTCACGGGCCCACGCCCGCCGCATGCGTGTCTTGACAGCCGGGCGGTCGCGCTCGGGCAGGTGCTCGAGCACATTTCGCTCTTTGTGGCGGACGCAACGCTGGACTGCGACGGGCCCGAACAGCTCGTTGACCGCGGCCCTGAGCGCCTTGCTGCCGTCGAGCACGACGAGCACGCCCTGCTCGACATCCAGGCCACGGGCCACGAGGTCTGCGAGCAGGTGCTTGGTGACGGTCTTGTTCTCCGTCGAGCCGTCCCACAGGCCGAGCGGGACCTTGATCCCGTCGGTCGTGACACCCAGGCTCACGACGCAGCAGCGGCCCTTGAGCTCGATCCCGTCGAGCATCAACGCCGCCAAGCGGATGTCACCCAGCGGCCTGGACATCAACTCGCGCAGGTGCTCGCCAGTCCGACCGACAAACTCGCGTGAGACAGCGGACTTCGAGGTCGAGCGCTCGGCGTTGACGACCTCCTGGCCGACCGGCTCACGCGTGCGCGCGAAGCGTCGCGTGCTCACGCCGGCCAGCATCTGCTCTAGCACCACACGGGTGAGCGGGTCGCGGTCAGCGAAGTGCGCATAGGTCTGAAGTGCCAACTCGCGCTCGCCATCCGCAGTCCGGGCGCGCGGACGCGCCACGCCGACCCGCCGGCCGCCGAGGGTAACTTCGCCATCCTCGTGGCCATGGCGGACCGCGCTGCGATCGGGGTTGCGCTTGCCCTTGGGGCCGACCACCTCGTCGACCTCGGCCTCCATCATCTCGGCCAGCACCCCCAGCCCGACACCGACGCTCAACGCCAGCAACCCGTCCTTGGCAGCGTTGACCAGCTCACCCAACGCCTCCTGCACGCTAGGCGGCAACGCCAGCTCGCTGGTGGCGACCTGCTCCTGCTCTACGGTCCTCATGGCGGTCCCTTCGTCTCGGTGGACTGATTTCGCACTCGCCACGCTCGCAACACCAGCGGACGAGGCGATGGGACCGCCACCTACAAAGTTCTACGAGCTACGGGAGTGCGCCCAGACTGTTGGAGGTCGATATTTGAGATCGTGATTTCAACGACAAGCTCGTCGTCGCCTGCCGGGGAAGGTCCGGTCCGGGTAGCTGTCAGGAGGCCCGGTAGCAGGCTGCCGGCTT
>JBBRYO010000088.1:0-12213 GCA_038237595.1 Candidatus Limnocylindrales bacterium | reverse complement strand
CGCCGCATCCCAGACAGCCGCGCCATCAGCGTCCCCGATGATGGAGCACTCGGCGATGCCATCAGCGTCCCCGATGATGGAGCACTCGGCGATGCCATCAGCGTCCCCGATGATGGAGCACTCGGCGATGCCATCAGCGTCCCCGATGATGGATCACTCGGCGATGCCATCCGGGTCGCCGATGATGGAGCACAGCCCGGGTCCGAGCGTCGCATCACCAGTCGCGACCGGCACCTTCCACAAGGTCGATGGGACCGCGACCGGAAGTGTGGCGCTGTTCCACAAAGCCGACGGCACGTTCACGATCACCTTCGAGGACTTCACGATCGGCAGTGCCGCCCACACCGACGTCATCCTGGTCCCCAACAAGGACGTCACCAGGGACGGCGACATCGACAAGAGCACCCTGGTCGACCTCGGACCACTCCTGGGAACATCGGGTATGCAGGACTTCGCCGTTCCGGCGTCAGCCGACGCGATGACGTACCACACCGTCGTGCTCTGGGACACGGAGATGACCCACGCGATCGCAGCAGCTCCGCTCCAGTAGCCCGGGTGCGGCGCGTCGCGCATACCATGCGGATGATGGCGTACGACCGGTCTCGTCCAATCCTCGTCGTCGACGACGACGCCAAGATTGTCAAACTTGTCCGGACATATCTCGAAAGAGACGGTCATCGAGTCATTGAGGCGCTGGATGGGCGTACAGCGCTCGACCTGATCGAAGGCGAGGATCCAGCGCTGGTCGTCCTTGATCTGATGCTGCCGGGTATTGATGGGCGGACGGTCATCCGGGCGGTCCGCGACCGCGCCGAGACGCCGATCATCGTGCTATCAGCGCTGGGTACGACCGCCAATCGGATCGCGGGACTCGGGCTCGGTGCAGACGACTACCTGCCGAAGCCATTTTCGCCGGCCGAGCTCGTCCTGAGAGTGCAGCGGGTTCTCGCGCGGACGGCGGCAAACCGCCATCCGTCGCCCGTCAGCACGGTCCTGCGCCTCGATGGCATGCTCGTCGATCGCGATAGTCACACGGTTCACGTGGACGGTCGCGCTGTTGGCCTCACCTCTGTCGAGTTCCGCCTGCTCGTTGCCATTCTCGAAGCCGAGGGGCGAGTTCTCACCCGCGATGGCCTCCTGGATGTGGTCTACGGTCCAGACGCCGAGACGCTCCTTGACCGGACGATCGACGTGCACGTTGGACGGCTCCGCGAAAAGATCGGTGACCAGGCGTCCGCGCCTCGTTTCATCGCGACCGTCCGGGGCACGGGATATCGGGCAGCCGTTCCCATCGGGCCAGATCTGTGAGGCGTCCTGACTGGATGGGTGGAATAGGGGCTCGGATAGCTGCTACCGCCATCGGCACGACTGCTGTGGCTGTGGCGATCGTGAGCCTTGGCATCGTCGTCGTCGGGTCGGACACATTCACCCGATTGATGCTGGAGCACGGGGCAACCGCCGAGTCCGCGCATGCCATGTTTGACGAGTCGATCCTCGTCGTCCTCCTCATCGCGATCCTTGCGGGCATCCTTGCTGCTGTCGTGATCGCGGCTGTCATCGGCCGGCGACTCGGACGACCACTCGTAGCAATCGACCACGCAGCGCGACGAATCGCGGCCGGTGACTACCACGCCCGTGTCCCGCGAGGCGGCCCAGAAGAGCTCGCCAGCCTCGCCGACTCGTTCAATCAGATGGCGGCGGGCCTCGAAGAGGGCGAGCGTCTGCGGAGGGAGCTAATCGCGAACGCGGCGCACGAATTACGAACTCCCCTCACGAACCTCAAGGGATATCTCGAGGGCCTGCGAGACGGCATCGTGCTCCCGGACGATGCGACCTTCTCGTCGCTTTCGGAGGAAGTGGAGCGATTGGTTCGCCTTGCCGCCTCGCTCGACACGCTTGCGGAAGCAGACGCGGGCCACGGACCGGAAAGGGTCGTGTCGATCGACTTGGTAGAGATCGCTCGCGGGTCGGTGGACCTCGCTGGTCCGGGCTTCGAGCGAGCTGGCATCGCGCTTGAACTCGATCTGCCAGCCCGCCTGGAGGCGCGGGGCGACCCCGACGCAATCGCGCAGGTGCTCGGCAACCTGCTCCAGAACGCCATGCGCTACACGCCGCGCGGTGGCCGGGTGGTGATCCGAGCGGAGCGTCGGCCAAGCGATGCGCTTGTGTCCGTAGTCAATACCGGCGAGGGGATCCCGGCAGCTGACCTGCCCCACGTGTTCGAACGCTTCTACCGCGTCGACAAGTCGCGTGACCGCGCTCGCGGTGGCGCCGGCATCGGCTTGGCCATCGTGCAGCAACTGGTAGAGGGAGCCGGCGGCAGGACGGGCGCAGAGTCCGACGGGGTCCGGACCCGGTTCTGGTTCAGTCTGCCGGCCTGAACGCTATGGACGCGGAGCGTCGCCGGCCGGACGAAGCTCGCAGCGGCAGTGTGGCCTGGCGTCGCTGCGACCCATACCAGGCAGACCGCGAAATGCGGCACGCTTCGCCAGGACTACGCAGCCCCTGGGTGTCGACGTCAAGATATATTCCGGCGTATTCCATCTGGCTAGCCGCCCAGTCCGCCGCCGGTCGGATTGACCCGGCCACCTCGACTCGCCTTGCCATAGCAGCTGCCTCTTCAAGAGAGAGGGGCAGGCCCAGGTATCGTCGGGAAGCCCGACGGCGTCGCGAGCAGCTAATTCAACATAGGCGACGTCGCACCTCATGGCGAAGTCATTGCGGAACCTAATTGCATCCAGCGTGTCTGTGCTCGCTTGTGTTGTCGCGCTCGCCACCGTCGGCGACTCCGCTCTGGCCGGGAAGACACTCAAGGAAGACGACCCCATTGTCAGGGCGACTCCCAGCACGATCCCAGCACTCAATTGACGTCGCGATGGCAAGGAGTCGCTCCCTTCCGTGGTATCTCTATTCGTTCCGGTTTTGGCCGCACGACGCCGGCGAATGCCGTACCCAATCACCGCCAAACCACCAACAGCACACATGACTACGGCCCAGGCACTCGCTCCCGCATAGGGACCACCGCTCAAGGCAGCAACCTCGGTATCAGTGGGTGGCATTGACGGAGTCATCAGACCTACTGCTTCATCGAGCGTTTTAACTGCGGCCAGACGGGGGTCCCCATGGTTGTCAGCCATGATCACGAGCTGTGCGTTGTTGCCGTGGATCTCCCAGGCCACGGAGTCAAATGTCTCGACCTGGTCGATGGCCGCTGAGCTGAAAAAGATAGCGTGACCCGTCGAGCAGGTTGCGCACTCCGTCCCCGCCTGGCATGTACATGTCCAATGACTCGCCCACCCGTATCGTGGGCGCGCCCAGCCTGGGCGGTTCGCTTCCCGCGAACAGACGTTCGACTTTGAATTCGATGAATCCAAGCCGATGACCGTCGACGTCGCGATTGAAGTGCCGAGTGAGCGTCCCTAAGAATGTGTAGCCCTGCGCGTCTCGGACGTGCTGCGGCATGACGTCATTGGTGAACTCGGCGAGCGCTGGGGCCCCAAGGATCGCCACAAGCCCCGCGCAGATCAGCGCACCAATGGACCTTGTTCCACGCATCCAACCATCCCTCGCATTTGGTCGACGACCCGCCCGCTGCTGTGGCTCGACGTGGAGACGACGTGATAAGCAGCTATGTGACGGGGAGCGTCGACCGACTGACTTGAAACGCCCGCCTGCAAGGGTGCACTCCGAGCACGCTTGCAACTCAATTCACGGGCAACATCAACGGAGCCGAACTGACGCAAGGTGGGTTCGGCCTCTCGGACACCATCCACGGATACTCCTGGGGCGAGGCTACTGGTGGATCCACATGCCCTTCGTCAAACCGCGGACACTTCTACGATTGGGAGAGGTACAACGCCAGCTCGGGCTCGACGTATGCTACGTCGTCGGACATTTATCAATATGGTGGCAGCATGTCCGGGCACCGTGCTGGGGATCCATTTCGGCGACGGATTCTATGGGAGCTTTAGATGTCGACGACTTGTCGTTTGTCGCTGCGGATCTACTGCGCGGCCGCACCCTTGCTTGCAGTGGTCGTTGCCACGGCCGGCTGTGGCACCGCGGCCGGGCGGACGGCGATGCCGAGCCACGAACCCGTACCAGGTTCGGCGACGCCGAGCAGTTCCCTCATCCCGATTTCCGCGACGCCGAACAACGACCACTCTGGCGACCCGGTGTCCTACGCCAGTGTCCAGCCGAACCCGCGCGCTCCGCTCACCCCCGTTGCCGCCGACACGCAGGTCACGTACGGTTTGTCTGACGACCCGCAGCTGGTCGATATCACGACCACCTCGACGCCGTCCGGACTCAGCGTGGCCGTCACGCTGAGCCGGAACGACGACCGCGTGGCGGACGTATGGCTGGCCGATATCGCAGTCGGAGCTGTCGCCGAACTCGTGCACTCCAATCAGGGTGTGGCAAACGACCTCATCGCGAGCGCGACCGCGATGTCCAGCGCCTGCGAGCCGCCTGCTGGGGCCGGTCCAGGGACTCGATTACCGCACCTCTACCGGCACGGCCTGGAAGACCATCCAGAAGGCGTGGAACACGGTCGCTGGGTGGGTCCAGGCGAGGGAGGCGACTCGATCACCACAAACCTGGGGGTCGGGGCCGTGCGGTTGGGTCAGGTGTTCGGCTCTCCGAGCGATTCAGCGCTCGCCGCGCACGTCGCCGACGTTGCCAGGCGCCATGGGCTTGAGGTCGGAGACCTTCAGGTCCTGCGTCCGCTCGAGAGCGCGCTGCGCGTCACGTTCGTGGTGCAGACGGACGCCACGATCGATTGGACCGTCGACGAGCTGCGAACCGCCTTGGTTGGGCAGCCGCCCGACGTGGAGGGCATTCTCATGGAGCTGGACGACTCGGACGGCCAGACGCTTCTGCAGTCCGGGGTCGCGTACCGGACGGGCGAAGGCGGACTCTGGTTCGCTCCCGGCCAAGACGAGCGGTTCGGTGCCGTCCACGGTGGTACGCCTGGGCACTAGTGTCGCGCGCCCGAATCGGGGCTTGTGTCTTGCGGACTGCCTTGGCGAGGATCTCGTCGGCGGTCTTGACCCAAGGCCTCCCGCGCGAGCTACGGGCACGCTGTCGAAGAATTCCGCACGAAGATCGCGATCCTTGGCTTCAGAAGCCTCGGCCGCGCAACTCAACGCCGTCAGTGAGCGCTTGAGTTGACCAGCATGGAGTCGCTCGTTGGAAACCGACGCAGGTTAAGGACATCCCCTCGCCTGACATCGAAGCGACCAGATAGGTCGCGCCGGAACGGGCCCTTCTGATTCGCAACTCCGTACTCCTACCCACAGGAATGGTACGAGCGCGCAATCGGCAAGCTGCTGGAACCAGGTGGGAGGCATCGACGATCTCTCGACGCAGGGGGGCCTCGCGACCTGCACGGCCATCGAGGTCGCGGGCATGCAGGGCGAGAGCATCTGGTCGGGCTGCGTCTACTCGTAAATGGTCGGGGCGAGAGGAGTGGAGACGACGATTACGTGCTCATCGCCCGGGCCCGATCATCCGATTGTGATCTCGAGGGCCAGCACAGCGTCCTCGGCGCGGCTGATGCCACGCCACGCCCGATGGTCGGGGCGGAGCATCCCAACATGAGCTCGCAGGTAGCTGCGCTCTCTTATCGTGAGCTCCTTCCGCAGTGCCCGAGGATCGTCCACCAGCGCGAGGAGGCGAGCCAGATCCCGTTCATGCTTCTCGCGTGTCGTCTGGGCGGTGGCGGAGGCGACGCGAGCCTTGATGGTGATCGCGCCAGCCAGCGACGGCACCGACAACTCGAATGGCCCATCTCCGGCGTCGAGTAGAACGATCCGGCTGCGCCTGATCGCCTGCGTGCCTCCGAGCACCTCAATCGTGGAGTTCGGCGGCACCGTCGAGAGGTTCGCCTACTTTCCCAGGTTGTCCGGCGCGAGGAGGTCGACGACGTCCGGGCCGCGGACGAACCGGTAGCTGAGCCCTTCGCCGCTGAGCAATGGCTCGAAGTTTGCCCTCAGCAGACGCAGTGCGGCTTCATGTGTGGCCGCCGGCAGAACACGCACGTCGAGAAGGGTGTCGACGTCGAATGTCGCTCGGCCGACCGATCCGCCGTGTTCGGCCTCGATGATCGCGACCATCTGGCCGCCGATCAGCGTCCAGGGGAGACCGTGCAGGATCTCGGAGACCTCGCGCGTCAAACGCCAGAGGGCCGCGTCACCCTCGGACGCGGGCACGATGCGGATGGGCGGCACCGTCATCGGCTGAGCGTCGCGAGCGCCTGCTCGGCCGCCTCCCGTGTGCGCGGGTCCGGATCGTCGAGGAGGTCAAGGACGACCGCGGAGACGGGTGCGATGTGAGGTCGCGCCCAACGGTCCGTGAACCTCGGCACGACGCGCAGTACCACGTTGGGGTCGCGGCTCGCCCGCAGGTGATGGCGGTTGACCACGTTCTCCAGCTCGAGCTCGTCCACGTACACGTCGACCATCTCGCCTGCGAGCGGCCCGAGTTTGAGCTGTGAGGCAGCGCTCGCTCCCGCGAGCATCACGGCAGGGTCCGAACGCAGGCGAGCGAGTTGCGAGGGGTGGGCACGATAGTTCAGCCTGCGTGCACGGGCCGTGAGGCGCGAGCGGAGCCCGGCGAGGCCGCGCTCGTCCAGCAGCCGGCGAAGCCGATAGCGAGTTACTCGGTCGAGCCAGGGCGGCGCCGGGTCGCCCGCGGCGAGTGCCAGCAGCCCCCACGCGTGGGCGGGAGTCAGCCGTCGGCCGCTCGCCGGGGCGAGGTCGACCCGACGCTCGACGTCGTCGACTCGGAGGAGGTAGCTGCGGCCGATCCGCTCGGCTGCCAACTCCTTCGCACGGATGAGCCGGCGCACGGCGTCCGCGGTTACCCCGAGCCGGCTGGCGGCCTCGGCGACCGTGACATAACCCGGGAGAAGCGTGCCATCAATCATCGCGTCATCAAGATAGTTGATGTTACGCCGCGTTGCAACTGGCACACTGCGGGAAAGTTGGTCGGGGCGAGAGGATTTGAACCTCCGACCTCAGCGTCCCGAACGCTGCGCTCTGCCAAGCTGAGCCACGCCCCGACCGAGAGAGTCCCGCAGCGCAACGGCGCCGTGCGGGGCGGCGAGTATAGACGACGCGACTAGCGCGCCCTCCATTCGTCGGCCAGCATCGCGTAGACGAGCTCGTCGGTCCACTCGCCCTTGATGAACTCGTTCTCGCGTAAGTGGGCCTCGCGCCGCATGCCGAGGCGCTCCATGACGCGCCAGGATCCGGTGTTGCGCGCGTCGCACCGCGCCACGATGCGGTGCAGCCCCAGGCCCTCGAAGCCGAGCCGCAGCATCACGAGCCCGGCCTCGGTCGCGTAGCCGCGGCCCTGGTGATCGGGATGCACGACGTAACCGATCTCGCCCTGCTGGTGCTCTTCGCTGACCCAGATCAGCACGGCATCCCCGACGATCACGCCCGGCTCCGGGAGCTCGAGCGCGAGCTGGATGCCTTCGCCCTCGTGCTGGATGGTGCGCCGCTTCGCGACCTTGCTGGTAAGGACCTCGCGGACCTCGTCGGCCGTGCGCACGTCCCAGTAGAGGTAGCGCACCACGTCGGGCCGCGACTGCATGCCGTAGAACGCGTCGAAATCGTTCGGCGTGTAGGGCCGCAGCCGCAAGCGCTCGGTCTCGATGGGGTAGGCGGGCTGGAGCACGGATTGACTCTAGCGGGCTCCAGCCCGCGCCATCACGAGCAGGAGAGCCAGCTCGATATTGGGCATCGGCTCCCTGGTCAGGCTGACCCGACCATCACGGCTGCGGCTCCCCCTCGTGGAGTTCGCGCTCGGCGGCCTGCACCTCGGCGGTTCGCTTGTCGGCATGGATGGGCAGCACCGTGACGGCAGCGGCGATGAAGGCAATCGCCATGAGCCAGAACACGAGCGGCAGATCGGTTGCCTCGCTGCCCGTGTGGATCATGGCGCCGTAGACGGCCGTCCAGAGGGAACCCACACCGAACGCAAGCGTGAAGTACACCGAGAAGGACGCGTCGCGGATCGACGGCAGAGAGATGTCCGCGAGCAGGGCCTGGAGCTGCGGGCTCTCCACGAAGTTGAAGGCGCTCAGGAAAATCACGGCGATCCACACCATGACCGGATCGCTGCCGGCCAGGACGAACGCGGCAAGAGCTGCGGCACCGCCCAGGTAGACGCCGACGATCAGGGCACGGCGCCCGAAGCGGTCCGAGAGCCAGCCCCCGATGATCGGCGCCGGCACGCTGCCGGCGAGCAGCACGGTGAGCATCAACGCGATGCGGGCATCGTCGTAGTCGAGCGCGTATTTCAGGTAGAGCGGCACGAAGATGTTGAGGACGCCCAGCCCGCGTGCCCCGCCACCGAGGATCGACGAGACGTAGGTCAGCAGCAGGTCGCGGTCGTGGACGATCGTCCGGAACGCGTCCTGCAGGCTGCCGTGCGCCAGGGCCGCGGCGCGATCGGTGCCGCTCTCGTGGATCAGGGCCAGCATCGCGATCCCGATGAGCACCGCCGGAATCCCGAAGAGCACGACCGTCATCTGCCATCCGACGCCGACGATCAGCCACAGCCCGACGAGCGGCACGGCAACCGTCCCGATGTTGCCTCCCGCGATGTGGACGCTGATCGCGAAGCCGCGGCGGTGCGGCGGGAACTGTTCCGCCAGGAGGCCGTTGCCGACTGGGTGCTGCTGCGCGGCTCCAAGGCGGGACAGGATGTTGGCGGCACTGAATGTCCCGAAGGACGTCGCGAGGCCCTGGAGCGCCATGAAGCCGCCGAAGATGATGTTTCCCCAGCCGAGCAGCGTTCGCCGGGAGAAGTGGCGCGTCAGCCAGCTGAAGGTGAGCTGCACGGCGCCCGACAGGAAGCTTCCGGCCGCGGCCAGGTAGGCGATATCGGAAACGCTGACGTTGAATTCCCGGATGATCTGGAGGTAGACCAGCGGCAGCAGCGCGGCTTGGGCGTGGTTGACGGCGTGCGCGATCGTCAGCAGCCAGAGGGAGCGATTCGGGCTGATCGCCGCGGGCTCGGCGGGGCGCCGTTGGGCAAACGCGGCCATCGTGCGCAGCCTAACGCGACGGGCGTCGGTACACTCGGGGTCGGAGGTGAACATGTCGGAGGAGGACCAGGTCGACGCCTGGGCTGGCCGTGAACGCTGGGCGCTGGTGCTCGGCGCGAGCAGCGGGTTCGGCGCGGCGACGGCGAAGGCGTGGGCGCGCGCCGGGTTCGGGATCGTCGGAGTGCATCTCGACCTGCGCGGCACGGTCGAGGCTGCGCGCGCGGTGCGCGATGAGATCGAGGCGATCGGCGTGCCGGTGGCATTCCACAACGTCAACGCAGCGGACGAGGAGAAGCGGCACGGCGTGATCGAGGCCACGAAGCGGCTCTTCGACGAGCGGCGCGCCGCCGGCGCGAGTCCGCTCATCGTGGCGATGCTGCACTCGCTCGCCTTCGGCACCACGCTCCCCTACCTGGTCGACGATCCGGAGGAGAAGGAGCTGTCGCTCAAGCAGCTCGAGATGACGGTCGACGTGATGGCGCACTCGATGGTCTACTGGGTGCGCGACCTCTTCCACGCAGGGCTGATCGGGGATGGAAGCCGACTCTTTGCGATGACCAGCGAGGGGGCGCAGCGGGCAGTTCCGACCTACGGAGCGGTCAGTGCGGCCAAGGCGGCGCTCGAGGCGCACGTCCGCCAGCTGGCGCTGGAGCTGATCACCCACGGCATCACGGTCAACGCGATCCGCGCGGGCGTCACCGACACACCTGCGTTGCGCCGCATCCGCGGGCACGAGGACCTGATCGCAGTGGCCTCGGCGCGCAACCCCGGTGGGCGAATGACCCGGCCGGAGGACGTGGCGGACGCGCTGGTTGCCCTCGCCTCGCCGAAGACCCACTGGATGACGGGCAACACGATCGGCGTCGATGGCGGCGAGCTGATGGGGTCGCGCAGCTCTTCGGTCTAGGGGGGACGCGACCAGGCCGCCGCGACGCGGACTCCGGGGATTCGCCGGCCGTTCGAAGCCACCGGCAACGGCGGTCAGGAAGATGACCCCGAAGATGGCGAACAGGCCGTAGCCCGCCACGTTCGTTGCGATCAGTGCCAGCAGCAGCGCGCAGACCACCGATACGAACGCTCGCCAGGAGCACGACGCTGCGGCGATCCCAGCGGTCGGCAACATGCCCGCCGAAGAGCGCAGCGACAGGGCGGGGGTCGCCTCGACCAGGCCAAGCCAACCGAGCGCGAGCGGATCGCGTGTGATTTGGTAGGTCTGGTACGCGACCACGACGAAAACCGCCGAGCTTGCCAGCGAGTTCGTGAGACGCGCGGCGAGGTAGGCCTGGAACTCGCGGTTCGATCGGAGCGGAACGAGGGGCGTCACGGTCTGCGGGGAGAATCGTTGCGCCCGGCCCCAGGGCCGGGGCACCCCCGGGGTTGGGGGGGGTTGGGCGGGCATTTGGCAGGGGCGCGGGGGGGGCGTCCCGGTCGGGGGTTGCCACCGGGCCCCCCCCCCCCCCCCCCCCCCCAACGCTCGGTGTCGAGAGGGTTCCGCGGTCAGTTCGCCTGGGCCGAGGGGGCCAGGCTCTTGCCCTCGGAGTCGAAGAGGTGGACCTCGGACAGCGGCACCTTCACGTCGAGCACGTCGCCCGGCTTGACGCGGTGTGACGCGTCCACGATGGCCACGACATCCTTGTCACCGATGCGCGCATGGAGCAGCTCCTCGTTGCCGAGGAACTCGACCACGTCGATCGTGGCGCGGAGGGGCGCCGAATTCGGGATGTCTGCGAGCTCGAGGTGTTCGGGGCGGATGCCGGCCGTGAGCTTGTCATCGGGGGCGCGGTCGATGACGCTTTGGTACTGCGGCGGGAGCGGCAGCTCGATCGTGCCCGACTCGTCGCGCAGGATGATGCGGCCGTTGTCCTTGACGACGGTCACCTCCACGAAATTCATGGAGGGGCTGCCGATGAAGCCGGCCACGAAACGGTTCACGGGCGACCGGTAGAGGTCCTGCGGCGAGCCGACCTGCTGGAGCAGGCCGTTGTTCATGACCGCGATTCGGTCGCCCATCGTCATGGCTTCGACCTGGTCGTGGGTCACGTAGACGGTGGTCGTCTTGAGGCGCTGGTGGAGGCGTGCAATCTCGGCGCGGGTCGCCACGCGGAGCTTGGCGTCGAGGTTCGAGAGCGGCTCGTCCATGAGGAACACGGCGGGCTCCCGTACGATGGCCCGGCCGAGCGCGACGCGCTGGCGCTGGCCGCCCGACAGCTGCTTGGGCTTGCGATCGAGGAGCCCCGTCAGCTCGGTGGTGCGGGCCGCCTCCTGGACGCGACGCTCGATCTCATCCTTCGGCACCTTGCGCAGCTTCAGTCCGAAGGCGAGGTTGTCGCGCACCGACATGTGCGGGTACAGCGCGTAGCTCTGGAACACCATCGCGACGTCGCGATCCTTCGGCGCCAGGTCGTTGACCACGCGATCGCCGATGCGGACCGTTCCCTCGGAGATCTCCTCGAGCCCCGCGATCATTCGCAGAGACGTCGTCTTGCCGCAGCCCGACGGGCCGACAAGACACATGAACTCGCCGTCCTGGATCTCAAGGGTGAGGTCGTTGACGGCGATCACGTCTCCGTACTTCTTGAAGACGTGGTCGAACGTTACGGTGGCCATGCGCCATCCTCCTCGAGCGACGTCTTCCGGGCCCGGCTTCGGGCCTCATGCGGCTCGTCTCGCTCGTAGACCTCGGATGCTAGCACTCGGTGTACCGCGGAGCCAGTGGAAAGAAGCGCTACGCGGGGCCCGCGGCCCGGGGGGCGCGCTGGCCGGGCCGCTCGGGGGTCGCGGGGTTCGTCCTCGTGCGCGTCACTCAGCTCGGCGACCCCAATCCAGGATCTCGGCGTCCAGGACCCGATTTCTGCCATATGTGCGCAGGTGGCACGGTAACCAGCTGGACCTCGTGCCCGAGGCCGCGCAAGGGCTGATTTGGCGGCAGTTCGAGTCGGAGTTTGTACGTCTACGGCGAACTCTCGGGCCAGGACGGCGGTTCAACGGGCTTCGTCGGCAATTCCGGTCTGGACCGCTGGCTGACGTGCCCTCTGGGAACATCTGGCAGAACCCGGCCAATGCAATCGGGCCGTACTAGGATGAGACGCAAACCCGCACGGCATCGCCCACGCTGACTGCCGTGCGAAGTCCCAACCTCGTGACGTTCACCCAGG